>JBKPSY010000128.1:0-14225 GCA_046735235.1 Acidobacteriota bacterium | reverse complement strand
CAGGAAGGTCGTCCAGGCCGACTGTCCGATCGACGGCGCCGCCACGGCCCCTGACGCCAGCAGCACGGCCACCGACGCCAGCGCCAGGACTCGCATCGGTCCAGTCAAAAGGAAAGGAAGCAGGAAATACCCGGCGTGAAGAATCAGGCCTGACACGCTGGCGACCGCTGCGAGCGCGCTGTAATTCAGGCCGGCGAACGTGTTTTTCTCGACGCCCCGCACCAGTTCGCCGAGTGACGCGTACCAATCGACGTTGACCGTGCCGCCGCTCGTCCGCAGTCCCGCGCGGAATCCGTGCTGCTTGAGCACCCGGCCGAGCATCAGGTCATCGTCTGGCCGCAGCCGGATCTGCTCGTGACCGCCGACGGCCCGGTACGCCGAGGCGCGGACCAGGTTGAAGGCTCCAATACCGATTGACGCGCGGCTCGACGGATCGGGCACGCGCCAGGCTCGCGTGAAGAGCAGGAAGAACATTGCGAAGGCGCCGATCGACCAGCGGACCGCCGGCGAGGGCGAGGTGATCGCCGGCAGCGCGGCAAGATGATCCAGCCCTTCGGACTCGACGATCTCTACGGCGCCCGCGATGGTTCCCGGGGAGAATCGCACGTCAGCGTCTGTGAACAGCAGGAGCTCACCGTGCGCCCGTGCGGCGCCTGACTGGAGCGCGTGGTTCTTCCCAAGCCAACCCGCCGGCAGCGACTCGACGTGGACGACCTGTATTCGCGCGTCGGCGGCTGCGGCGGCCTCGGCAATCGCGCCGGTGGCATCGGCCGATCGGTCGTCGACGACGACGATCTCGAGTGACGGGTAGGTCTGCGCCCGCAGTGTCTCGAGGGTCGCGCCGAGGTGCTGGGCTTCGTCGCGCGCGGCGAGCACGACGGAGACGCGCGGACCATCGAGGCGACGATCCCTGTTGTCGGTGAGGCGGCCGATGCGTCGCATGCCGATCGCGGCGACGGCGAAGCACCCGGCCGTCATCGCCAGCGCGATCGTCAGCAACAATGAGCCCATCGCCCCTCAGCTTACACGGCGCTGTTTCTGGCGTTCCGCGCGGCCGACATCCTTCCTCGCTGCGATATGCTGCGCGCGTGGACAGGCCAGGCCGATTCGCGGCCGTCGCGCTCCTGCTGCTCGGCGTCATCGCGGGCATTGCCGTGCCTCTGGCCGCGTGCGCGCGCGATTCCGTCACACCACTTCTTGCCACTTCGATTCGGGTCGGCTACGCGGTGGGGCACCTGGTATGTCATCAGCGTCCTGATCGGTCGTTCTTCAGCTGCGGCCAGCAGTGGCCCGTGTGCGGGCGCTGCGCGGGCCTGTACATGGGCTTCGCGATAGGCGGCCTCGTCGGTCTGGTCACAATCGGCGCAGGCGTGGCGCCTCGCGACGTCTCGGACGCCTCGCGGCGCTGGCGTCTCGCGCTCGTTGTTGCGGCGCTGCCGACGGCGGTTCTCTGGCTGCTCGAATTCGGCGTTGGACTGAACCCCGGATCGCTGATTCGCTGCGTGGGCGCGCTGCCGCTCGGCATCGCGACGGCGGTGTGGCTGGCGGCGATCGGCCGCGGAGACCTGCGGTAAACTGCTGTGGTGCGAGAAACGACGATTGACCGGACGCAGGGGCTGCACCCGATTCTGATCGCGCTGGCGGCGTGGGTCGTTCCGGGCGCCGGGCACCTGTGGGGCGGTCAGCGGGGCAAGGGTCTCGTGTTCCTGGTGATGCTGCCGCTGATGTTCGCCGTGGGGCTGGCGCTCGAAGGCCGGCTGTTTCCGTTCGAGTTGTCGCAGCCGCTCGTCGCGCTCGCCGCGATCGCGGACGTTGGCATCGGGGCGCCGTATCTGGTCGGCAAGGCGCTCAGCCTTGGCGGCGGTACCGTGACGGCGGTGACGTACGAATACGGCAACACCTTTCTGATCGTCGCCGGACTCTTGAACCTGCTCGTGGTCTGCGACGCCTGGGATTTCGTCACAGGCCGCAAATAGGCGCCGCATCGTGCACAGTCACTTCCTCCTCCTGATTGTCTTCGCGTTCTTCGTGTCGACCGTCTTCGCGACGCTGATGCGCGACGACGTCGTTCAGCAGATTCGCTTCGGCGCCGTTCTCTTCGGCGGCTTCGTCCTGGGCGCCGTCGTGTTCGGCTGGTTGATGTTCCCGATCCCGCTCTGAGGCGGCCCGCCGCCGTGCCTTCTTCGTCCCGGCCGTCGGGTTCCAGCCGCGCCCTCGTGCTGTGGGGACCGGTCGCGCTCTACGCGCTGGCGATTTTCATCGAGTCGTCGATCAGCCAAGTCCCCGCGCTTCCGTCCGGCTTCACGGACAAGGACGGTCACGGCTTGCTGTATGCCGGCCTGGCGGTGCTCGTGCTTCGCGCGGCGTCAGGCGCGACGTGGGACGGCGTGTCGCTTCGAGCCGCGGCCGCCGCCGTGGCCTTTGCTGCCGTCTACGGCATCACCGACGAATTCCATCAGTGGTTCGTGCCGGGCCGCACGGCCGACGTCAACGACTGGGTGGCTGACTGCACGGGCGCGGCGACTGGCGTCGCGGTCGTGTGGCTCATCGCGCGCGTCGTGCGGAAACCGGGAAGCCACAGACTCCGCCGATGACACAGATGTCTTGCGGATCACGCTGACTGCGCCGTCTTCAAAGACACCTGGATTCTGCGATTCAATGGATTCAGGTGCAATCCCCGAAATCCCGGAATCCTGGTGTCTTTTGAGGACTCAATCGCAGCCCGAGAGGATGGTGGCGAGACGAATCGAATCCGCGTATTCAGCGTAATCTGTCGTTACCTGTTCTTGGCTGCGAAGGCGGCGGGATAGAATCACTTGGTTCCAATGCCCTACGACACACTCCTCGTCGATCGTGACGGGCCCGTCGTCCAGGTCACGCTCAACCGGCCGAAGGCGCTCAACGCGCTGAACCGGCAGTTGCTCGAAGAGCTGTCGCAGGTCCTCGACGAGATCGCCGCGGACGAATCGGCGCGCGTCCTCCTGATCACGGGTGCCGGCGAGCGCGCCTTCGCGGCCGGCGCCGACATCACCGAGATCGCGGGGCTCGGCCCCGAGGGCGCCCGCGCGTTCGCGTCGTACGGGCAGTCGGTCTTCGCGCGGATCGAGACACTCGGCAAGCCGGTCATCGCCGCCGTCAACGGCTTTGCCCTTGGCGGTGGGTGCGAGCTTGCCATGGCCTGCACGTTCCGCCTGGCGTCGGAGCTGGCGGTATTCGGGCAGCCGGAGATCGACCTCGGGCTGATTCCCGGTTTCGGCGGCACGCAGCGGCTGACGCGACTCGTCGGGCGCGGACACGCGCTCGATCTGACGCTGACGGGACGCCGCATCACGGCAACCGAAGCCGAGCGGATCGGGCTGGCGACCCGCGTCGTGGCGCCCGCGTCGTTGCGAGACGAGGCGCTGGCGCTGGCGAAGGAACTGGCGGCGAAGGCGCCGATCGCGGTTCGCTACATCCTCGCGGCCATCCATGAAGGCGCGGACCTCCCGCTCGACGCGGCGGCCCGGATCGAAGCCACGTATTTCGGGCTCGCGGCCGCGACCGACGACATGCGCGAGGGCACGCGCGCCTTCGTCGAGAAGCGCAAGCCGGTGTTCCAGGGCCGCTGATGCAGACGCTCGAGGGTTCCCAGGCGGCGGCCGGGTTGCGGTTCGCGATCGTCGTCGCGCGCTTCAACGACTTCGTCACCGAGCGGTTGCTCGTGGGCGCCCTCGAGGCCCTCGAAGCCGCCGGCGTCGAGCCGGCCGAACAGACCGTCGTGCGCGTGCCCGGCAGCTTCGAGTTGCCGATAGCGGCGCAGCGCGTCGCCGAGACCGGCCGCTTCGACGCGGTCGTCTGTCTCGGCTGCCTCATTCGCGGCGCCACGCCACACTTCGAGTACATCGCGCAGGCGGTGTCGAACGGTCTCACGGCGGCCGCCGCGGCCACGGGCGTGCCGATGGCGTTCGGTGTGCTGACGACCAATTCGGCCGAGGAGGCGCTGGAGCGCGCGCAACCCGGCCCGACCAACAAGGGCTACGAGGCCGCGCAGGCCGGCATCGAGATGGCCACGCTGCTCGTGCGACTGGGCGACGCCGCCAGCGGGGTCGACGCGTGAGCGAGCGAGCCCTCGGCGCCGAGCGGGCGCATCAGGCGCGCGAAGCGGCGATCCAGATGCTGTACCAATGGGAGGTCGGCCGGCTGTCGGTGCCGGACGTCGCCGACTCGTTCTGGCGCATCGGCGACGCGCCGGCCGTCCTGCCCGAGCGGGTCCGCGAGCGGGCGTCCGCGCTGGTCCGCGGCACCGTGGAGCGCGTGACCCAGATCGACCCCATCATCGAAGCGCAGTCCGCAAACTGGCGGCTGGACCGCATGCCGGTCGTCGATCGGCTGGTGCTGCGACTGGCGATTTTCGAGCTGTTGCACGAGCCGTCGACGCCGCCCGCCGTGGTCATCGACGAGGCGCTGGAGCTGGCCCGCCGATTCAGCGCCGAAGAGGCCGTGCCGTTCATCAACGGCGTGCTCGACGGCGTGAAGCGCCGCATCGAATCGGGCGAGCTGACCGCCGACCGCACTCCATCATGAGCCAGGGCGAAGACCTCATTCTCGAACGCCGCAAGCATCTCGAGGCGCTCCAGGCGCTCGGCGTTCCGACTTATCCGAATCACTTCGGGGCCACCGACACCGTGACCGCCCTGGTCGCGGCACACGGCGGGGCTGCGGCCGACGCGCTCGAGGCCACGAAGGTCGAGACGACCGTCGCCGGACGGATCCTCGCGATCCGCAGCTTCGGCAAGGCGAATTTCCTCGTCCTCTCCGATGGCCGCGAGCGCATCCAGGCGTACATCCGCAAGGACGCGCTGCCCGCGCGCGAGTTCGAGGTGTTCACGCTGCTCGACTTCGGCGATCACGTCGGCGTCAGCGGACATCTGTTCCGCACGCGCACCGGCGAGCTGACGGTCTGGGCGACGAGCCTGACGTTTCTCGCCAAGTGCCACCTGCCGCTGCCAGAGAAGTGGCACGGCCTGAGTGACGTGGAGACGCGGTATCGCCAGCGGTATCTCGATCTGATCGTGAACCCGGACGCGCGCACGGTGTTCGACACGCGCGCGAAGGTCGTGTCGGCGGTCCGGCGATACCTCGACGCCCGGAACTTCATCGAAGTCGAGACCCCGGTGATGCAGCCGATCGCCGGCGGCGCGGCCGCGCGTCCGTTCGTCACGCACCACAACACCCTCGACATGGACCTGTTCCTGCGCATCGCGCCGGAGCTGTACCTGAAGCGTCTGGTCGTGGGCGGGATGGAGCGGGTCTATGAGCTGTCGCGGAACTTCCGGAACGAGGGCGTCTCGACGCAGCACAACCCGGAATTCACGATGCTCGAGTTCTATCAGGCCTACGCGGACTACAACGATCTGATGTCGCTGACCGAGGACCTGCTCGTGACGGTCGCGCGCGAGGCGACCGGACGCGAAGAGTTCGAGTTCAACGGGCACACGATCTCGTTCCGCGCGCCGTTCCGCCGGCTGAATCTGCGTGAAGCCGCGGCGTCGGCGGCCTCCGACCGGCTGGGCACGACGGTCACCGTCGCCGACCTTCGGGACGCCGGGCGTGCCCAAGACGTCGCTCTCAAGCTCGGGATAGAGCTCGCGCCGAACACCACGGCCGGCAAGGCCGCCACCGAAATCTTCGAGCGCCTGTGGGAAGAGCACCTGGTGCAGCCCACCTTCGTCCACGACTTCCCGACGGAGGTCTCGCCGCTCTCGAAGCAGCGGGCAGACGACCCCGAGACCGTCGAGCGCTTCGAGATGTACGTCGGCGGATTCGAGGTGGCCAACGCCTTCAGCGAGCTGAACGACCCGTTGGAGCAACGCCGCCGGTTCGAGCAGCAGCTCGAAGAGAAGAAGAAGGGCGACGCCGAGGCGCACGCGATGGACGAAGACTACGTCCGGGCGCTCGAGTACGGTCTGCCGCCGACCGGTGGGGAAGGGATCGGCATCGACCGGCTCGTCATGGTGCTGACGGGGAGTCCGTCGATTCGGGACGTGATCTTGTTTCCGCATATGCGAAGGAGAGAAGGGGTGTAGCGGGCCGCAGGCAGCCGGCAGCGGGCAGCATTTGGGATTGGCTGCCAGCGGCCCGCTGTCAGCGGCCAGCTTCGCTTTTGCAGCATGCCTTTCGAACTCCACATCGCCCTCCGCTACCTCCTCGCGCGGCGGAGCCAGGCGTTCATCTCGCTGATCTCGCTGATTTCGACCCTCGGCGTGATGGTCGGCGTCAGCGCGCTCATCATCGCGCTCGCGCTGATGACGGGCCTTCAGGGCGAGCTCAGGAACCGCATCCTCGGCGCGACCGCGCACGTCTACGTCTCGAAGCGGACCGGCATGGCCGACTATCACGCAGAGGTGAAGCGCCTCGAGGCGGTCCCCGGCGTCACCGGCGCCGCGCCCGCGATCCTGGGCAAGGCGCTGCTCCGCAACGAGCACGACGACGCGTTCATCTCGCTGAAAGGGATCGACCCGGCTCTGGAGCCCGCGGTAACCGACGTCGGCAAGTCGATGGTCGAGGGCAGCGTCGAGGCCTTGAACCAGCCGGCCAACGGAGACGACGTCCCCGGCATCCTGGTGGGCGCCGACCTGGCGAAGGGCCTGCAGCTGCGCGTCGGCGACTCGGTCACGCTGCTGACGCCCGAGGGCACGTTGTCGCCGATGGGCATGATGCCGCGCGCCCGCCGCCTGAGGGTCGCCGGCATCTTCCGGCTGGGCCTCTACGAGTTCGACTCGGCGTACGGGTTCGTCTCGCTGCCGCTGGCGTCGCGGCTGCTCGACAAGGGCGCGGACCTGATCGAGCTGCGGGTGAAGAACTTCTACGACGCGCCCGCCATCGCCAGGCACATCGCCGACACGTTCGGCTCCGACTACTGGGTGCAGGACTGGGCCGACATGAACAAGTCGCTGTACTCGGCTCTCTGGCTCGAGAAGATGGCGATCTCGATCACAATCGGCCTGATCGTCGCCGTGGCGGCCCTGAACATCATCGCGTCGCTCGTGCTCCTGGTGATGGAGAAGAGCCGCGACATCGCCATCCTGAAGACCATGGGCGCGACCAGGCGCAGCGTGATGGTCGTCTTCATGCTCCAGGGGCTCGTCATCGGCCTCGTCGGCACGATCGCCGGCGCCGTGCTCGGTACGGGCCTGTCCTGGACGCTCGACCGGTATCAGCTCATCAAGATTCCCGCTGACGTCTACCAGGTCTCGCATGTCCCGTTCGTCGTCCTGCCGCTCGACTTCGCCGTCGTCGTCCTGTCGGCGGTGGTGATTTGCTTCCTGGCGACGATCTATCCGTCGCGCCAGGCCGCGCGGCTCGATCCGGTCCAGGCGCTGCGGTTCGAGTAGCCCAGAGCCCAGAGCCCAGAGCCGATGCCCTTCATCGAAGTCTCCGCTCTCAACAAGCGCTATCGCGTCGGCACGCAGGACATCCACGTGCTCCGTGATCTGTCGCTGACCGTTGAGCGCGGCGAGATGATCGCGATCGTCGGCGCCAGCGGCGTCGGCAAGAGCACGCTGCTGCACCTGATCGGCGGCCTCGACCGTCCCGAGAGCGGCGAGATCGTCCTCGATGGCCGCAGCCTCGGGGGGATGACCGACGACGAGCGGGTCGCGTTCCGGAATCGGCACGTCGGCTTCGTCTTCCAGTTCCATCACCTGCTGCCGGAATTCTCGGCCCTGGAGAACGCCGAGATGCCGATGCGGATCGCGCGCCGGCCGCCCCAGGACGCCCGCGACGCCGCGCGCGCGCTGCTCAGCCGCGTCGGACTCGGGGAGCGGCTCGATCACCGGCCGTCGATGATGTCCGGCGGCGAGCAGCAGCGCGTGGCCGTCGCGCGAGCGCTGGTGATGGAGCCGGCGCTGATCCTCGCCGACGAGCCCACCGGCGATCTGGACGAATCGACGGCCGAGTCGCTGCATGCCCTGCTCCGCGAGATGCACCGCGAGCGGCGCCTGACGTCGGTCATCGCGACGCACAATCCGACACTGGCCGCCGCGTGCGACCGCGTGCTGCGCCTCGAAGGTGGCCGCCTGGTCGCCGTGTGATCCGGAAAACTGGAGAGCACGAACGCGCCGGCGGGCCTGAAGCCCTGCGCTACAAACGGCGCGCACACATTCGGCAGGCTCGAGGGCCTGCGCGACACACGACGCGCGCGCATGCGGCGGGCCTCAGTCGCGTGCGCGCACGCCTTCAGGCCTGCAGCCGGCGGGCAGCCTGACCGAAAGGACAGGGTGGGGATGCCGTATAATCACTGTGTGGTCGGCGGTGCGATGCCGCCAGGCCGGACAACCCAATAACGCAGGTAGGCCGGATGTTCGAACGGTACACGGAAAGGGCGAGACGAGTTCTCTTCTTCGCCCGGTACGAGGCCAGCCAACTCGGGAGCATCTCGATCGAAACCGAGCACCTGTTGCTGGGCCTGATTCGCGAAGGCAAGGGCCTCACGAGCCGGATCTTCGCGCGTTCGCACCTGTCCCTCGAGAACATCCGCAAGGAGATCGAGGGCCGGACCGTGTTCCGGGAAAAGGTCTCGACGTCGGTTGAGATCCCGTTCAGCGCCGAAACCAAGCGGGTGCTCCAGTTCGCCGCCGAAGAGGCCGACCGGCTGCTGCACAACTACATCGGCACCGAGCATCTTCTGCTCGGCATCCTCCGCGAAGAGCGCTCCGTCGCGGCGTCCATCCTCATGGAAAAGGGGATGCGCCTGAACACCGTCCGCGACGACATCGTCCAGCTCCTGAACGAGAAGACGACGCTGACGCGCGTCAAGGAAACGCCGCTCCTGGCGGAATTCAGCCGCGACCTCACCGAGGCCGCGATGAAGAACCATCTCGATCCGCTCGTCGGCCGCGACACCGAGCTCGAACGCGTGCAGCAGGTGCTCTGCCGCCGCACCAAGAACAACGCCGTCCTCATCGGCGAGCCCGGCGTCGGCAAGACCGCCATCGTCGAGGGCCTGGCGCAGAAGATCGTCTACGGCGACGTCCCGCACTTTCTCGCCGACAAGCGGATCCTGGCGCTCGACATCTCGCTCATCGTCGCCGGCACGAAGTATCGCGGCCAGTTCGAGGAACGCCTCAAGGCGATCATGAAGGAGCTGACCGACAGCCCCAACATCATCGTCTTCATCGACGAGCTGCATACCCTGGTGGGCGCCGGGTCGGCCGAAGGCTCGCTGGACGCGGCCAACATTCTCAAGCCGGCCCTGAGCCGCGGCGAGATCCGCTGCATCGGCGCGACGACGCCGGCGGAGTACCGGAAGTACATCGAGAAGGACCGCTCCCTCGAGCGCCGGTTCCAGGCCGTCAAGGTGGACCCGCCGACCGAGACCGAGGCGATCTCGATCATCCTGGGCGTGAAGGACCGCTACGAGCAGTTCCATCACGTCGAGTACACGCGCGACGCGATTGAGGCCGCCGTGTACCAGTCCAGCCGCTACATCACCGACCGGTTCCTCCCGGACAAGGCGATCGACTTGATCGACGAGGCCGGGGCCCGCGCGAAGCTGCGCGAGGCGGGGTACAGCGAGGAGTTCGGCGAGATCAACCGCAGCATCCGTGTCGCCGTCGAGAAGATGGAGAGCGCGGTGCAGACCAAGGACTTCGAGACGGCGCAGTTCTACCGCGAGCAGGAAGTGACGGCCCGCGAAAACCTGCAGTTCGTCCGCGAGAAGTTCGAGGTCAAGAACTCCGGCAGGAAGGTGGTCGTCGGCAAGCAGGAGATCGACGCGGTGGTCTCGAAGTGGACCGGCGTGCCGCTGGCATCCATCAACCAGGACGAAGGCGACAAGCTCCTGCGGATGGAAGACGAGCTCCATCGGCGCGTGATCAGCCAGGAGAAGGCGATCTCGGCGCTCTCTCGGGCCATCCGCCGGTCACGCGCGGGGCTCAAGAACCCGAACCGGCCGGTCGGCAGCTTCGTGTTCCTGGGGCCGACAGGCGTCGGCAAGACCGAACTGGCCCGGGCGCTGGCGAACTTTCTCTTCGGCAGCGACCACGCGCTGATCCGCTTCGACATGTCCGAGTACATGGAGAAGCACTCGGTCAGCAAGCTGATTGGTTCGCCGCCTGGATACGTAGGCCACGAAGAGGGCGGTCAGCTCACCGAAAAGGTGAAGCGGAACCCGTACTCCGTCATCCTGCTCGACGAGATCGAGAAGGCGCACCCAGACCTGTTCAACATCCTCCTGCAGGTGTTCGAGGACGGCCATCTCACCGACGGCCTGGGTAATCGCGTCAACTTCAAGAACGCGATCATCATCATGACCTCGAACATCGGGGCGCGGTTCATCCAGAAGAAGGCCGCCCTCGGGTTCCAGTCCTCCGATCAGGGCGAGATCAACCGCTCCGTCTCGGACATGGTGCTCGGGGAAGTGAAGCGCACCTTCAACCCCGAGTTCATCAACCGCATCGACGAGATCATCGTCTTCGAGGCGCTCTCGGACGACGACCTGCGCCGGATTCTCGCGCTCCTGGTCGATCAGTTGAACGCGAACCTGGCCGACCGGCGCCTCAAGATCACAATGACCTCGGAGGTCGCCGACTGGATCATCGAGGCGACGTGCAAGGACCGCTCCTACGGCGCCCGCCCGCTGCGTCGCGCCATTCAGCGGTATATCGAGGATCCTCTCTCGGAGGAGCTGATCCGCGGCCAATTGGGCAGCGGCGGCGACATCGAGGTTTACCTGGAAGGCGGAGCGCTCGCCTATCGGCCGGTCGGACAGGCCGAGGCCGGCCGGCGACTGGCCTGAGACGTCAAACATCCTGTAGGCTTAGCAGTTTGGGGTGAACCGCGGCTTCCCCCGCCGCGGTCGTAGCCCGCAGGATTCCCAAACCACATGTACAGGCGGTCTTTCCCGACCCCGGCGCTGTTGTTGTGCCTCTGGGCCGGAGCAATCAGCGACGTCGCGTGGGCCCAAGCGCCCGCGCCAGCCAGCGATCCAGGCCAGGCGGTGCCGGCCCCGGCCGTGCCCCCTGCGGAGAAAGGCGCCGAGCCCGCGCAGAGCCCCTCGCCGGCACCCGCCGACAAGCCGGCCGCCTCGGCGCCGCAACCCGCCGTACCGGCGCCGCAGACGCCGGCCCCGCAGCCCGGCACCGTGGGCACGTTGCCTCCCGCGAACTCGCCGCCGCTCGTACGGTTCATCGAGCTGACGTTCCCGACGCAGGGCAACCAGTCGGTCATCGACCCCCAGACCTACGTCTATTACATCCAGACGCAGATCTCGCGGCCGTCCGCCGGCGTGTGGATCCCCTATAACGAGAAGACCGAGCAGTCGCTGCTCGAGGACTTCAAGCGCCTCTGGGGCACCAACTTCCTCGACAACCTCTCCATCGAAGTGGTCGACGACAACTGGCCGAACGGCGTCGTCGGCAGGCGCATCATCTTCAAGATGGAGGAGCGGCAGCGCGTCAAGATCGTCGATTACCTCGGCACGAAGAGGATCGAGCAGTCGAAGATCGACGAGAAGCTGAAGGAAGAGGGCGTCACCATCCGCCTGGACTCGTTCGTGGACCCGACCACCATCGCCAAGGTCGAGACGATCGTCCGGGGCATGATGGCGGAGAAGGGCTACCAGTTCGCCAAGGTCACGCACGAGATCGAGGAGCTGCCGACCGGCCCGAAGCTGGTGCACCTCTCGTTCCACATCGACGATGGGCCGAAAGTCCGCATCAAGAAGATCGACTTCATCGGCAACAAGGCGCTGACCGACGGCGAGCTCGAGCACGAGATGAAAGACAACCGCTCCGAGAGCTGGCTGTCGTTCATCAACGGCCACGGCACGTACAACGAGACCAAGTTCGAGGACGACGCGGACAAGATTCAGGAGCACTACGCGAACAAGGGTTACATGGCCGCGCACGTGGGCGCGCCCGAGATGAAGGTCCTCGAGGACACGAAGGACGGCAGCAAGCGCTACATCCAGCTGAACATCCCCGTCACCGAGGGCGATCGCTACAAGGTCGGCAGCCTGAACTTCGACGGCAACAAGGTCATCAAGTCCGAGTCGCTGCGCCCGCTGTTCAAGATGAACGAGGGCGACTACTACAGCCTCAAGAAGATCCAGAAGGGCATCGAGCAGATGCGCGATGCCTACGGCACCGGCGGCTACTGGGAGTTCACGAGCTACCCGGACATGAAGCCGCGCAACATGCCGGATCCCTCGAAGATGGACGATCCCGGGGCGCTCGAAGCGGCGAAGAAGCAGCCGGCGATCGTCGACATCACGATGAACGTGAAGGAAGGCGAGCAGTACTTCGTCAACCGCATCACGTTCGTCGGCAACACCACGACGCTCGACAGCGTCGTCCGCCGCGAGGTCCGGCTGCTCGAGAACGGCGTCTTCAACACCGAGGCGCTCAAGTTCAGCATCAAGAAGATCAACCAGCTCGGGTACTTCAAGGAAATCGAAGGCGGGCCCGACAACCCGAAGGTCGAGAAGGTCCCCGGCCAGAAGAACAAGGTCGACGTCACGCTGAAGGTCCAGGAGCAGAACCGCAACCAGCTCACCTTCGGCGCCGGCGTCTCGCAGTATGAGGGCTTCTTCGGACAGCTCTCGTTCTCGACACAGAACTTCCTCGGTCGCGGCGAGAGCGTGACGTTCGCGGTCATGGCGGGCACGCAGGTCCAGAACTATCAGCTCGCCTTCGCCGAGCCGTACCTCTTCGACCGGCCCATCACCGCCGGCGTCAATCTGTACAAGCGCGAGATCCAGTACTACCTGGCCTACACCGAGGACTCGACCGGCGGCAACCTCACGATGGGCTTCCCGGTGCGCGACTTCACGCGGTTGTTCGTCACTTACACGCTGGAAGTCACGAAGGTGAAGGACGTCAACCCGGCGTATCTCGATCCGGGGACAATCTCACGCAACCCGTTCCTGGCCGATGCGCTCCTCGTCAACCAGGGCGGTGCGCGGACGATCAGCCAGATCACGCCGAGCCTGGTTCACAACACGATCGACAATCCGATCTTCCCGAACGCCGGCAAGCGCTTCACGCTCAGCTCCGACTTTGCCGGCGTCGGCGGCGACGTCTTCTTCCTGAAGCCGCACGTCGAAGGCGTGTGGTGGAAGCCGACGTCACGGAAGACCACATTCGGCGTCCGCGGGCAGGTGGACTACCTCGAGCCGTACGGCAGCACCACCGCCATCACCATGCCAATCTACGAGCGGCTGTTCCTGGGCGGCGAGTACAGCGTGCGCGGCTACGACATCCGGACGATCGGTCCCCGCGACCCCGTGACGTTCGTCGTGCTCGGCGGCAACAAGGACGTGCTGTTCAACGCGGAGTATCACTACACGATTGCCGGGCCGTTCCGCGTGTTGGGGTACTTCGATGCGGGGCAGGTGAAGGATTTCGGCCAGTCCTTCGCGATCGACTCGTTCGTGATGTCGACGGGCGCCGAGGTCCGGTTCTTCATGCCGGTCCTGAACGTGCCCTTCCGGCTGATCTACGCCCACAACATGAACCGCGAAGGCATGTACGACAACAACCTGGTGCCGGCCAAGGCCAACACGTTCAAGTTCGCGGTGGGGTCGACGTTCTAGGCCCGGCGTCGACGGGCTGGCAGGTGACGCACGGCCCAGCTTGTTGCTATACTTAGGGGTTCTTGTACCTCCACGAGAAGGGGATTGGATCTATGAAGGTGTTTGGGGTCTCTCTCGCGCTGGGCGCCTCGGTGCTGCTGGCGCCCTCGCTCGCGCTCGCCCAGGCGCCGGCCGCCGCGCCGGCCGAGGGCCAGCGGTTTGCGGTGATCAACATCCAGCGCATCGCGGCCGAATCGACCGAAGGCAAGGCGTCGACGGCAAAGGTGCAGGCGCTGAACCAGAAGAAGATCAGCGAGCTGAATGATCTGAACAAGAGGCTCCAGGCCGATCAGCAGAAGCTGTCGGCGCAGGGCACGATGCTGAACGAGGCGGCGCGCGCCGAGCTCGAACGCAACATCGACAAGGAGCAGAAGGATCTGCAGCGCTCCCAGCAGGATGCGCAGGAAGAAGTGCAGCAGCTCCAGCAGGATCTGCAGAACGCCTTCCAGGCCAAGCTCCTGCCGATCATCCAGCAGGTCGTCGCCGAGCGGAAGATCACGATCCTCTTCAGCCAGGCCGACGCGGGCATCGTGTTCGCGGACCCGACGCTGGACCTGACCGCTGACGTCATCAAGCGCTTCGACACCGCGGCGCCCGCGGCCACGGCAGCGCC
>JBKPSY010000127.1:0-11241 GCA_046735235.1 Acidobacteriota bacterium | reverse complement strand
GTGCAGGTCGTCGGCGTCGTCGCCGACAGCAAGGTCGTGTCCGTCGGCGAAGACCCGAGCGCGATCGCATACGTCGCGCTGCGGCAATGGCCCGACCGCGCGTTGGCGATCAACGTCCGGACCGACCGCGATCCGGCCGGGCTCGCTGGGCCGCTCCGCGCCGCGGTCCGTGCGCTCGACCCGGAGCTGCCCGTGCTCGCGCTCGACACGATGTCGGCGCACGTGTCGACCGCACTCTGGAACGCCCGCATGGGCGCGTTCGTCGTGGGGACGTTTGCGGCGATCTCGCTGCTGCTGGCGCTGGTGGGACTCTACGGCGTGCTGAGCTACGCGATCCTCGTGCGCCGTCGTGAGCTGGCGGTGCGCATCGCGCTCGGCGCGGGCCGCGGACAGATTCTCTCGATGCTCGCGGTAGAGACGCTTCGCGTAATGGCCCCGGCGGTGCTCGTCGGTCTTGGCGCGGCCGCACTCGTCGGCCGGCTCACGGCTGGCCTGCTGTACGACGTGCCAGGCATCGACCTGCCCACCTTCGCCGCGGTCCCTGCCCTGTTCCTGCTCGCCGCGTGCCTGGCCGTCGTTCGCCCCGCGCATCAGGCGACACAGACCGATCCGACCGCGGTACTCAGGCAGTCCTGAGGCGCGTTACTTCGGAGGCGTCAGCACGACCCCGTCGATGACGGCGTAGGCCTCGGGCTGTGCATCCGGCGGCGTGATTCCGAAGTACGGCAGGGGCGCAGCGGGCGGCGCGTAGTACCACACACGAATCCGGCTGCCCTTGGTGGCCGCGAACAGCACTCGATGACGCTGGTAGCCGGCGAACGCCACGACGCCGCGCGAATCCCCCGCGTGGACGCCGTCAACGTCTGCCCCAAGCGTCAGTCGGTCGAGGGCGCCGGTGGATCGCACATTGCCATCGCGGATGTCGGTCGCGAGCATCGCGCTCAGGACGTATGTGCCACTGGCCGGCGCCTCGATCTCCTGCCACAGGCGCACGTCGCGATTGGGCAGCGGGCACAACGTCGCCGCACGAGTGCCCCAGTAGGGGAAGGCGTCGTTCACCTTCCCGGGACCGTCGAAGGTCCACCCGGACGTGCCCTCCTCGAAGTCGCCGTTCGCCAGCAGCGACCGCGGAGCAGTTTCGGCGGCAGGCGCGTGCAGCCCGTAGACGCTCAGGTGGCGCGAGAAGGTCGCGACGTACACCTTGCCATTTACCACTGTCGGTGGCGCGTGCTTCGCGAAGTTCCCGAAGTCGTCGCGGTCGCGGAGCTGATAGCTGTTCCAGAGCTCATGCCGCAGGTCGTTGGCGTCGTACGCACGCAAAATGCCCGGCACCACACGCTGGTTCGCGTCGTTGTTGGTCGGTGTCGTCGCCCACACGATGCCGTCCCGGGGCCCGTTGGACGAGATCGAAAGCATTCCGCCCGTCATGCCGTAATGCAGCTTCCACGGCGACAGCTCGCGTCCGACGGTCCAGGCGAGGGACGCCGGACGCGCCGCGCATCCGGTCCCGAAAAACCGGCCGGCTGCGGCGTCGAACGGAAACGCGCGCAGTACGTCGTTCTCGCTCCACACATAGATCGCCGGACCGCGACGATCGCCGCGCCAGAAAACGGGCGAGCCGTGAATGTGGTGGCCGACGAGTTGGTACACGAGCGGCGGGCAATTCCCGGGCGGCGCCTTGCCCTGTTCCATCGCCGCGGAACACGGCGTGACCGGCGCGATCGTGGCCTCGTTGCCATGGACGTCGCAGCCAGCCTGGAATTCCTGGACCACGTTGGGATTCGGGCAGCTGAAGACTCTTGGGTCGCTGCACGCGGTCGCACAGCGTGCGGCTGGCGGTGGCGTGAACGTGCCCAGGCGATTCGTGTTCAGGACGAAGATGCGCCCGAGCTTGCCTCCCAGCAGGACCAGGTGGGTGCCGGGCACGTGGAGCAGGCCCGAGGAGCCCAGGTCCCCGTCGGTAGCGTCGAGGCACTCCTGATTGCAGGGCGTGAACGAATCGGTCGTGGTCAGGCCGCCGTCCAGCGACAGCTTCACCACGCTGTCGCCGAACTGCGCGGCAGACGGATCGAACTCGCCATTGCCTGTCACGAGGTACACGTTGCCGGCGGCATCAGTGGTCAGGCCCATCCCGGCTTGCCAGACTCCCGAGCCGTTGACTTGCGTGACGGCTCCGCCCGCCATGCTCGACCAGGCCCAGGGCGGAGCGCTGAGATTTTGCGTGTCGTACGCGAAGACCCACCCTTGATATGGAATCTGGTCAGCATGCCCGCCGAACCCGAGGAGTACCCGTCCCTTCGCCAGCAACAACCCGGGCCGCTGCAAATGTTGCATCGGATTAAAGGTCAGCCGGGCGGCGCCCTCATGGCGGCCGGCATGCGACGACAGCAGGGGCACGCTGCCCGCGATGCGCACGGGCGCCCCCGGGCGCTCCTGGTGAGTGCGGAGATCGACCGCGTGCAGGTAGTAGTTCACGATCGGGGCCTCGGCGTCGTTCTCCCAGATTCGGGCGCGCCGCGATTCGACCTGCTGCGGCGCCTGCCACGTCGCCGTCGTGAAATAGATCGTCATCGTCTCGCGATCGACGACCGGCGTGCTGATGATCCCCAGCTCCGGCGTCAGATCCAGGTAGACGCCCCACGCGGTGTTCCAGAAGCGGTTGGGCGTCGGGATGCTGGGACCGTAGTTGTCGTGCCACACAGGCGCGCCCGAGTCGGCGTCGAACGCATAGAGGCTGTTGTGCGCGGTGGCCACGAGCACGAGATTGTGTCGAGCGCCGTCGATCTCGACTCCCGCCACCACGAGCGGCTGCGCGTAGATCAGGCCGTCCACGGCGAGATCGAACAGCTTGCCGAACGTGCCTCCCGCAACGGATTCAGGCGTCAGCACGGTCTCGTGCGGGTTCCAGCCGGTACGGTCGGTGTCGTTGTGCTGGGTGACGACATCCGCGCCGGCAACGGCCGGTGCGGAAGGGGACGCGCCGGGGTTGAATGCGGCCACGAACGCGAGGAACACGAGCGAACCGCACAGTGTGCGCATGGCTACCTGAAATGCTGGACGAGCATCACGTCGTTCTGGAGTTGATCGACTCGGCCGAAGACGAACCATCGGCCGTCATGCGAGAGATCGAAGGCGGGCGGGAACCGTACGTGCGGCCAGTCGTCCAGTTCGCGGACCACCGACCGCTCCAAGGTCGCGAGCGACACCGCTTCTATCGCGGGACGCGGTTTCCGGCTGTCGTTCAACAGGTACAGGGTGTCGGCGCGCACGAGCCAGTTGCCATACTGCGGGTCGGCGGCCAGCCGCGACTCGCGCTCGCCGGACGCGCCGCCGCTCCACACCGCGCCGTCGCGCCAGTAATAGATCGCCTTGCCGTCGTCGGACTCGTGGATGTCACGGGCCGGGGTGGCGAGCGCCAACTGCGGCGTGCCACCGTCGGCCGGGATCTTCCAGACCTGATCGCGCCCACCGCGATCCGACGTGAAGTACACGAAACGTCCGTCGTGTGACCAGCTCGGGATCACATCCTCGGAGGTGTCCTCGGTCAAGCGCCGCAGGCCGGATCCGTCGCTGCCGGTGACGAAGATGTCCGAGTGGCCGCGCAGGCGCGAGTCGAAGGCCAGATGCCGGCCATCCGGCGACCACCGCGGGGTGCCCGTCGGCGGGCCGCGAAACGTGGTGATCTGCACGGCGTCTGTCCCCGCCGCCGTCGCCACCCAGATCTCCTGGCTGCCCGATCGACTCGAGACGAACGCAATGTGCGAGTCGTCGGGCGAATAGGACGGCTGCCACTCTTCGCGCGTGGAGTCGATCAGCCGCGTCGGCGCCGCGGACGGCGCATCGGAGGCGGGGCCCGGCGTGCGCCAGATGTTCCAGTCGGCACGGAGCCGCAGGTACGCGAGCGAGCCGCTGCGCCGCGCCAGCGTCGGCGCGTAGGCATCCTCTCCGACGGCGTTCACGAGCTGCGGCTCCCCGCCATCGACAGGCACTTGCCAAATCGCGAAGAGCCCGCCGCGATTGGACGAGAAGATGAGATTGCTGCCGTCGGCGCTCCACGTCATGCCTGCGATGTGGCGCGCGTCGGTGGTCAAGCGGCGCGGCTGGCCGTCGGGCAGCGCGATCACGTAGATGTCCTGCGCGAGGAAGCCCGGTCCTCCGACGTAGGCGAGCGTTCGTCCGTCGGCGGAGAACGTGGGGTTCTGGAGGTACGCCATCGGGTGCTGGAGCACGGCGCGCACGTCGTGACCGTCGGGTGCGACGAACAGGATGTTGAGGGGACTCCCCTCCCGCTCGCGATCGACGATAGCGAGTGCTGCCCCGTCGGGCGACCAGTCGATGCTGCGGCCGTGCGAAAACGGCACCCCAAACGAGGGACGCACACGGCGTTCGGGACCGCCCAGCGCGGGCACGACGAAATAGCCGGCGCCCTGAGCGGAGTTGCGCACGAACGCAATAAATCGTCCGTCGGGCGACCAGGCCGGCGAATCGTCCTCGCCCGGACTCGTCGTGAGCCGCAGCGGAGAACCGGCGTCGAACAGCTGCGTGTAGAGACTGAAGGACTCGCCGGCGCCGCCGTTCCAGCAGAAGGCGATCTGGTTGCCCTCGGGCGAAAACGCGGGCTTGCGGAGAAGGCCCGGGAGCGCCGTGAACGGCACCAGCCGAGGAGACGGACCGCCGGCACGGCTGGCACGTGCGAGCAGGAACCATCCCAGGAGGCCGGCCGCAACGAGCACGGTCGCCGCCACCGCGATGGTCAGCCCCCGCCGTGACGCGCTGGGGCGCACCGGCGTCGTGGCTCTGGACCAGGTCTGCGTGCCCGTCACCGGCGTCGTGCGGTCGCGCGAGAGGCGCCGCAGGTCGGCGCGAAGGTCGGCCGCGCTCTGATACCGCAGATCCGGATCCTTCTCGAGGCAGCGCTCGATCAGCTCCGCCAGTCTCGGCGGCGCGTCTGGTTTCTGCGTGAGCACGGGCTCAGGCGGCCGGTTCAGCACCGCGTCCTGGACGATGCCGAGTGTCCGTCCGGTGAAGGCGGGCCGGCCGGTGACGAGCTCGTAAAGGACGGCGCCGAGGGCGAAGACGTCCGTGCGCGCGTCCACGCGCTCGCCGCGGATCTGTTCCGGCGCCATGTATCCGGCCGTCCCCATCGCAAAGCCGGGATCTGTGTGAGCCTGGAAACTGCCGGTCTCCGCCAGCACGGCCAGTTCGTGCTCGCCCTCGGCGACGACCTTGGCGAGACCGAAATCGAGCAGCTTGGCCTGCTGGCGAGTCGTGAGAAAGATGTTCGCGGGCTTCAGGTCGCGATGAATGATGTCGCGCGCGTGCGCCGCGCCGAGCGCATCCGCAATCTGGATCCCGACGTCGATGGCGGCATCGGCCGGCATCGATCCCGCCGCCACGATATCGCGCAGGCTGCGGCCCTCGAGAAGCTCCATCACGATGAACGGACGGCCGCCCTCCTCGCCGATGTCGTAGATGACGCAGATGTTCGGATGGTTCAGTGCGGAGAGCGCCTGCGCCTCCCAGCGGAACCGGTCGAGCGTCCTGGCGTCGACGGGCCGCTCGTCGGTCAGGAACTTGAGCGCGACCTGCCGCTTCAGGCGCGGATCGTCAGCCTTATAGACGACGCCCATCCCACCTCGCCCCAGTGTGCCGATGATGGTGTAGTGGGAAATCGTCTGCCCTATCACGTGGCTGGGTGCCCCCCTTCAGGGAGCGGTGATCGTATTAGGATTGGCGCCATGCTGTCATCTATCTGGGACGCCGGAGTCGCGAGCACCCTCGAGGCGGCTCGGACCAGCGCGCGGCCGCCTTACCCGTCTCCCGAGGACTGGCGCGACCGCCTGATGTATTTCCTGCTGGTGGACCGCTTCAACAACCCGAACGCGCCGCCCAAGGTGATGCCCTTCAACACGCCGGTGAACGCCTTCCAGGGAGGCAAGTACGCCGGCGTGCAGGCCGCCATTCCCTATCTCAAGGGACTCGGGATCGGCGCGGTGTGGCTCAGCCCCGTTCTGCGCAACTGCCTTTACAGCGAGGATTCCTATCACGGCTACGGGATCGCCGACTTCCTGAGCGCCGAGCCGCGGTTCGCGACCGACCCTGCCAAGGCCGATGCCGAGCTGCGCGCGCTGGTGGACGCGCTCCACGATGCCGGCCTCCACGTGATCTTCGACATCGTGCTGAACCACACCGGAGACGTCTTCGCGTACGCGCCGAACCCGAACGACCCCCTGTGCACGTCTACCAACGGCACACAGGCATCCTTCTCGCCGACCCCGCTGGCCGTCCAGTGGCGGGACGCCCACGGCGTGCCGCAGGCGGCCTGGCCGGTGATCGAGCAGATTTCAAATCCTCCACGCGATGCGCTCGTGTGGCCGGAGGAGATCCAGAAGAACGCGTACCTCCGCCGTCAGGGCACGATTCCCAACTGGAACACGACGGCCGGCGACTTCATGGCGCTGAAGCAGATCCTCACGACGGATCACGACCTGCAGAACGCGCTGATCCGGATCTACCAGCACGTCGTGGCCAAGTTCGACGTGGACGGCTTTCGGATCGACACGCTGAAGTACCTGCTTCCGAGCTACGCGCAGACGTTCTGCAACGCTATCCGAGAGTTCTGCCTCAGCATCGGCAAGAAGAATTTCTTCATCTTCGGTGAGGTCTACGACACGAGCGACGCGAAGCTGGCGACGTTCATCGGGCGTAACGCGATGGATCCCGACGACGCGATGGGCGCCGACGCGTGCCTGGATTTCCCGCTCGTCTACTCGCTGCCGCCCGTGGCGAAGGGGATCGCGCCACCGTCGAACGTCTCAGCGGTCTTCATCGCGCGGAAGCAGGCCGAGCAGGGAGTGCTGAGCACCCACGGCGATGCGAGCCAGTACTTCGTGACGTTCCTCGACAACCACGACCTGAAGCACCGGTTCTACTACGTGGATCCCGCCTCACCCGACGCGTACGACGATCAGGTGGCTCTCGGCCTGGCCTGCCTGCTATCGATCCAGGGAATCCCTTGCATCTACTACGGCACTGAGCAGGGGCTGCACGGCCCGCCGAATCCCGCAGCGGTCACGTCCTCGCTGTCGGACTCGGCGATCCGCGAGGCACTCTGGGGCAAGCCGCCGATCGCGTTCGACACGAGCCATCCGTTCTACACGGCGCTGGCAGCGATCGCCGCCGTGCGTGCCTCGGAGCCGGCGCTTCGGTACGGCCGTCAGTACTTCCGGCCCATTTCCGGCGACGGCCAGAGCTTCGGGATTTCGCCGTATGCGCCAGGCATCCTCGCGTTCTCCCGCATCCTCAACGATCGCGAGTTGCTCGTGGTGGCCAACGCCGACACGGCGAACGGCCACTCGGTCCAGGTCATCGTGGACGGGTCGTTGAACCAGCCGGGGACGGCCGTCCGAGTGCTCTACAGCAACAAGGCCACCCCGACTTCGCCGGGCGCGGTTGCCACGAGGCCGGCTGGCGTGACCGTGCAGGAAGTGTCAGGCGCGGTGACACATGGTCCGCTGGCCGTCATTCCCGTCGTGCTGCAGCCGATGGAGGTCCAGATTCTCGGCAGTTGATCTCGCCGCGGCGCACTGGTACCGATCACACACCACCGCTCAACCGAGGCGACCGCTCATCCGGCGGCGTCCCGTGCCCCAGGTGCGCACGAACTCGATCTGGTCGGGCATCTCCGGCGACGGCGGGCGCTTCTTCATCGGGTGCTTGCGCATGGCGTCCAGTTGCTCGAGCGCCCTCGAACCGGTCTGTCCACGCTCGACCAGCCAGCATCCGATGACGGTGCCCGTACGGCCGATGCCTCCCCAACAGTGCACGTAGACGGGTGCGCCTTCATCGAGCGCGCGCGTCATCTCGGTGAGGATCTCGCGCATGAGCGGCACGGTCGGCACATCCAGGTCGATGATCGGAAATCGGCCATAGCGAACCGTGAGGCCGCGGCGGCTGGCTTCATCCTTCAACCACTCCTCGTAGGACGTCAGCTCGCCGGCCTCGGTGAGATCGACGAACGTCCGGATTCCGGCGTCGAGCAGGTCGCCGAGCTTCTGCCGTGCGGCCGCCTCATTGCGGTGGCCGGGATATTCTCCGGCGAGCAACTGGCCCTCCTGCACCCAGTAGCAGTCTGGGTCGAGCGGAGTCATGCGATAAGTCTACGGCCACCGCGACGGGGCTGAAGCCCCGTCCTACTGAAGTCCCGCCGCCACTGTAGAATTAAGGGTTATGACCTCGTCCGAGCTCCGCGCGTCGTTCCTTGGCTACTTCGAACGACACGGCCACCGCATCGTCCCGAGCTCCCCGCTGGTGCCGCACGGCGACACGACGCTGCTCTTCACCAACGCCGGGATGAACCAGTTCAAGGACGTGTTCCTCGGACGGGAGCGCCGCGCCTACACGCGCGCGACGACGTCGCAGAAGTGCATGCGCGTCAGCGGCAAGCACAACGACCTCGACAACGTCGGGCCGTCGCTCAGGCACCACACGTTCTTCGAGATGCTCGGCAACTTCTCGTTCGGCGACTACTTCAAGCACGACGCGATCGCGCTGGCCTGGGAGCTGCTGACGAAGGAGTGGGCCCTGCCGGCCGAGCGTCTGTTTGCGACCATCTTCAAGGGCGAGGACGGCATCCCGCGCGACGACGACGCGTTCAACCGGTGGCGGGATTTCGTGCCGGCGGATCGCATCTACGAGCTCGGCGCAGCAGACAATTTCTGGTCGATGGGCGACACCGGCCCCTGCGGCCGCTGCTCGGAGATTCACTACTTCCGCGGCAACGATCTCCCCTGCTCCGCGCCCACGTGTCTCGGCCCTGCGTGCGATTGCGACCGCTACGTCGAGGTCTGGAACAACGTCTTCATGGAGTTCGACCGGCAGGCGGACGGATCGCTTCAATCGCTGCCCAAGCCGTCGATCGACACCGGGATGGGCCTCGAGCGCATCGCGGCGATCATGAAGGGCACCCTCTCGAACTACGACACGGACGCGTTCGAGCCGCTGCTCGTCGCCATCGAGGCGGCGCACGGCGGAGCGACATCGGCCAGCGTGCTCGCGACGTCGATGGACTCCGGGCCGATCTCGACGCGCGTCGTCGCGGATCACCTCCGCGCGATGACGTTCCTCATCGCCGACGGTGTGCTGCCGAGCAATGAATGGCGCGGCTACGTGCTTCGCAAGATCATGCGCCGGGCGATGCGCCACGGGAAGCGCCTCGGTATGAGCGAGCCGTTTCTCTATCGCCTGACCGACGTGCTCGTGACGCAGATGAGCCCGGCGTACCCCGAGCTCAAGGCGGGCCACGACACGATCGTCCAGGTGATCCGGGCCGAGGAGCAACGCTTCGACACCGTGCTCACCGGCGGCCTTCCGAAGCTCGAAGAACTCCTCGACCGCGCCGCGGCGTCGGGTCGTCCGGTGTCGGGCGAGGAGGCGTTCCGGCTCTACGACACGTTCGGCCTGCCGCTGGACTTCATCGAGGACCTCACGAACGAGCGGAAGCTGACGATCGATCGCGCGGC
The DNA here is from genome assembly GCA_046735235.1 of Acidobacteriota bacterium. Taxonomy (GTDB): domain Bacteria; phylum Acidobacteriota; class Vicinamibacteria; order Vicinamibacterales; family JAENWD01; genus JAENWD01. Next base: position 1,720 of record JBKPSY010000127.1, on the reverse strand, counting down.
GTTCGACGCCGCCATGGAGTCGCAGCGGGAGAAGGCGCGCTCGAAGAGCGCCTTCGAGGGCAAGAAGACGGAAGAGTTCACGTTCAGCGATCCCTCGGTCGCCGACCGTCTGCGCGTGGCGGGGGATCGGTTCGAAGGCTACACCACGACGGCGGTGAAGGACGCGCACGTGCTGGCGCTCTTCGATGCGTCGCGCACGCAGGTGGCCGAGCTTCCGGCGGGAGCCGCCGGCTTCGCCGCGCTCGACGTCACGCCGTTCTACCTGGAGTCCGGCGGCCAGGTCTCGGACGTCGGTACGCTCCAGAACGAGGCCGGCACGGTGCTGGCGCGCGTCACTGGCGTCCTGCGACTGGGCCCGGGGCTGCCTCGAGCGCATCGGGTGCAGGTGGAGGGTGCGGCGCTCCTCGACGAGCAGGCTGTGTTCGCCGTTGTGGACGACGCGAAACGCGACGCGACGCGTAGAAATCACACGGCGACGCATCTGCTGCACGCCGCGCTCCGACAGACGCTCGGGACTCACGTGAAGCAGGCCGGCTCACTCGTGGCGCCCGACCGGCTGCGGTTCGATTTCACGAATTTCGCAGCCATCACCCAGGCCGACCTCGCGCAGATCGAGGAGATCGTCAACCGGCAGGTGCTGCGTAACGCCCCTGTGACGACCGAGGTCCGAAGCACGGAAGAAGCCATCGCCGGCGGCGCGATGGCGCTCTTCGGCGAGAAGTACGGCGACCACGTACGAGTGGTGACGATCCCGGGCTTCAGCGTCGAGCTGTGCGGCGGGACGCACGTCCGCGCGACGGGCGACATCGGGCTTTTCACCATCACCGAAGAGAGCGGAGTCGCCGCCGGCGTGCGTCGCATCGAGGCGCTGACGGGCGAAGGGGCGCTGCACGAGCACCAAGCGCGCCGCCGGGCGCTGCGCCAGGTGCTGTCCACGCTGAGCGTCGGCGAGGAGCAGGCGGTGGACGCCATCGCGAAGCTCCAGGCGGAAACCAAGCGGCTGGGCCGCGAGGTCCAGGACCTGAAGGTGAAGGCCGCGCTCGGCGGCAGCGCCGCGGCAGGCGCCGACGGCGCCGATGCTCCGGTGGACATCGGCGGCGTGTCGTTCGTCGTGCGACGCGTGGACAACCTGGATCGCGAAGCGCTGCGTCAGCTCTCCGATCGCACGCGGGATCGCCTGAAGACCGGCGGGGTGGTCCTTGTCTCGGCCGGCCCCGAGAATCGCGTGACGATGGTGTCGTCGGTGACGGCGGATCTGAAGGGGCGCTTCCACGCGGGCAACATCGTGAAGGCGCTGGCACCGCTCGTCGGCGGCAAGGGCGGCGGGCGTCCAGATTTTGCCGAGGCCGGCGGCTCGGATCCGGCAGGAATTGATACGCTGTTGGCTCAGGCCCCAAGCCTCATCGCGGGCCTCGATGCTCGTAAAGGTCCATAAGTGCATGGGTGCATGGGTGCATGGGGGAAGAACGCCCATGAACCCATGAACCCATGGACCCATAGACCCATAGACCTTCGCTGGCATCCCTCCTGCCCAACTCAGGCGTAACGGGCGCGCCTTCTTGCCGCACTGACGCGGCAACGGCGCGCGTAAACCATTGCGCCGTAAACTCTTCGCGTTTCTCGTGACGCTCGCAGCCGTCCTGCGCGCCGTCTCGGCCCAGGCAGAAATCTACGCCTGGCGAGATGAACATGGGCGGCTGGTGCTCTCAAAGCACCCGGC
>JBKPSY010000126.1:0-9961 GCA_046735235.1 Acidobacteriota bacterium | reverse complement strand
GTTGAGGAACTGAAACCCCACCACCGAGACCATGGCGCGGCCCTGCCAGAGATCCAGCGTGGTGCCTCGCGGAAGGAACGGCGCGAGCAATGCGGGATCGATCTCGTAATTCAACATCACGAGCCATCGCCATTCGGCCGTGAGGAAGGCGCGACGCGTCATCGCGCTTCGCCGGCTTTCACTGCGCGCCACTCTGCGTCCAGCTCGTCGAGCGACTTGTCCTGCATCCGTTCTCCGCGCGCCGCGATGCGCGCCTCCACGTGGCCGAACCGATCGCGGAACTTGTCGTTCGCGCGGCGGAGCGCTGCCTCCGGCTCGACGCCAAGCTTGCGCGAGAGATTGGCGATGGCAAAGAGCAGGTCACCCATCTCGTCTTCGACCTGGTCGACCCGACCGACCTGATCGACCTGACCGACCCGGTTCACCACCTCGCGCAGCTCAGCGACCTCCTCCTGGATCTTGTCGACCACATCGGCCGCCTGTGCCCAGTCGAAACCCACCGCCGCCGCCCGGCTGCCGTACTCATACGCGCGGAGAAGCGACGGTAGCGTCACCGGCACGCCGCTCAGCAGCGTCTTCCCCTTGCCTCCCTTGCCCTCCTCGCCCCCCTTGCTCTCCTTCGCCTTCATCTCCTCCCACTTGCCGATCACGTCCCCGGCCCTCGTCAGGCGCGGCTCGTCGCCGAAGACGTGCGGATGTCGCCGCACGAGCTTCGCGCCGACGTCGGCCGCCGCGTCGGCGACGGTGAAGTGCCCGCCTTCTTCCGCCAGGCGCGCGAGGAAGACGATCTCGAAGAGCAGGTCGCCGAGCTCTTCGCGCAGCCCGGCCATGTCACCGTGATCGAGCGCGGCGAGCGCCTCGTACGTCTCCTCGAGCAGGAACGGGCGCAGCGAGCCGAGCGTCTGCTCGCGATCCCACGGGCAGCCCTCGGGGCCGCGCAGCGTGGCCATGATTCTCACGAGCTCGTCGAACCGATCGCCAGCGGTTGCCATTGCTGCGGTATTCTAGACTGCATGACCGATCAGGCGCCGTTGTCCCTGACCTTCACCGCATTCGTGTTCTCGCTCATGCACACGACCGCCGTGCACCTCGGCGACGCCGCCGATCCCGGCACCGGCCAGGTGACCCCGCCGAACCTCGACGGGGCGCGGCAGATGATCGACATCCTTGGACTGCTCGAAGAGAAGACGCGCGGCAACCTCACCGCCGAGGAGCGCCAGCTGCTCGAGCAGGGTCTCTACGAGCTGCGCCTGCGATTCGTCGAAGTCCAGACCGGCGGCCCGCGCATCATCGTTCCGTAGGCGGACCGCCCTGAGTGACCCGACGGACCTGGTCGACCCGACCGACCCGATGAACCCGACCGACCAGGCGAACCTCCTGTTTCTTGGTTCCGGCACCAGCCACGGCGTCCCCATGATCGGATGCGAGTGCGAAGTGTGCCGCTCGACCGATCCGAATGACAAGCGGACGCGTCCTTCGGTGTACATCACGCTGGCCGACGACACCCGGCTGCTGATCGACACCTCGCCCGATCTGCGCGAGCAGGCGCTGCGGGAGCGGCTGCGCCGGGTTGACGCCGTGCTGTACACCCACGGACACGCCGACCACGTCCTGGGCCTCGACGATGTGCGCCGGTTCAACCAGCTGCAGCGCGCGCGCATCCCGTGCTACGGCGACCCGCAGACGATTGGCGAGATTCGCCGGACGTTTGCGTACATCTTCGACCGCGACACGCCGGCCGGCGGGGGGCTTCCGGAGATCGACCTGCATGCGATCGACGGACCGATCACACTTGGCGGCGTAGCCCTCGTGCCTGTGCCACTGCTGCACGGCCGGCGTCGCGTCTTCGGCTACCGCATGGGGTCGCTGGCGTACCTGACCGACGTCAGCGAGATTCCCGACGCGTCGTGGGCGCTCGTGGACGGCATCGACGTGCTCGTAATCGACGCCCTGCGACGGCGCCCGCATCCGACGCACTTCAACGTCGATCAGGCGCTCGCGGCGGCCGAGCGCATCGCCCCGCGTGAGACGTATTTCACGCACATCTGCCACGACCTGGGGCACGCGGCGACGTCGGCGACGCTGCCGCCGCATGTGCACCTGGCATATGATGGCCTGTCGGTCGCCTTTACGACGGGCTGACCGTGAGCGCGTGGGGCAGGGCGTCAGCCCTGCAACGTGCGACGCTGAGCGTCGCCACCACGCCCGGCCCGAGACCTGTGGACGTCATTCACTTTCCCGAAGATTCGAGGCCTCCCCGCTGGCAGCACCCGGTGCTGGCTCTCGGAAACTTCGACGGCCTGCATCGCGGCCACACCAAGATCATCGAGCGCGTGTGCCGCGTCGCCAGCGAGCGGGGCGCGACGGCCGTCGTCATGACCTTCGATCCGCATCCGCCGCGCGTCGTCCGGCCCGACAAGGCGCCGCCGCTCATCATGACGAAGGCGCAGCGGCTGGACGCGCTGGAGCAGGCGGGCATCGCCGGCGTGGCCGTCGTGCGGTTCACGCCCGAGCTCTCGCGCTGGGATCCGGAGACGTTCGTGCGCACGGTGCTCGTCGAGTGGCTGCACGTGTCGGAAGTGTGGGTTGGCGCGAACTTCCTGTTCGGCCACGACCGTGCGGGCAACTTCTCGATGCTTCGGGCGCTCGGCGCGCGTTACGGGTTCCGGACCGAGAAGATCGATCCGGTGCGCTACAAGGACTTCGTCGTCAGCAGCACGCGGATTCGGCGGCTGATCAGCGAGGGCCGCGTCGACGAGGCCGGCGCGCTGCTCGGCCACCCGTACACGATCGAGGGGGAAGTGGTGACGGGCGACCAGCGGGGCCGTCAGATTGGCTTTCCGACCGCGAATCTCGCCACTGCCAACGAGGTCGTCCCACCGAACGGCGTGTACGCCACCACGGTACGCCTGGACGGGGTAATCTATCCGTCGGTGACCAACGTCGGCGTCCGCCCCACCTTCGGCGGCGAGCCCCGCGTCGTCATCGAAGCGCACCTGATCGACGTGGCGCGCGATCTGTACGGGCAGACGCTCCGCCTCGGGTTCATTCAGCGGCTGCGTGACGAGCGCCAGTTCGAGGGCGTCGAGCAGCTGACCGCGCAGATTGCCGCCGACGTCCAGAAGGCGCGCCTGCTGTTCGACCAGATGTCACTCTGACCACGAGGCCGATGGCGCTGACCACGTTTCGATTCGAGGCCAGTTTTCCCGCGCACCCGGATTACCTGGAGCCGCTCGCCGAACTGGCGCATGCGGTGGTCGTCTATGCCGGGTGCGCCGCGGCCGACGCCGAGGCCGTGGCGAGGGAGATCCGAGCTGCGCTCGCGCCGAGCCTGAAGGATGCCGGCGGTGGGGGACCAGTGGTCGTCGATTTTCACAAGACGGGCCCTGAGCTCACCGTCGAGGTCGCCGCCCCGCACCATGCGGGGTTGCGCCTCGTGAAGCCGGTGCCGGCAACCTAGCAGACATCGACGCATGCGCCTGTTCAACTCGCTGACACGCCAGGAAGAGGATTTTGCGCCCAGCGGCGATCGCGTGCGCATGTACACGTGCGGGCTGACGGTCTACAACCGCGGACACATCGGGAACTTCCGGACGTTCGTCTGCCTCGATGTCCTGCGCCGCACGCTGGAGCACGTCTGCGGCTGGCCCGTCCGCCAGGTGATGAATTTCACCGACGTCGACGATCGCACGATCGCCGGCGCGCAGAAAGCCGGCAGGCCGCTGCGCGAGTACACCGACCAGTACATCGCGGCGTTTCGCGCGGACGCCGCGTCGCTCGGCCTCGAGCCGGCCGAAGAGAACCCGCGCGCGACCGACGAGGCCAATCTGGTGGCGATGGCCGATATGGTCAAGGCCCTCGAAGCCAACGGCCACACCTATCGGAGCGACGGTTCCATCTACTACCGCATCGCCACGTTTCCGAAGTACGGCGAGCTCGCCCGGCTCGATCAGGAAGGGATCAAGCCAGGCGCTCGCGTGGACTCGGACAACTACGCGAAGGACGATGCCAGGGATTTCGTGTTGTGGAAGGCGACCAAGCCGGACGAGCCGACGTGGGATTTCGGGCTCGGGCCCGGTCGCCCCGGCTGGCACCTCGAGTGCTCGGCGATGGCGCTGCGCCTGCTCGGCGAGTCCCCGATCGATCTCCACGCCGGCGGCATCGATCTGATCTTCCCGCACCACGAAAACGAGATCGCGCAGAGCGAAGGCGCGACAGGGAAGGTCTTCTCGCGGTTCTGGGTGCACGTCGAGCACCTGATCATCGACAACGAGAAGATGTCGAAATCGCTCGGCAACGTCTTCAACGTGCAGGACGTCATCGACCAGGGGTTCCGGGCGTCGACGCTGCGATACCTGCTGCTCTCGAGTCACTACCGTAAGCAGCTGCGCTTCTCCTGGGAGACGCTGCAGCAGGCCGAGGAAGCCGTCCGCCGCTTGAGCGACTTCCTGGCCCGGCTCGAGACGATCACGGCCAGCGGGTCGCACGACGAGATCGCAGCCGCCGCGACGGCCGCCCGCGACGCGTTCGACGCCGCGCTGAAGGCGGATCTCAATACGTCCGCGGCGCTGGCGGTGATGTTCGACCTCGTGCGCGCGCTGAACACGGCGATGGACGAAGGGCGCTTCGGCACCCGCGACGCGGCAACCGTCCGCGATGCTTTCGCGCATTTCGATCAGGTCATCGGCGTCATCACGCTGCGGCAGGCGGAGCAGGAGCGGCCGCCCGTGGACCCCGCCGAGATCGACCGGCTGATCGAGGATCGCCAGGCGGCACGACGCCGGCGCGACTTCGCCGCCGCCGATCGCATCCGCGACGACCTCGCCGCCCGAGGCATCGTCCTCGAAGACGGCGCGGGGGGGACGCGGTGGAAGCTCAAATAATGAAGAGTGAAGAATGAAGAATGACGAACCGCCAACTCGTGTAGTGCAGGCCTTCAGGCCTGCCTGAAACAGGTGTTATGGACGCTCCCGTTCTAAAAACCTCGCTGCCAGGCCCGAAGGCCGCGGCCCTGATCGCTCGCGACAGCAAGGCCGTCTCGCCCTCCTATACGCGCGACTACCCGCTGGTCATGGCCGGCGGCCGCGGCGCGGTGGTCGAGGACGTGGACGGCAACCTGTTCCTCGACTGCGCGGCCGGCATCGCGGTCAACTCCACCGGGCACTCGCATCCCGACGTGGTGAAGGCGATCGTGGACCAGGCGCAGAAGTACCTCCACATGTCCGGCACGGACTTCTACTACGAGCCGCAAGTCCGGCTCGCCGAAGTCATGGCCGAGATCGTCCCAATCACCGGCGGCGTCCGCACGTTCTTCGCCAACTCGGGCACCGAAGCCGTCGAGGCGATGGTCAAGCTCGCGAAATACCACTCGAAGCGCTTCGGGATCATCGCTTTCCTCGGCTCGTTCCACGGCCGCAGCATGGGCTCGCTCTCGCTCACCTCCAGCAAGACGACACAGCGGAGGGGGTTCGGGCCGCTGGTGCCCGGGGTGTATCACGCGCCGTACCCGAACCTGTATCGCGCGCCGGCGGGGATGTCGCCAGAGTCGTGCGCACAGGACTGCGTGGACTGGATCGAGCAGCAGATCCTCGGCCAGCTGATCTCGCCCGACGAAGTCGCGGCCGTGGTCGTCGAGTCGATCCAGGGCGAGGGCGGCTACATCGTTCCGCCTGTCGAGTTCCACCAGCGCCTGCGCGAGCTGACGACGAAGCACGGCATTCTGCTCGCGTGCGACGAAGTGCAGTCGGGGATGGGCCGGACGGGGAAGATGTTCGCCATCGAGCATTTCGGCGTCGAGCCGGACATCGTCGCGACCGCCAAAGGCATCGCGTCGGGCATGCCGCTCGGCGTCTGCGCCGCGCGTGCCGATGTGATGGACTGGCCGCCCGGTGCGCACGCCAGCACGTTCGGCGGGAACCCCGTCTCATGCGCGGCGGCCCTGGCGACCATCAAATTGCTGCGCGAGTCGCTCATCGCGAACGCGGCGGAGGTGGGCACGCACCTGCTGGCCGGCGCGAAGGCCTTGATGGACAAGCACCAGATTATCGGAGACGTCCGCGGCAAGGGCCTGATGATCGGCATCGAGCTCGTGAAGGACCGGAAGACCAAGGAGCGGGCCATCGAGGCGCGCGACGAGGTGGTCCAGAAGTGCTTCTACAAGGGCCTGCTGGTCCTCGGCGCCGGCCGCAACTCGATCCGCTTGTCGCCACCGCTGGTCCTGACAAAGGGCCAGGCTGACGCGGCACTCAAAATTCTTGACGAGGCTATCGGCGAAGTCGCCAACCGTACGTAGGGCCCGGCTTCAGCCGGGCCAGCCCCGGCAACCCCGGCTCGTGCTTTGCACCATGCCTGGTGCAATGACCATCGCGCGCCAGCAATTCGGCCTTCACGGCGAAGATCTCGCGGTCCGCGCGCTGGAACGCGCAGGGTACGCAATCCTTGCCAGACGGTACCGAGTTCGCGCTGGAGAAATTGACGTCGTCGCGCTCGACGGCCGGTGCCTGGTGTTCGTCGAAGTGAAATCGCGGCAGAACGGGCGCTTCGGCGGCGCCGCCGTCGCGGTGACGCCCTGGAAGCGTCGTAAGATAGTCGCCGTCGCCGCCGAGTACCTGGCCCGGCATCGCGTGGACGCGGGCGCCTGCCGGTTCGACGTGGTCACCGTGGCCAGCGAGCCCGATGGCCCGCACGTGACGATCATCCGAAACGCCTTCGACGCCTCCTAGACGATGCCCGAGCTGAGAAAAGATCCGATTACAGGCCGGTGGGTGATCATCTCCACCGAGCGCCGCAAGCGCCCCAACGCGTTCCGGTCCGACTCCGCCGTGCTCGTCGAGGACGCCGTGTGTCCGTTCTGCGAAGGCAACGAGGAATACACGCCGCGTGAAGTGCTCTCGTACCGCCGGAACGGCGGCATCACGAACGGGCCCGGCTGGGACGTGCGTGTCGTCCCCAACAAGTTTCCCGCGCTGCAGGTGGAGGGCGATCTCGACCGGCAGGGCGAGGGCCTGTTCGACAAGATGAACGGCATCGGCGCGCACGAGGTGATCATCGAGTCTCCGGATCACACCCAGAGTCTCGCAACGCTGCCGGTGGCATCGGTGGAGCGCGTGTTGTGGGCGTACCGCGAGCGCGTGCTCGACCTGAAGCAGGACAAGCGCTTTCGCTACATCCTGATTTTCAAGAACCACGGCGCGGCCGCCGGCGCCTCGCTCGAGCACCCGCACAGCCAGCTGATCGCGCTGCCGATCATCCCGCGCAACGTGCGCGACGAGATTTCCGGTGCGCGTCAGCATCACCAGCAGAAGGAGCGCTGCGTCTACTGCGACATCGTCCGGCAGGAACTGGATCAGCAGACGCGCGTGATTGCGGAGAACGCGGACTTCGTCGCCGTGTCGCCGTACGCGCCGCGGTTTCCGTTCGAGATGTGGATCCTGCCGAAGCGTCATGGCGCGCACTACGAGGAGGCGCCGCGTCACGAATACGAGGCGCTGGCGCGGGTGCTGAAGGAGACGCTGCAGCGCATGAACCGCGCGCTCGAGACGCCGCCGTTCAACCTGATCATCCACAGCGCCCCGTTCACGGAAGTGTCGGGGGAGTTCTACCACTGGCACGTGGAGATCATCCCGAAGCTGACGAAGGTCGCCGGCTTCGAGTGGGGCAGCGGGTTCTACATCAATCCCACCGCGCCCGAAGAAGCCGCAGAAGTCCTTCGCGCCGTCACGATCTAGCGATCGTACGTAGGGCGGGGCTTCAGCCCCGCCGTGATGGCTTCGCCCACCCACCGTCCAGCCGAGCTCGCATCCCGGAATCGCGCGTGCCAGAATGCAAGTATGGGCACACAGCCGAAGACGCCGCCCGCGCCGAAGCCTGACGCGCCGCCTCGTCGGGAACCGACGCCTGACGTGGACGAGAACCTGGACGAGTCGTTCCCTGCGAGCGACCCGCCGTCCTGGACGCCGACGCGATCCGAACCCGACACGGGCGAGCGTAAACGTCGCGAGCCGGAGCCGCGCAAGCCTTCGCGCTCGTAGGATGCGCTCGCGTGGGGCAGGGCTTCAGCCCTGCGCGCTGTCCTCAGGCTTGCACGGGCTGCTCAGGCTGTATTACGATGTGGGTTCGGCACTTAGCGTGACGAGCCGAGCGGGAATAACTCAGTGGTAGAGTGCGACCTTGCCAAGGTCGAAGTCGCGGGTTCGAATCCCGTTTCCCGCTCCAACTTTCGCTCGCGAAGGCAGGCGGAAGTTGCCTCGCCGTAGCCGCGAGGCGGCGAAGGCGGGCAGACTCTTGTGATCGTCCAGCAGTCCATGACCACTCGACGCTGTCGGCGCACGTAGCACGACCGGTTTCAATCCACCCCACAACCGGTCGATCTCTCCCGAGGGGCGCCGTCGCCAAGCGGTAAGGCAGAGGTCTGCAAAACCTCCATCCCCGGTTCAATTCCGGGCGGCGCCTCCAACTTTCCTCAGTAGTTCACGACCTTCTGCCTTCGCCAGTCAGCCGATCTGTCCCTGACTGTCCCTTTTCTGTCCCTGTCAGCCGCGCAGCTGCTCCGCGGCCGTTTTCAGGATCTGATTTCTGAGCGTCCAGATTGGCGGATCGATCGTGACGAACCGTTCGGGCGCTTTATGTCCGGGCGACCACCAGTCGGGAGCGGTATCAGTCGGGCGAATGGGAGGCAAGGAACGCGATCATACAGGTGCCCGCCGACAGGCCCTGTTTCGGCACCGCCTCATTTGAATCAACCGGGACACGCCACCTTTTCGCTGGGGGCTAGTGAAGCGCGCCACCGCTGATAAATTCAGGCTGGCGCGATGACGACTGACTCCCCGGCATTGCCGCTGCACTGTCCGTACTGCGGCGAGCCGCTGATCTTCCTGCGAACCGAGATCGCCGGAGAGTTTCCGGAGCACCGATACGTCTGTCTGTCTCACGGGGAATTCGGCATCTCACGGGATAGCTTCCGTTCTATCCCTGCTCAACCCGACCACGAGTCGGGCCCTACCGTGCGCCCCACGCCGGATCGCCGGAAACTCCCTCGAGCGGACTAATTCATGCCCGGCCTCGATCTCTTCGCTTGGCAGATTCGGAAAGTTCGTCACGATCACACCGGCGAATGGTTTGTCTTCGAGTTTGTCGAACGCGGCCGTCGCCGGGTGGGCCCCGTCTGGTCGAATGAGGGCCGAGAATTGCTGGAGACCGAGCTGCGCCTCAGGGCCATTGACCGCGGCATCTCCGCCCTCGTGTTGGACGAGGTGATACAGCGAGAGCGGCGAAGATTCAACGACGGGCTCCAGTCCAAGACCGCCACCTCAGAGACCTGATGGCTAGATCCAGCCTGGACGGGGGCCGTTTCTCGTAGCGCCCTTCCGTTTTGTTCGAACATCGCCTCCGCATGCGTGAAAATTGCTCAGCTTGGCGCGGTCGGGTTCAAGCTCGGATCGAGGGTGAAGTCCGCCACGATGGTGTCCGCGGCGGCTCCGGCCACTGAACCAAGCGAGCATAGTAAGACGAGAACAATCAACCGTCGCATGCGTGACCTCCGCACGAGAGGGGTCTGGTGGTCATCGGGAAGTGAGCAGGGCCGCAGCGATGCGGCCCTCGCCTTGTACGGCTATTCAGTTGTCAAAGAGCACCGTTCCAAACGGCGTAGACTGAGCCATGACGCCCGCGTGGCGCTGTCCCGAATGCAGCGCCATCGTTCACTATGACGACTACGACCGCGCGTTACACGGCGCGATCTTCCTCTGTCGAAACTGTAGGCGCCCCCTAGTCATCGACCATAAAGCTGACCGGCCAGTCCTCGCGCCAACGTCCCAGGACAAGGCGAGAAAGGATCAGCCATAGCGCACGACCGCTCCTGTCCAGTTGTGAACAGATCGACTCCGGCCAAAGGGCGTAGTGTGTGGCTCATCCATGCAGGACCACATCTCCGACACAGCCAGCACCATCCGCGAGAAGCCAG
>JBKPSY010000125.1:0-8343 GCA_046735235.1 Acidobacteriota bacterium | reverse complement strand
AGCTTGCCCATCGCGTACATCGAGACGCCGGACGAGAACACGGTCATCGCCGCGAACGAGATCGCGTTGAGGCCGCGCGTCTTTTCGTCGAATCGCAGCTTGAGGTACTCCGGCACCGAGCGCGCGCGGGAGCCGTAGTAGAACGGCATCATGAAGATGCCGACGAACACCATCGCGGGGATCGCGCCAATCCAGTAGAAGTGCGACGTCGCGATGCCGTATTTGGCCCCGCTGGCGCCCATGCCGATGACTTCCTGCGCGCCGAGGTTCGCCGAGATGAATGCCAGGCCGGTGATCCAGGCGGGAATGGAGCGGCCCGACAGGAAGAAGTCCGAGCTCGTCTTCGCATAGCGCTTGAGCACCACCCCGATGCCCAGGACGAACGCGAAGTAGATCAGGATGATCGTGTAGTCGATCCAGTGGAGCTGCATTCGCCCTCCGCGGCGGGTGGAATACTATCTCAACCGAACACGTCAGCAGGCCTGAAGGCCTGCGCTACGGGTCGCGACGTCGCTTGACAGTGCTGGCGGGCGACGATAGATTTCTGAAGGAATCGACCGAAACTCATTGCATTCACGGACCTTATCACTTCATCCCGAGGATCGACCGACGTGCGACTGACGTGGCTTGCTTCCTGTGCGTTCGCCTTGTTCGCTTCAGCGGCGGCGGCCCAATCCGCGCGCCCGACCACCAACCGGCCGGCCGAAGAGCTCTACAAACAGAACTGCGTGATGTGCCACATGCCGGATGGCAACGCCGCGATCCCGCAGATGAATTTCGCCGACGGCAAGTGGATCCACGGCACCACGCCCAAGCAGCTTGCGCTGGTGATCACCAACGGCGTGCCTGCAACGGCCATGATGTCGTTCAAGGAGCGCTTCTCGGACCAGGAGATCCTGGCCCTGGCGAAGTACGTGATGGCGTTCGACAAGACGCACAAGGCCGCGCCAGCCAAGAAGCCTGCCGCCAAGCCGGCCACCAACTAGCAAGCCTTCCGACGAGCGCGGCCCGGCCGCGCTCCTCTCGTGGGACGAGCCGACCGATGTCACAGCTGAACGTCGCTCTGATCGGATACGCCTTCATGGGCCGCGCGCACAGCAACGCGTACCGGCAGGTGAATCACTTCTTTACGCCGAAACACCCGGCACGGATGAAGGTCCTCTGCGGCCGGACGCCCGATGCCGTGAAGACGGCGGCGGCGCAGCTCGGCTGGGAAGAGACCTCCACTGACTGGCGGGAGGTGGTCCGCCGCAAGGACATCGACATCGTCGACATCGTGACGCCCGGCGACAGCCATGCGGAGATCGCGATCGAAGCGGCCAAGGCCGGGAAGGTCGTCTTCTGCGAGAAGCCGCTGGCCAACACGGTCAAGGAAGCCGAGAAGATGCTGGCCGCGGTGAAGAAGGCCGGCGTCATCCACATGGTCTGCCACAACTACCGGCGCGCGCCGGCGGTGATGCTGGCCAAGCAGCTGATCGACGAAGGGAAGCTCGGGAAGCTCTATCACTATCGCGGGACCTACTTGCAGGACTGGATCGTGGACCCGAACTTCCCGCTGGTGTGGCGCCTGCGCAAGGAGACCGCCGGCTCCGGCGCGCTCGGCGACATCGCGAGCCACTCACTGGACCTCGCGCGGTTCCTCGTCGGCGAGATCACCGAAGTCACCGGAGCGCTCGAGACGTTCATCAAGGAGCGTCCCCTGCCCGACAACCCGAAAAAGAAGGGCATGGTCACCGTGGACGACGCGTCGGCGTCGGTGGTGCGGTTCGCCAACGGCGCCCTCGGCACGATCGAAGCGAGCCGCTTCGCGACCGGGCGGAAGAACTACAACCGCTTCGAGATCAACGGCAGCAAGGGCTCGGTCGCGTTCAACCTGGAGCGCCTCAACGAGCTCGAGGTCTTCTTGACCGGCGACGATCCGGCGGTTCAGGGGTTCCACGAGGTGATGGTCACCGACGGCCAGCATCATCCGTATGTCGGCCACTGGTGGCCGCCGGGCCACATCATCGGCTACGAGCACACCTTCGTCCATACGGTCTACGACCTGCTCGAGGCCGTCGCGAAAGACAAGGTGCCGACGCCGAACTTCGAGGATGGCGTGCAGAACCAGAAGGTGCTCGACGCCATGGAGAAGGCGGCGGCGAGCAAGAAGTGGGTTGCGGTCAAGTAGCTGTCGGCTGACAGCTGGCGGCTGACAGCGACGGTCGTGGGGCGGGGCTTCAGCCCCGCGAGAGGCACACATGAAACTCGGCGTCTTTGCGGTGCTCTTCGGCGGCAAGCCCTTCGAGGAAACGCTCGACTACATCAAGGAGCTCGGCCTCGAGGCGGTCGAGATCGGCACGGGCGCGTATCCCGGCGACGCGCACTGCAAGCCCGCGGAGCTGCTGAAGAACGGCAAGAAGCTGAAGGCCTTCAAGGAAGCAATCGACCGCCGCGGCCTCACGATCAGCGCGCTCAGTTGCCACGGCAACCCGATCCACCCGAACGCGAAGATCGCCAAGGCGCACGACCAGGTCTTCCGCGATACGGTCGAACTCGCGTCGAAGCTCGGGGTCGCGCAGGTCATCACCTTCTCCGGCTGCCCTGGCGGCGACCCGAAGGCGACGCAGCCGAACTGGATCACGTCGTCCTGGCCGCCTGAGTTCCCGGAGATGCTCGCGTGGCAGTGGAAGGAACGCGTCGAGCCGTACTGGAAGGACACGGCGAAGCTGCTGAAGTCGAAGAAGGTGCGGGTGGCCATCGAGATGCACCCGAACTTCGTGGTCTACAACCCCGAGACGATGCTGCGCCTGACGGCGCTCGCGGCCGGCACCATCGGCTGCAACTTCGACCCCAGCCACATGTTCTGGCAGCAGGTGGATCCGGCAGCGGCGATTCGCGCGCTGGGCGACTCGATTTACCACGTGCACGCGAAGGACTGCAAGATCGACCGCGCGAACACGGCCGTCAACGGCGTGCTCGACGTCAAGAAATACACCGACGAGATTCACCGCTCGTGGATCTTCCGCACGGTCGGCTACGGCACGGGTGAATCCGTGTGGCGCGAGATGATCAGCAGCCTGCGCCTGGCCGGTTACGACCACGTGATCAGCATCGAGCACGAGGACGGCCTGATGACCGGCGACGAGGGCCTGAAGAAGGCGATCGCCTTTCTGAAGGGCGTGGTCATCAGCGCGCCGGCTGGACCGGCCTATTGGGCGTAGCCAGGCACCTGTAGCGCAGGCCTTCAGGCCTGCCAGTGAGGCAGACGATGATTTCCCGACGCAATGCGCTGAAGAAGATCGCCGCCGGGGGCGCGGCGGCGGCGGTGTCCGTGTTCTGGGTGGATGCGCTTGCCTCGGCGGCCGAGCAGCACGCCGAGCACTACCACGCGGCGGCCGCGGCGGCGACGGGACCGTGGACGGCGAAGGTGCTGTCAGCCGATCAGAACGCCACCGTGGTGGCCCTGGCCGAGATCATCATCCCGGAGACCGACACGCCAGGTGCCACCAAGGCGAACGTCAACCAGTTCGTCGACTATGTGCTCGTCAACGCGACGGCCGACGATCGCCAGAAGTTCCTCGAGAGCCTCGCATGGCTCGACGGCCACGTGAAGGAGACGCACGGCTCCACGTTCGCCACGGCGGCTCCCGATACGCAGCTTTCCGTTGTCACGGCGCTCTCGACGCAGCCGGCGGGCACGCCGGGCGGCGATTTCTTTCGCGCGATCAAGTCGTTGACGGTCACCGGCTACTACACGTCGGAGATCGGCATGCGCGAGGAAATCGGCGACGACGGGACCATGTTCTTCACCGAGTTCAAGGGCTGCACCCATCCGGAACATCAGTAGGGCGCGGCTTCAGCCGCGCCGTCCTCGCCCGACGTCGGCAGTCCGTCGTCTGCCCCTGGAATCAGCTATCATCCGCGCCATGCCGACGCCTCCTTTCTCCCGTGTCAGCCGCCGTGGGTTCCTTCGCGCCGCCGGCGCCGGGCTGGCGGCCGCCCCCCTGGCGGCACGGTCGGCCGCCGCGCAGGTGCGGGTGCCGGAGCCGCCAGGTCCCAAGCTCGGATATGCGCTCGTCGGGCTCGGGTCGCTGGCCATCAACCAGCTGATGCCGGCCTTTGCCCGCTCCGAACGCTCGAAGCTCGTCGCGTTCGTCAGCGGCCATCGCGACAAGGCCGACAAGCTCGCGGCCCGGTACGGCGTCGCCGCAAAGAACATCTACAGCTACGAGAACTTCGACACGATCAAGGACAACCCCGAGATCGACGTCGTGTACATCGTGCTGCCCAACAGCATGCACGCCGAGTACACGATCCGCGCGCTCAAGGCTGGCAAGCACGTGCTCTGCGAGAAGCCGATGGCGAACACCGCCGCCGAGTGCGAGCAGATGATCGCCGCGGCGAAGGCCGCCGACCGCAAGCTGATGATCGCGTATCGCCTCCACTACGAGCCGTACAACAACGCGCTGATCAAGGTCGCGCGCGACGAGGAGTTCGGGCGGCTCCGCGTCGTGCTCGCCGACGCCGGCTTCCCCATTGGCGATCCGACGCAGTGGCGCCTGAACAAGAAGATGGCCGGCGGCGGGTCGATGATGGATATCGGCATCTACGCGCTGAACGCGACGCGCTACCTCACGGGCGAGGAGCCTGCGGAAGTCAACGCGATGATCGAGACGACGCCGAACGACCCGCGCTTCCGCGAGGTCGAGGAGAACATCTCGTTCCAGCTGCGCTTCCCGAGCGGAGTGCTGGCCAACTGCACGTCGAGCTACGGCGCGCCGCTGAATCGCTTCCGCGTCGTCGGGACGGGCGGGTGGGCGGAGCTCGAGCCGGCGTTGAGCTACGACGGCCTGAAGATGCGCGCCGGCACGTGGACGAAGATTGAGGAACGCCTCCAGCCCGTCATCAACCACTTCGCCGCCGAGATGGATCACTTCTCGGACTGCGTGACGTCGAACAAAGCGCCGCTGACTGCGGGCGAGGAAGGCCTGAAGGACCTGCGGATTATCGAGGCGGTGTACCGGTCGGCCGCGGCGCACGCGCCGGTGAAGCTGGTGTAGTGGCAGGCCTGGAGGCCTGCGCTACTTTCGGAGCCTGACCTTGTAGATGCTGGTCTCGGCCGCGATATACAGCGTCCGCCCGTCGGTGTCCCCCAGGGCACAGGCAGACGGGCGCTCGGGCATCGCGATCACGCCAAGCCGCCCGCCGTT
This sequence comes from Acidobacteriota bacterium, assembly GCA_046735235.1. Lineage (GTDB taxonomy): Bacteria > Acidobacteriota > Vicinamibacteria > Vicinamibacterales > JAENWD01 > JAENWD01. Next base: position 3,151 of record JBKPSY010000125.1, on the reverse strand, counting down.
CTCGTCCAGCACCCACACGCCACCAGGCCCCGCCAGGAAGATGTGGCCGGCGCGATCGACCAGGAGCCCGGCCGGGCGTCCATTCACGCCCGATTTCCACGGCGTGATGGGCGTCAGCCGGCGTCCGGTGCCGACCCCGCCCTGAGCGTCGATCGGATACGCACGCAGCTCGGAGCGCGCCGAGTCGGCGACGTAGAGCGTCGTCCCCGCGGGCGATATACCCACGCCAGCGGGTTGCGCGACGTCGCGCACGACGACCGAGGGCTGGCCGCCAGGCGTCACGCGAATCACGCGGCCGCCGCCCGAGCCGAAGTCCGCGACGTACACGTCCGCGTTGGGCGCCACTGCCACTTCGGATGGTCCACGCAACGGCTCGCCGTCCACGCGATCGACGAGCGTCGTCACCAGGCCCTTCTCGCGCCGCGTCACGCGCAGCGTGTTGCGCTCGGCGACGAGCAACCCGCCCTGCGCGTCGGCCGCGAGCCCGGCCGGCGCGCTGCCGTCGACACGGGTGATTGGCTCGGTCTTCGACGCCGGCAGCCAGGTCACGATCTGATGAGTCCCCGGATCGCTGAACGTGAGACCGTCGGTGGAGCGCCAGGCAATGCCGTCCAGCGAGTCGTACCCGGTGATGACGCGGACGATCTCGCCGCGGCCTTCGACGAGCCGCTCGAGCGCCGGAGTCCTCGGCGCGCCCTCTGGAGGCGGCAGGGATGGCGGAGGCGGAGGCATCTTCGGCTGCTGGGCGGAGGCGGACAACGCCCCGCACAGAACCACCAGGGTCGTCAGCCGCCTCACGTAAGCGCCTCCGCGCGCCAATGGAGAATCAGTTTCCGCTGCCGGTGCCCGCGTAGGTGACGCGCCAGATCAGGTTGTGCGCGTCGTCTGACACGAGCAGTGAGCCGTCGCGATGGACGGCGAGCGAGACCGGTCGGCCCCACACCTGCGACTTGGTCTCGTCGGGCAGCCAGCCGGTGATGAAGTCCTCGTACTCGCCGGTCGGCTTGCCGTCCTTGAACGTGACCCGAACCACTTTGTAGCCCGTACGGACCTTGCGGTTCCACGAACCGTGCAGCGCGACGAAGGCGTCGCCCTTGTACTCGGCGGGGAACGCGCTGGCCGTGTAGAAGACCATGCCGAGCGGGGCCGAGTGCGACTGCAGCAGCACGTCCGGGACGATGGCCTTCGCGACGAGATCAGGGCGTTCGCCCTTGCGGCGCGGATCCTCGTGCTGGCCCAGGTACGCGAACGGCCACCCGTAGAACCCGCCGTCCTGCACGTGGGTCACGTAGTCGGAGACGAGGTCGTCGCCGAGCATGTCGCGCTCGTTGACCGAGGTCCACAACAGGTTCGTGCCGGGCTGAATCGCCAGACCCACGGGGTTGCGGATCCCTGACGCGAACACACGGCTGCCGCTCCCGTCCGGGTTCATCTCGAGGATGAGGGCGCGGCCGGTTTCGACGTCCACGTTCGATGCGGAGCCGACGCTGACATAGAGCTTCGTCGCGTCGGCGTTGAACATCAGGGTGCGGGTCGAGTGACCGCCACCGCCAGGCACGGACGCGATCTTCTCCGGCGCGCCCTCGACGTGCTTCAGGCCCGCCGTGTATTTCCACCGGACGACGCTGTCGGTGTTGCCGACGTAGAAGTACCCGTTCGCGATGGCCATGCCCCACGGCTTGTTGAGGCCCTCAGCGAACACGTGACGCTCGTCCACTTTCCCGTCGTTGTTCGTGTCGTTGAGCGACGTGATCGTATTGGCGGTCACGTCGGCGGCGAAGACTTCGCCGTCTGGACCCTCGATGATGTAATGCAGCGTCTTGAACTCGCCCTCGTCGGCGAACTGATCGATCTTGAAGCCGGGCGGCAGGTTCAGCTGCGCGCCTGCCGGCCGATCGACGACCTGCGGGGGGTTGGCGATGCCGGTGCCTGGCGCCGGCAGCTCCGTCGGCGACACGCGGTACTTCTGCAACGGCGGCGCGCCCTCCGGCTTCGCCTGCTCGACGTGACGCCTCGCGGCGATTCCAATGGCCGCTGCGCCGAACAACACAGCAATCGTCAGTCCCGATCTCATCCTGTGGGCTCCCATGTGCTGATTTTAAACTGAGAAGCAGGGCTGAAGCCCTGCCGCCAGGGGCGGGCCGAGCGGGCGAACCCGCTCTACCTCGTGGTAGCGAGAAGCGGGGCCAGCGTGCGCGCCAGGGCGTCGTCCGATGGGTCGTCCTTGACGTCCTTGAACAGGAACCAGCGCTCCTCGTGCGTGATGGTGGCGCCGGGCTCGACGCGCGTCATCACGCCGAGGGTCTCGAGCTCGAGGAACGTCCCCGCGGTGTAGGTCTCGACGTTGACTCCGCCGTCGGGATAGCTGCCGCCGTCCTTCCAGTCCACGCGCTTCACGAACAGCGTGCTGCTGCGGAGATACCCGGCCCAGCCTTGGTGGTTGGCCACGCCGACCTTCTGCGACGCCGCCATCGACGCGTCGGTCTTGAGTCGCAGGAACTTCGAGCCGACCTTCCAGCGGGAATCCGAGAAGTTCGTGTACGACCAGAGCGTGACCGATCGCGCCGGCTGCAGTGCTTCGTCGTGCGACTTGTAGGGCTCCTGCGGCAGGATCACGGCGCCGCCGGCATTCATGATCGTCATCGCCCAGACAGCCGCGTCGATGGCCCACAGCGAGGTGTTCGTCAGGCGATTCTCGATCGTGACCGCCGTGCCCGTCGGCGCCAGCGTGACGACGATCTCTTTGCGGATCCCGGTGGCCTGCTCTACCGGCTGCATGAGGTGCACGGTGTTGCCGTCGACGCTTGCCTCAATCGGCGAGTTGTCGGGCCAGTAGCTGCGCGGCATGCCCTCGGGCGCGGACCAGACGCGATGCCCGCCCCAGGGCTTCCAGTCGCCGAGCGCGGTCTTCGTCGTCAGCTCCGGCACCTCTCCGAGGATGTTGTCGCCGCCGACGAACGCATACCGAATCACGCGCGGACCGATCGCGGTTGTCAGCACCACCTCCACCGTGCCGTTCGACAGCCGGATGCAGTTCGGCTGTTTCATGTAGGTGAGGCGCTCGACCGTGACGTCGGCCGCCGCCGACCCCACCAGCCCGGCCAGCCAGATCAAACCGACCAACGCGATCGACCTGACCGACCCGATCGAC
>JBKPSY010000124.1:0-7809 GCA_046735235.1 Acidobacteriota bacterium | reverse complement strand
CCCTGGAACCGCCGAATCCAGGCGCCTTTTTTGAGGCCGCGAGGTCAGCCTGCCTGCTGACCGAACTGTACGCCGTGCTTCTCCCGCCCGAGGCTCACGACGAGTGCCGCGAGCGTGAAGACGGTGATTGCCGTGAGCGCCATCGCGTTGGCGTAGGTGAAGCGCGTCGCGAAGACCGCCTCGATGTAGGCGACAGCGCCGGCGATCAGGACGCCGCACTGGTAGGCGAATCCCGGAAGAAACCCGCGAACGGAGTCGGGTGACAGCTCGTTGATGTGGGCCGGGACGACGCCCCAGGCGCCCTGCACCATGAACTGCAGCGCGAACGCACCGATGACGAGCAACGTCGTGGTCGGGGCGTATGCCCAGAGCGGGATCGCCACGATCGCGAGCAGCAGCGACGTCACCATCGCGCGGCGACGGCCGACGCGATCGGAGTAATAGCCCATCGTCAGGCCCCCGAGGATCGCGCCGACGTTGTAGATCATCGCGATGACTGCCGCTTCTCGAGGCGTGAAGCCGCGCTGCTTCTGCAGGAACGTCGGATACATGTCCTGCGTCCCATGCGAGACGAAGTTCATCATCGTCATCATCAGCGCCAGGTACAGGAACAGCCGCCAGTGACCGACGATGCTGCGTCCGAGATTGGACCAGCTCTCGTGCTTGCTCTTCTCCCAGACGGCGGACTCCTTGACCTTCAGCCGAACGAAGATCGCGAGAAGCGCGGGCGCACCGCCGATGAAGAACATCACGCGCCAGCCGTACGCAGGGAAGATGAAGAAGTAGGCACAGGCGGCAAGCAGATAACCCGTCGCGTAGCCCTCCTGCAGCAGCCCCGACAGCAGCCCTCGCCACCGCGCCGGCACCTTTTCCATCGCGAGCGACGCACCGACACCCCACTCGCCGCCCATGCCGATGCCGAAGAGCGCTCGCAAGATCAGGAACGTGGTGTAGTTCGGCGCGAGGCCGGAGGCGACTTCGACAATCGAGAAGAAGACGAGGTCGATCATCAGGGGCAGTCGCCGCCCATAGCGATCCGCCATCAGCCCGAAGATGAGCGCGCCAACGGGACGGAAGGCGAGCGTGACGGAAATCGCCAGCGCGATGTCGGGCACGCTCTTCCCGAAGTCATGTGCCACTGCGGGGACGACGAAGACGAGCACGAAGAAGTCGAACGCGTCGAGCGTCCATCCCAGGAAGCTGGCGATGAGGGCGTAGACGTGATCGGAGGACGTTTCGTCAGCGGCCGACGACGTCGCGGGCTGATTCGACACCGGGCAAAGACTATCAGCAACGAGCGGCGGGTGACGAGTGACGAGCGGGAGCATGGGGCGGGGAACAACGAGCGCACCACAGCGAGGGCACGACAGCGAGCGGGGACCGGCGAGCGACGCCGAGCGGAGCGACGTCCGGTTGGCCGTTCGTCGCCCGTCGTTAGTGCTCGTCACCCGTCGCTCGTCGCTCGTTGCTGGTGTATCTTCTAGCGGATGATCCGCCGCGCGTTCCGCATGTCGATCCACGCCGGGCAGGCGGCCGAGTATGAGCGCCGGCACACGCCGATCTGGCCAGAGCTCGAGGCAACGCTGCGCGCGCACGGCGTCGACAACTACTCGATCTTTCTGGACGACGCGTCGGGGGACTTGTTCGGCTACGTGGAGTTCGAGAGCGAGGCGCGCTGGAAGGCCGTGGCTGACACGGACGTGTGCCGCCGGTGGTGGCGCCACATGCGCGAGATCATGCCGTCGCGTGATGACGACTCGCCGGTGTCACGAGACCTCCGCGAGGTCTTCCACCTCGGGCGCTGACGGCGGCAGTGGGCGTGAGGGTACGGGCTGACGGCGCTGCCCCGAGCCAGAACACGCCGTAGTCGTCGACGCCCGTGAGCCGCCAGCCGCGCTTGAGCGCCGACGGCGGCACTTCCGGCGACACGACGACCTGCGCTCCTGTCTGTGCCAGAGCCAGCAAGACCTCGCTCTGCACCGCCGGAGACTTCGCCCAGAACGCGCTGTCCTTCGGGACTTCCGCGATGATGCGCACGCGGTCCAGCCGCGCCCACAAGACGTGTCGAGCCGGCGAGCCGATGGTGGCCACACGCATCCCGGTGCCGACGCCGGAATCGTGGAGAGCCGCGGCGATGGCCCACGGCGGTGTCCGAGGCGGGACCCGCAGCGCGTCCAGCCGATCGCCCACCAGTCGGGCGAGCGCGGCGAGCGTCACGATCATGAGACCGAACGTGGCCGCCCCGCGGATCCATGGCGCCGGGGTTGATCGGAACCGGAGCGAGGCCATGAGCGTCATCGCGAGCAGCACCACGAACACCGCTATGTATCTTGCGGGAGGCTGCGCCGCATTCCACTGCTCCGGGAGCTCCGCCGCGATCAGATAGAGCGCCAGGCCGACTGCTGCCGGTGCCCAGTAGCGCGCGTTGCGGCGGGCGGCCGCGAGCGTGGCCGAAAGATCGCCGGCCACGACCAGCGCGAGTGCGAACGCCAGGAGCACCCAGCGCCCGAACAACTCGAAGTAGAAGCGGGCGTTGTCGGCGAACGACGTCCACTCCGCGCGGCCGTCGAAGTGGTACCTCAATCCGTCGTACCAGTACGAGGGATCGGTCCAGGGCGGGAATGTGCCGCCGATCGGCCCGTCGAATTCGAACGCGGGAGGGGCGTCCCAGATCATGCGAGTCGGGTGCCTGGGACTGCCGTAGCCCGAGGGCCCGCCTTGCCAGTGCCGATTCGGGATGATGTACGAGCCGGGGTTTGCCAGCCACGCGTGGTTCAGTCTCGCGTTGTCCCCGAACGTCGGGTGGCCACGCACGTACGAGATCGCCGTGATGAACGGCGCCGTGATGGCCAGGAAGACGAGCGCTGCCGTCATCACGCCGCGCCGGCGGGCGGCTGACGCCTGCTGCCACGCGGCCAGGGCCAGCATGACGGCGCCCACCACGAACATCGGGGTTCTGGAGAAGTAACCAAGCGCCAGGACTCCGCCCAGCAGCGAATACTGGAACCTTCGCTCAGATTCGAGGCGCAGCAGCAGTCCCCATGCCGCATAGGCGATTGCCGTCCCGGCCATGTCCGGCGTGCTGCTCGTGAGCGTGATCCAGCGGAGCGAGGACCAGAGAAACGCGGTGTAGCCGACCATCACCCAGGCCCACGCCGGGATCCGGACGCCGCCCGCCGGTCCGCGTGCCGTCGCGCCGGCGTACGCGTCGCAGAGGCCCTTCAGAAACCACCGGAAGGCGACCAGCGCGGCGAGGTAGAGCACGAAATCCACGAGCTTCGCGATCGGGAACTCGAGACGCGCCGAGTGCGGCACGACGGCGAGCGTGGCCCCCAGAATCCATGAGTACAACGGGTTCCAGTAGCCGTTGATCGCCTCGTGCCAGCGTCCGTGGACGTACGCGTCGCCGATGTCGAGGTACGACACCGCGTCTATGGTCGAGGGCTGGAAGCGGCACACCCACGCCTGCGCGGCGCCGAGGCCGATCGCCGCAAGCCAGTACGCCGGTTCGAGCCAGCGGATCGCGAGTCGCGCCCACGGCGATCGCGCCGCGAACGGCCCGAGTTCCACGAGCAGCGGCGTTCGCCGGACCTGGATCATGACTTCCGGCTTCGTCGTCGGTCGAGAAAGCCCAGGGCTCGGCTCGCCAAATCGTCCGACAGGCCAAGCGTTGACTTGACGCGGGAGTAGAGGTCGACGGCTTGCTTGTCTGCCCAGATCAGCGCCGACGTCCAGGCACTGTCGCCGGGGCGCGCCTGGTAGTTCGTCGATCGCGCGACCGCGCCGGCCTCCTCCACCGTGTAGTAGTAGAGCGCAAGGCTCTTTCGGGTCGTGCCAGGCGGGCACGTAATGGGATCGGGGAATCCATGGTACGCACGCTCGTCGGTGTTGAAGATCACCGCGTGGTTCGCCACCGGCGGCACCGCCACGACGCATCGCGTCATGGCGTGATCCCACAGCTCGATGGCGCCTCCCCATTCCGGATGCCAGTCCGGATTGAGATAGACGATCACGTTGACGCGCCGCCGCCAGTCCTTCTGGTGGTGGTGCCGCGTGAAATCGGCGTGCACGTTGAGGAAGCCGCCCGGGGCGGACTCGTGCAGGCCTCCGCCCTCGAGTGACGGATCGGGAAGCAAGTCAGGAATGCCGGTGAGCCGCGACAGCCACGCCACGAAGGCCGGCGAGTTCAGCTCGTCGACGACGCGGCCGATGAGCGGCGGAAACCGGGCCCGGTTGGTCAGGCCACGCTTGTTCTCGTTGTAGTGCTTGTACTGCACCCAGCCTTCGTCGCTGCTGCTCGTGAACTCGTCGATCATCCCGGCGATCGTTGACGAGTCGAGGAAACCCGAGAGGTGCGCGTGCGGAAACGGCTCGCTGCGCGAATATGCCTCTGCCAGCGCTGACACCTCCTGATTCCAGCGCGCGTAGGGGAACAAGGGCTCGGTCATGGATGCTTCGCTGGCAGCGGTTCGGCGTCCGGCACGTCGTACTGCAGCCGCCGTCCGTTTGGATCGAACATCGGGTAGTGGCGTAGACCGGCGCGATGGAGCAGGTATCGCCACGTCGTCCACAGCACGCCGAGGCCGTAGCACGTGCTTCGCCACACGCCGGTGGACGACGCTTCCTTGAAGTACTTTGCCGGACAGGTGATCTCTGCGATCTCGTAGCCGAAGGCCACCAGCTGCACGAGGATCTCGTTGTCGAAGACGAATCCGTCCGAGATTTCCTCGAGCGGCAGCCGCTGCAGGACGTTCCGCGAGAACCCGCGGTAGCCGGTGTGATATTCAGTGAGCCTGCGGCGCAGGCACACGTTCTGAAAGACGGTCAGCGCGCGGTTCGACACGAACTTGTAGAGAGGCATGTCGCCGGCGAGCGCCCCCCGTCCGAGCAGCCGCGATCCCAGGACTACCTCGTAGACCCCCGACGTCAGCATGGCCGCCATCGCCGTGATCAGCTTCGGCGTGTATTGATAGTCGGCGTGCAGCATGACGACCACATCGGCGCCCATGGCCAGGGCGTGGCGATAACACGTCTTCTGGTTGGCGCCGTACCCCCGGTTCGACTCGTGCACGAGATAGCGAAGGCCAAGCTCCCTGGCGATCGCCACGGTCTCGTCACGGCTCGCATCGTCCACCAGCAGAATGTCGTCGACGACGTCGTGCGGAATTTCGGCATACGTGCGCCGCAGCGTTTTCGCGGCGTTGTATGCCGGCATCACGACGACGACGCGCTTGCCATTCAGCATCGGTCCGGTCCGCAATGCGCCGCCGATGTGAGTCGCACCGCCGGCGCTCGCCGCAGGAAGATCCGAACGCCGGGCCCCGGCCTCGAGATACCGGCGAAGCCGTCCATTGGCGCGTAGAAGGCGTCCTGCTGGTCGTAGATCGCCCGGCGTCCGGCGTCGCTGTCGATCCCGGTGAAGCTGGCCGCCAGGTCGTAGTTGGCCTGCAGCGCCTCGGGGAGCCGGCTCGGCGTGCGATTGAAGATCGTCAGCGGCGAATCCAGGACGACGACGACGTCCGGCGAGGCTGGTGGCACGCGACAACGCCCCGTGAACCGTCCGAGGCGATCGTCGAATCCGCACCGCTGATACCGCTCGGCCGGCCGTGGCTGCAGCTGGCCGTACACCACGCCGGTCTGGTACAGCGTGGCGCCCTCAGGAAACGCCGACTCGATCCATCGTGCCCCGGCGAGTCGCGTGTCGGGTTTCGCCATGAGGCGATCGAATGCGACCGACTGCGCGAGCGTCGGCGCCCCCGCCACACAGCTGATGGCGAGCGTTGCAAGTGCGGGAGCGAACCGATACCGGCTCGCCGCACGCGCGAGATCGGCCGCACGATCGATCAAGACGCCGGCGGTCAGGCACAGGAACGGCACGACCGGCACCATCCAGCGCGCGTACGCCAGCTGGCTCGCGCCCATGACAACGAAGTACACGACAGGAAATGCGAGCGCGACCGCCGCGCGGCGCCGCCGTGCGACCAACAGCCAGCCTGCACCGGCCAGTCCGAGGAGGAGCAAGGGAAGCCCCAGGCCGAACCTGAGACTGAACCGCAGATGGTGCACCCAGCCGGACTCGTTCAGGACCTGCCGTGCGGCATCGAGAATGTCGCCGTGCCGTGTCCCGATCGCCGTCTGGCGCTGCGCATCGACGTCGCTCAGAAACGCGGTGCGGTCGAGGACCGCGAAGGGCGTACCGGCGAGAAATCCCAGGGCGAGCGTGCCGCACAGCACCGCGACTGCCTGCGCCGCCCGTAGCGCCGACGCGCGCGCGCGCCAGTCGACGCTGAACGCGACGGCGACGAGGGCCGGGACGATCACGAGGCCGGCGTTGTATTTCGTGGACGCGGCCAGTCCGCAGATCGCGCCGGTCATGGCCGCGCGCCGAAGCGTCATGCCCTGCGTCACACACCGTGCGGCAGCCCAGAACGCCAGGACGACCAGCAGCGTGACCGGCACGTCGGTCACGCCGAAGTGCGAGTCGCGCACGTGCAGAAAGCTCACCGCCAGCAGCGCCGCGCTCGCCAGAGCCACGCGATCGTTGAACAGTTCGCGGGCCGCGGCATACAGCGCGCCGATGGTCGCCACGCCTGCGGCGGCCGACATCATCCGGGCTGTGAGGTACAGCGACGATTCGTCGGCCGTGCCGTGCGCGGCCAGGCCGGCCGCCATCGCCGAAGTGCCGACGACGTGGCGCAGCAACGAAGACAGCTCGAACGCGCCCGCCGTCAGGTAGATGAAGAGGCTCGGGTAGAGAAAGAAATGCGGGTTCAGATCGCCGCCGAGGACTCCGAGCGCGGCAGTGACGATCTTTTCTTCATCCGGGCGGGCGAGATCGTGCGGCAAGCCGAACCACACACCCCAGCCGCGCAGGCAGGCTCCCGTCGCGATGATGACTGCGAGAAGCGCGCGCCGCCTGCGTGTCGACAGCATGCCGGGCCTCTGAATGCACGCAACCAGTCTCACGACTTTCGAGACTGTCGCCTGCGGTCCAGCGCCGCAGTCAAAATTACTATTTAATATTGCGTCTCACAGATCAATAAAATATAGAAATGTCTGTAATTGATACAGTGGATATCCCCTAGATATGAAGAAATCTTTCGAGTTCCGGCCCCGTCGCGGCAGGCCGCGGAAGTTCAATGCGCCGTCCCGTGCGATCACGCTGACGTTGCCGGAGGACGTGATCGCGGCGTTGCACGGCATCCATCCTGACGTCAGCCATGCGGTAGTCCGAATGGCCCAACGGCAAGGGACGACACGCCCGCGGCCTCCGGCAGAGCTGTCCACGTTCGGGCGTCGAGCCGTGATCCTGGTGACGCCAAGCCCGGTCCTCGAGAGCACCGGCGTTGTCCTCGTGCCGTTCGCGGATGGACGTGCGCTGATTTCGTTCGACGAGTCGATGTCGACGAACCGCCTGGAACTGATGCTTCGCGACGCGATCGACGACGCGCGGCTGTCACCCGAAGACGATCGCCTCTTCCGCGCCGTCGCCGATCTCCTGAAGAGTGCGCGGCTTTCGAAGAGCGTCGAACTGCATCAACGTCAGATCGTCGTGCTCGAATCGATGAAGCCGCGTGAGGGGCCTCGATCGCCCGCGCGATCCCGCCGGAAGCGCTGAACGCGCCGACCGGGCGGAGATCTTCCGCCCGGCGCGTTCTCCTTCGGGCGTTCAGGTATGATCGCGCCCCGATGGAGCCCTTCGGTTTCTCGCGGAGACCCTGCGAATGTCGCTGACGCGCGGGTTGTGTGTGATCCTTCTCGCTGCTGGAGTCTCAGCGGCTGTCTCTTATACACATCTCCGAGCCCACG
>JBKPSY010000123.1:0-7765 GCA_046735235.1 Acidobacteriota bacterium | reverse complement strand
TGGCCAGGCCGCCAGCCGCCGTGAGTGAGCCGGTGTCGAAGCCGTCGGCCCCGCCGGCTTCGTCCCAAACGGCGCCTCCTCGAACGGCTCCTCCTCGAACGGCGGCCATCGTTGCGGTGGAGGCGCTCGACGCGCGACTCTGCCAGGCCCTCGACCTCGAGTCCAACTGGCACTGCGACCCACTCTCGGAGTCGACGGTCAGCGGACCGGTGTTCTTTGTCACGCGTCTGAAGGCCGCGGCCGACACCAGCGTCGAGCACCGGTGGTACCGCAACGACAAGCTGAGCCAGGCAGTGACGCTCCGCGTGCCGGCAACCGGCAGCGGCTACAGGACTTACAGCCGAATGACTGCCAGCCCAGACCGCGCCGGAACGTGGCGCGTCGAAGTCCGAGGCCCCGGCGGCGCGGTGCTCGACCAGAAGACGTTCGTCGTCGGGCCGTCCTGAGACACCTCCCTCGTCCGGTCAGGGTTCTGTGCTACCGTCGTGAGATGGCATGGATGCGGGCCCGTGTCGCGAGCGTAGCGGCCATCTGGCTGGCGCTCCACGTGTGCCTGCTCATCTCCGTGCCGACGACGCTCTGTTCGATGGAGAGCGTCGCGGCGGTGGGCAGCAACTGCTCGTGCCCGCACCCGGCCGGCACGATCTGCCCGATGCACCCGAAGGCGAAGCTCAAGGCGTCCAACGATCAGTGCGCGTGCAAGAGCGCCGCTGACCCGGTCGCCGCGTTGACCACCGCGATGCTCGGACCGGCCGCCGTGCTGTCTCCCTCGTCGTCGCCGGCAGCGCCTCCCGACGCGGCGGGCTGGAGCGTCGTCTTTGCTCCCGTCCCGCTCGACTCGATCTCCGTTCCTGATTCGCCTCCGCCCCGCGCCTGAAACCCGACGTTGACGCTCGAGATCCGGTTGCCCGCCGAGGGTCCGTGAATCTCAATCGCTGAGGCGCGTCGCTTCCCGGTGCGACGCCGCCTGCGCCAGTCGTCAGACGCATCGTCTTTGCTCGGGGAAGGCAGCAGTGAAACTACAACTTGTTCGCGGGCTCGCGATCGCGTGCGTCGCCGTGCTCACGGCGTCGGGCGCGCGCGCCCAGGAAACCATCAACCATGCGAGCGTCAGCGGGCGCGTCGTCGATCCGCAGGGCGCGGTCGTGTCCGGCGCTCACGTCTACGCGACTCAGACGGACACCAATCTGACGGCCGAAACGACGACCGACGAAAGCGGCCGCTTTCGCTTCGCCTACTTGAAGGTCGGTCCGTACGAGGTGTCCGTGCACGCCGACGGCTTCGCCGACAGCGCGCGTCGTCTGCGCCTCACGCTCGGCTCGGCGTTCGATCTGCCGTTCAGCCTGAGCCTAGCCACGCTCGACACGCGCGTCACCGTCAGCGGCGACGGGTCCGTGCTCGACACGGCGCGCAGCCAGATCGCGGGCACCGTGCCGCAGGCCGAGATCGACAGCATGCCGATGAACGGCAGGAACTTCCTCGATCTCGCGATGCTGATCCCGGGTGTGTCGCCGACCAACACCGGCAGCACCCAATTGTTCGCCGAGACGTCCGCCGTACCGGGCCAGGGCCTTTCGATCAACAGCCAGCGCAACCTCTCCAACAGCTTCATCGTGGACGGCCTCTCGGCGAACGACGATGCGGCGGGCCTGAGTGGCATTCCGTACGGAGTGGACGCCATCGACCAGTTCCAGGTCGTCACGTCTGGCGGCCAGGCCGAGCTGGGACGGGCGCTCGGCGGCTACGTCAATGTGGTCACGCGCAGCGGCACCAACCAGATGCATGGCACCGCGTACGGCTTCATGCGCGACGACAGCCTCAATGCGGCCAACGCGCTGTCGGGCACGACCTTGCCGATGGATCAGCAGCAGTTCGGCGGAAGTCTCGGCGGCCCGATTCTCAGGAACCGCACCTTCTACTTCGCAAACTTCGAGCAACGGCTGCTCGATCAGTCCGGGCTCACGACGATCGCGGGCCCGAGCGCGGCGCTCATCAACGCGAAGCTGACCGCGGTGGGCTATCCCGGACAGCCGGTGAGGACGGGCGTCTACCCGAACCCGGTTCACAGCGCGAACCTGCTGGCCAAGGTCGATCACCAGATCGGCAACGGCGACCAGTTCACGGCGCGCTACGGCCTCTATCACGTCACGTCCGACAACTCGCGCGGCGCGGGGGGGCTCAACGCCCCGTCGGCGTCGGCGGGGCTTGACGACATCGACCATTCGCTGGCAGTCGGCAACACGTGGACGTTGTCCACGAAGACCGTCAACGAGACGCGCGCGCAGTTCGCCTATGGCGATCTGACTGCGCCGCCGACCGATCCGACCGGCCCAGCGGTGAGCATCGCCGGCGTCGCGTCGTTCGGGACGCTGTCTGGCAGCCCGACCGCCCGAGTGAATCGAATGTTCCAGCTCGTCGACAACCTGACGCACCAGGCGGGGGCGCATGCCCTTCGAGCCGGCGTGGACTTCATCGTCAACGACGACACCATCACCTATCCACGCTCGTCGCGCGGCAGCTACGCGTTCTCGTCGATGGCGAACTTCCTCGCCGGGAACTACAGCGCCTTCACGCAGACCTTCGGCGATCCAGTCGTCTCGCAGTCGAATCCTAACGTCGGCGTGTACGCGCAGGACGAGTGGCGCGCGCGGCCGGGACTGACGCTGAATCTCGGCCTGCGGTACGACCTGCAGTTCCTCGACGCGATCAGCACCGACACCAACAATGTCTCGCCACGCGCCGGGTTCGCGTGGACGCCGTCGCCGGCGTCTGACTTGGTGATCCGCGGCAGTGCAGGCCTGTTCTTCGACCGCGTGCCCTTGCGCGCTGTCGCCAATGCGATTCTGTCGGCCGCGAACACGACGGAGCTGAGCCAGCTGCAGCAGCCGAGCGTCTCGAACCTGATTCCGGCGCAGGCCGGCGCTCCAGTCTTCCCCGGCATCCTGCCCGCGCGCGTGCTCACGACCACGCTCGTGGACTTCACGACGATGGACCGGCATCTGCAGAACGCCTACTCGACGCAGGCCGGCGTCGAAGCGGAGCGTTCACTCGGCCGCGGTCGCACGATCAGCCTGGGCTATCAGTACGTGCGCGGCGAGAACCTGCTGATGTCCGTGAACCAGAATGTGGCGACGTGCGTGGCAGCCGGGACGAACAACGGCTGTCGGCCCGTCTCGACGTATCGCAACAACAACCAGTACTCGTCGGCCGGCATGTCTACGTATCACGGCCTGCACGCGTCGTTCGTGCAGCGCGCGAGCGACTGGTCCAGCCTTCGGGTGACCTACACGCTCTCGAAGTCGATGAACGACGTCGGCGAGTTCTTCTTCAGCTCGCCGATCGATCCCTCCGACATCACGCGTGACTGGGGCCGGGCAGACGACGATCAGCGGCACCGGCTGGTCATCAACGGCACGGTCAACTCGCCGACGACGCCGGCGACGACCGCGTGGCAGCACCTGACGCACGACTTCCAGTTGAGCGGCCTGCTGCAGTACTACTCGGCGCTGCCCTTCAACATCGTCTCCGGGGTGGCGAACCTGCAGGGCACGACGAGCCGTCCGCAAGCCGGGGGCGCGCCGTCCACGCCGAACTTCGACGTGCGGTCCGCGACATTCATCCAGCGCAACTCCGGCACGGGCCACGACTACTTCACGCTGAACATGCGGGTGAGCCGGAAGTTTCGTCTCGGATCCGACGTGAAAGCCGAGGCGCTCGCCGAAGTGTTCAACATGACGAACCGGGTGAACGATTTGACTCGTAACGCGACCTGGGGCCCGGGTCCGTATCCGTCGAGTCCGGTGGCGGCGTTCGATCAGGTCACCGCCGTCGGGGATCCGCGCACCGTCCAGCTCGGTCTGCGCTTGACGTTCTGACTGGCGATCTGTAGCGCAGGCCTTCAGGCCTGCCGACGAGAGGTGGGACACGGATGACTTCGTCACGAGCGTGGCTGGCGGCCGGGCTGATGCTGCTGGCCGCGACGTCACTCCTCAGCGCCGGCGACAACGGGATCGACATCGCCGTGCCTGGGCGCTCGAACGCATTCCCGTCGGTGACCGCCCACGGCTCGCTCGTCGCGTTGGCCTGGGGAGCGACGACCGCTGAGGGCGCCACTGATGTCTACACCGAGCTGAGCCGCGACGGTGGACGTTCGTTCGCGGCGCCGGTTCGCGTGAGCGCGATGCCCGCAAACCTGTCCGGCGAGCAGCCCCCAGCGATCGCACTCGTTCCGAGAGCCGGACAGGAGCCCTCCCTCGTCATCGTGTGGACGTCGAAGTCGACTGACGGCACGAGGCTCGTTTCGTCGCGATCCGACGACGGCGGCAAGACGTTCGCGGCGGCGGTGCCGGTGCCGGGGAGCGAGGCCGCCGGCAATCGCGGCTGGGAGTCGATCACGACCGAACGTGACGGGCACGTCGTCGCCGTGTGGCTGGATCACCGCGAGCTCGCGGCGGCCGGTCACGCGATGGCCATGGGCGCGAATCATGAGCACGCGATGGGAGCGGAGAACAAGACCGACGCCGTCGCACGAGCCCAGCGGTCGAAGATGCTGTTCGCGCGCATCGACGGAGAGGCCGGTGCTCAGCCGATTGCGGGCGGCGTCTGCTACTGCTGCAAGACGGCGCTTGCGGCCGGAGCGAATGGCGGGATCTACGCGGCGTGGCGGCAGGTCTACGCCGGCAACATCCGGGACATCGCATTCGCGAGATCGACGGATGGCCGTACGTTTGCGCCCCCGGCGCGCGTCAGCGAAGACAACTGGATGCTCGACGGTTGTCCCGAGAATGGGCCGTCGCTCGCCGTTGACGCGCGCGACCGCGTCCACATCGTCTGGCCCACCCTGATGCCGGCGGCCGATTCGACGAGCGAGCCGACGCTGGCCCTCTTCTACGCGATGTCGGCCGACGGACGGACGTTCACGCCTCGGGCACGCATTCCTACCGACGGCGTCGCACGGCATCCGCAGGTCGCGCTCGGGTCGCGCGACGAGCTGTTCATCGTGTGGGACGAGCAGGCCGGCGGCACACGGCGCGTCGCGGCCGCGCGCGCCGAGGCAGGCAGCAAGGATACGGTGACCTTCGTGCGGCAGCCGTTGCCCGACACCGGGCCCGCCGGATATCCCGTCGTCGCCAGCGTCAGCGACGCCGACGTCGTCGCGTGGACGAGCGGGTCCGGCGCGTCGAGCACGATCAGGCTGACGCGCGTCGCCCGCTAGCAGGGCGCACGCCTCAGCCCATCACCTCGATCGTGAATCCGCCGGGCGCCGTGAAGTAGAAGGTCCACGACCCGTGCTGGATCGACGGCGGCGGCACGTGATACCCGTCCGCCGCCAGACGTGCGTTGATCTCGTTCACGCGCTCCCTGTTCGGCTGTATGAACCCGATGTGAAAGCTGCTCGGGTACCGCACTTGCGGCTGACTGTCTGACCCCTGACCCCTGGCCCCTGATCCCTGATCCCGATCCTCCGCTCGCGCCTTGATCAGCGTGAGGACCATCCCCTTGTCGTCGCTGAGCATCTGCATGCCGCCGTTGCCGCCGCCCGGCCGCAGGTCGAAGTATTTCGCGAGAAACGCGCTCGTCTCGTCGGGCGAGACGACGGTGAGGTTGAGGTGATTGAGGGTCATGAAGAAGTGCCTTTCGATTCGATGAGCGCGCGTGATTTCTGCAGCACGTCAAGCGTGGCGCGCAGCGCATCGAGCGAGTGCGGCGCTCCCATCACATTGGCGAACTGACGCTGGCGCGGCCGCAGGTAGTCGAGCGCCTTGCGTGCCTTGGCGGTGGGCGACATCAGCCGCGCCCGCTTGTGATCCGGGTTGTCGACGAAGGTGATCAGCCCCTCCCGCTCCATGGCGTCCGCGGTTTCCTGGACGGCCTGGCGCGTGAGCCCCAGGCCTCGCGCGACGTGCGCGACGGGCGCGGGGGCGTCTTCGATGGCGCCGAGGATCTGCCACCGGGCGCTGGTGAGACCGACGGGTGCCGTGAGCCGATCCGCCGAGTCGAGCATGATCGCCCTGAGCCGGAAGAGCTCGGTCAGGACATCCCGGAAAATCGTTCCCTTCGGCGTGAGCGCGACCACTGACAGGACCTTGTCATATTGACAGGATATTGTCAATATTTCCAGAGCTTCGCCCGCAGAGCCATGCAGAGTCGCCTGCGATGCTTGACGCCGTGGCTTCCTGGCCCCTGATTCCTGGGCCCTGGCGCGTGATCAGGCCACGGCCAGTCTCTTCGGCTTCGCGACGAGCAGATGCACCAGACGGTCGAGCCCCGCGAACCGTCCGCTGCCCGTGAAATAGATCACCGCGAGCGCGCACACCTCGACGAGGTTCTTGTTGACGATGAGATAACTGCCCTCCGACGGAATCGAGTAGAAGTACCCGATGAACGGCGGGTTGCAGAGATAGAAGAGCAGGATGAAAGCGATCCCGCCGAGGCTCGCGAGCCGCGTGAAGAGCCCGAGGATCAGCAGCACGCCCACGATCGTCAGGCCCCACATCGTGACCGTGTTCGCGTGGTCGAGCATGTTGGGGTTGGCGGCGACCCAACGGAAAAACTCCGCGAACGGCCCGCGCGCCTGCTTCATGTATCCCGCGGCCGACCAGCCCGCCGAGGTCAGTTTCGTCAGGCCCTCGTAGAGGAAGTGCCAGCCCACGAAAACGCGGAGCACGGTGATGGCCACCAGCGCGCCGCGCGACAGCTTCTCGTCCATTGTCTCGCTCCTACGCCTTGAAGTCTTCGGGCTTGAAGGCCAGCCGGGTCTTTGCTTCGACGGCCTCGTTGACCTTCAGCACCGCGACGGCGGTCTCGAAGGCGACCTCGGCCGGGCAATTGAGCTTCGCCTTGCCGCGCACGCTGTCGAAGAAGTTCTGCAGGTGCGGCTGGTGATAGGGATCGCGCAGCGTCACCGGCACCAGGTGCTGATCCGGCGACACCGACTCGCGGACGTCGGCGACGGCGCCCTCGCTCTTCGGCTTGCTCTCCTGCTCCTTCGGCGCGGAGATGTAGCCCTTCTGCACCCATTCGTCCCAGGCCGGCGCGTTCGGATCGCGATAGAGCTGCCCCGCGTAGTTCACTTCCGATTCCGAGAGGAGCAGCGTGCCCTGGTCGCCCATGAAGTTCTCGAAATAGCCCTGGCTGCCGTTGGTCGTCTGCGTCTGGTAGTACGCCTTGGCCGGACCCGCGGGCGTCGCGAAGTCGTAGATGACCATCACGGTGTCGTACCACTGGTGCGTCGCCGGGTCGTGATAGAGGTTGTCACCGCTCGCCGTCACGTAGGTGGGGTTTGCGCCGAGGAACCAGCCGTAGATGTCGATCTGGTGCGAGCCGAGGTCGACGATGGGTCCGCCGCCCTTGCCTTTGTACCAGCGCCAGTTCCGGAACTGCTGCATGTCCTTGAACCCGTACTGCGTCAGCCTCGCCTGCGGGATCGCATAGCGATCCGGCGCGCCGAGGTCCGGCGTGACCGCGCGGTTCCACTGCCCGTTGACGGTGCAGATGCGACCCAGCAGCTTGGCCTCGCCGATGAGCTTGTTGTAACAGTGCAGGTACCGCGGGTTCGATCGGCGCTGGTGCCCGATCTGCAGGAGCTTGCCGGTCTCGCGCGCCGCGACGACCATGCTGCGCGCGCCGTCGACGGTGGTCGACATCTCCTTCTCGCAGTAGACGTGCTTTCCGGCCTTCAGGCAATCGATCGCGTGCTGTGCGTGCCAGAAGTCTGGCGTCGCGATGATGACCGCGTCGAGCTCTTTCTCCTTGTCGAGCATCT
>JBKPSY010000122.1:0-11290 GCA_046735235.1 Acidobacteriota bacterium | reverse complement strand
CGCTCACGCCGGTGGCGCGCTCATGGCGCTGGCCGTCGCGACGGCTGGCGTCCTCGCGTCCGCCCAGTCGCCCGTCAAACCGTGCGAGACCTCGCCGACCCCCGCCTGGTGCGACGCCGTTGTCGGCGATCGCGCGGAGGGCTGGCTGCCGCAACCGCGCTCCGAGGTCATGGCTCGCAACGGCATCGTCGCGACCAGCCAGCCGCTGGCCGCCCAGGCGGGCCTCGAGATCCTGAAGCGCGGCGGCAACGCCTTCGACGCGGCGGTGGCCACCGCGGCGGTCCTCAGCGTCACCGAGCCGATGATGGTCGGCCCGGCCGGGGACATGTTCGCCGTCATGTACGTGGCGAAGGAGCACAAGCTCTACGCCATCAACGCGAGCGGGAAGGCGCCGAGCGGCGCCACGATCGCGCGGATGAACGGCCTGGGCTACGCGTGGAACCCCGCAAACTGGGGGCCGGGATCCGGCATGCCCCCCGGTGGCATCCTCGCGGTGACGGTGCCGGGTGCCGTGTGGGGCTGGGACGAGGTCTTGCACCGCTTCGGGACCATGACGCTGAAGGAGACGCTGCAGCCTGCGATCGACTACGCGGAGCAGGGTTTCCCGATCTCTGAACGCATCGCGAGCGATTGGCGACTGCCGAACGGGCTGCCGCCGGCGCCCTCGAGCGCGTCGAAGTGCTGCACGGATCTCGACCCCGACGCGATCGGCACCTGGTATCCAGGCGGACACCAGCCCTTCGCGGGACAGATCTTCAGGAACCCCGGTCTCGCCAGGACCTACCGCATTCTTCAAGCTAACGGTCGCGACGGCTTCTACAAGGGCGAGGTCGCGCAGGCAATCGTCGCGAAGTCCTCGGCACTTGGCGGGACGATGACGCTCGATGACCTCGCGTCGTACACGGGAGAGTGGACCACGCCGGTGACCACGGAGTATCACGGCTATCAGGCGTCGATGCTTCCGCCGCCGGCGCAGGCGTGGGCCGCCGACGAGATGCTCAACGTCCTCGAGGCGTGCGTGCCGCAATGGGCGCCGGGGCAGACGCTGGCGACCCTCGGGCCGAGAAGCCCACAGTACTGGCACTTTCTCGTCGAGGCGAAGAAGCTCGCCTACGCCGACCTGTTTGCCTACAACGCCGACCCGAGCGTGACGCCCGTGCCAGTCGACCGGCTGCTGTCGAAGGCGCACGCGCAGTCCCTGTGCGGGCGGGTCAACCCGCAGCGCGCTTCTGGAACCGCCGCTGGTCCGCTCGATGGCAGCGGCGACACGATCGTGCTCTCCACGGCCGATCGCGACGGCAATATGGTCGCCTGGGTGAACAGCCTTTTCTCGGCCTTCGGGTCGGGGCTCGTCGTGCCGGGCTTCGGCATCACGCTGCACAACCGCGGCGCGCTGTTCACCCTCGACCCGAAGAGCCCCAACGCGATCGCCCCGCACAAGCGGCCGTTCAACACGCTCTCCGCCGGCTTCGTGATGAAGGACGACCGACCGCTGATGACGATCACGCTCATGGGCGGCGACGTGCAGGCGCAGGGGATCGCGCAGGTGCTCGTCGACGTGCTCGATCTCGGCGCCAACGTGCAGGCGGCGTGCGACATGGCGCGCTTCCGTCACACACAGGTGGCGAACACGCTCACGCTCGAGTCGCAGCTGTTCGCACTCGTCGGCAGTCAGTTGACGGCGATGGGGCATGCCGTGACGTCGATCAACGGCGAGAACGTCGGCGGATGTCAGGCCATCATGTTCACGCCGGATGACAGCGGCGGCGCGCCGGGGCCCGTTCGCGGCTATTACCGCGCCGGATCCGATCACCGGAAGGACGGACAGGCGGTGGGCTTCTAGAAAGGGTCATGCTGTTTGGAGGCACTCACGTGATTCGCCGGGCGTGCGTCACCGCGGTTCTCGGTGTGGCTCTCGTGCAGCCCGTCCCGGCACAGGAGCGTCTGCCGCCGCTCGTGATGAAAGGCCTGCAGGCATTGCAGGACCAGCGGTGCCGCGACGCGTTTGACATCTGGACGGGCGACTGGCAGTGGCCGCGCGACACCGAACGCCGGCAGGAGCTGATGTCCACCTGCGACTTCCTCCAGGAGTTCGGCGCGGCGCTCCACGGCTACGATGTGTTTCGCGTCCTCGAGATCACACCGCACCTGACGCGGATCTACATCGTGTTGCGGTACGAGCGCCATCCGATGTACCTGATGGTGTCCGCCTATGCGCCAGTCGACGGCGAGTGGCGCGTGACCGCCATCAACTGGGATCGCGATCCGGACAAGGTCTTCCCGGAGGCGATCCTGGAACCGCAGATGCCCGGGCGCTGACCGACGCTGCGACGATTCCATTGATTGCGGCCGGCGTATGGCCGCTCATGTCGGGAGAAAACTGATGACTCGATTTGGAGCGATCGTTCTCGTGGGGAGCGTTGCCCTCACCGGAATCGCTGGAACCGCGCGGGCCGCCGACCTGAAGGCCGACGAGACCGCGCTGATGAAGCGCGACGCCGAGTGGTCGGCCGTGGCGTACGAGGCAAGGGACCTCGAGAAGATCCTGTCCTTCTGGGCGGACGATGCCGTGGTGATTCCGTCGGGAGGTCCGGTCGCGGACGGCAAGGCGGCAATCCGCGCTTTCGTGCAGGGCGCCCTCGCGATCCCCGGCTTCAAGATTCGGTGGACCACCACGAAGGCCACGCTCTCGCCCGACGGGAAGCTCGCATATCTCCAGTCAACGACCGAGACGACCGTGAACGGTCCGGACGGCAAGCCGCAGACGATGGAAAGCCGCGCAACGACGGTGTGGCGGAAGGATGCCGACGGCCTGTGGCGTTGCGTGCTCGACACCTGGAACGAGGCCACGCCGCCGGGCGGCGCGCGCTGAATCAGCGCGCGCGTCGATGAGAGTCACGCTGCGACCGAGGCGAAGGGCGTTCTAACCGCAGATTACGCAGATTGCGCAGAAGAGATCACGCTGAGCGTGATCTCTTCTCGCGGAGGCTTCGCCGTCAGTTGGTCGCCGCTACGGCGTCGAGTACTCAGAGAATTCTGCCTTATCGGCGTAATCTGCGGTTCCAACTGCTCTTGGTGCGCTTGCAGTGCGATCTTGAACGTCGGCCCGACTAGGCCAGCGGCCCGTCGAAGAAGTCGACGACGCCGGTCTCGAGGGAATACTCGGCTCCGACGATCAACAGCCCGTTGCGCTCAATCAGGCGCTCCAGCAGGGCGGATCCATGGCGCAGGTGATCCACTGACGCCCGCACGTTCGCGCGGACAGCGAGGCTGACAAGCGCGTTTGGATCCTCGCCGCGCGCCGCCGCGATGACGGTGGACACCGACGGACGGACGCGATCGACGATCGATCGCAGGTTGCCCGACGTGCTGGCTGCGCCGCCCGTCAGTTCTTCGAGCGTCGCGAGGATGGCGCCGCACTGCGTGTGGCCCATCACGACCACCAGGCTCGTGCCGTAGCGCTCCGCCGCGAACTCCACGCTGCCGACCTGCGACGGCGCGACGATGTTGCCGGCGACGCGAATCACGAACAGGTCGCCAAAGCCCTGGTCGAACACGAGCTCGGCTGGCACGCGCGAGTCCGAGCAACCGAGGACGATCGCAAACGGCGCCTGGCCGGACACGAGCTCGGCACGCCGCGACTCGTGCGCGTGCTCGAGCGTGCGCATCTGGTTGGCGACGAACCGGGCGTTGCCTTCGCGCAGGCGGCCGAGACCTTCGAGCCCGGTGATCATGCGCGGGCGGACAGCCGCAGGCCCC
Source organism: Acidobacteriota bacterium (assembly GCA_046735235.1). Lineage (GTDB taxonomy): Bacteria > Acidobacteriota > Vicinamibacteria > Vicinamibacterales > JAENWD01 > JAENWD01. The sequence goes on along the minus strand of JBKPSY010000122.1, from coordinate 7,531 downwards.
ACACGGCGAGACTGGCGGCCACGCCGCCGAGGATGAGGTTCTCGGCGTAGAACTCGACGCCGCCGCCGCTGCCGTGGAAGTGCAGCACGGCGTTGCCCAGATGCATCGCTCCCAGCAGCCCGAACAGGCAGCCGGTGAGCACCAGATACGCTTTCATCGCGTCTCTCCGTCCGGATGAGTTTAGATGTTCCGTGCGCCACAGCATACGACGGACGCGGTGATAACATCGCTCGCGCTGCCTGCCGAGGAGGCGTCCCAATGTCGATTCGCCCCGTCAAGTCCGTGTCGACGTCCACGCCCGCCATCGAGGGTGCCGGCGTCAAGCTGCGGCGCGCCTTCGGCTTCGGCGACACTTCCGACTTCGATCCGTTCCTCCTGCTGGACGACTTCCGGAACGAGCGCCCCGCAGACTATCTTGCGGGCTTCCCCTGGCATCCGCATCGCGGGATCGAAACCATCACCTACGTCCTCGCCGGCACGGTGAATCACGGCGACAGCCTTGGCAATCGAGGCTCCCTCGGCGCCGGAGACGTGCAGTGGATGACCGCCGGCAGCGGCATCCTCCACCAGGAGATGCCGCAGGGCGACGCGCAGGGCCGGATGCACGGCTTCCAGCTCTGGGCCAACCTGCCTCGCGATCTGAAGATGACCGCGCCTCGCTACCAGGACGTCGTCGCACGCGACATTCCCGAGATCACCGACGATGACGGGACGAGCGTACGCGTGGTGTGCGGGGAATTCTGGGGGAAGAAAGGGCCGGTCGATGGCGTGGCCGCGGATCCGCGATACCTGGATGTCTGGGTGCCGCCGGGGCGCACGCGTACGCTGCCCGTCGAGATGTCACGGCACGCCTTCGCGTACGTCTTCGACGGGGCGGGCCGCTTCCGCGATGCCTCGAATCCAAGCCCCATCAAGACGGACTTCGTCGGCGAGGACGGCTCCGAAGTGGACGCGCCACCGGGCGGGCTCGTGGGCAATCGATCGCTCGTGCTGTTCGACAGCGGCGACGAGATCTCCGTCCACGCCGGAGACGAGGGCATCCGTTTTCTGCTCGTCTCGGGGCGTCCGCTCCAGGAGCCCGTCGCCTGGTATGGCCCCATCGTCATGAACACCGAGCAGGAGCTCCGCCAGGCGCAAGCGGAGCTGCGCGACGGCACCTTCATCAAACGGCGCTGACCTCACGGACCGACGTGCCCCTCCCGGCCTCCAGGCTGCCGAAGACCGTCGTATCGGCCATCGACGAGGAGAAGATGCTCGCGATCCGCGCCGGCACCGCGCCGCATCGCTTCATCGGCATCTGGGCGGTGGTCGTCGAGGGCCGTGTATTCGTCCGATCGTGGAGTCTCAAGCCGCGCAGCTGGTACCGCACGTTCCGTGAGGAGCCGGTCGGGGCCATTCAGGTGCGCGGCCGCACGGTCCGCGTGCGCGCGCGATTCCCGACGAGCGAGCGGCTGCTCGACGCCGTGAGCGACGCGTACGTCGCGAAGTACCACACGCCAGGCTCGCTCAAGTACGCCAGCGATCTCGGAGGGGCGAAGTCGCGCGCCACGACCACCGAGCTCGTGCCGCTCGGCGCCGGGCGGGCGCGTTGATGCTCCTCCAGGTCATCATCGTCAGCACGCGCCAGGGCCGCCTTGGCCCGGCGGTGGCGCACTGGTTCCATCGCCAGGCGCAGACGTTCGACGGCTTCGACGTCGAGCTCGTCGATCTCGCCGAGGTCAATCTGCCGCTCCTGGACGAGCCCCATCACCCGAGGCTGGCGAATTATCAACATGAGCACACGAAGCGCTGGAGCGCGGTCGTCGCACGCGCGGACGCGTTCGTCTTCGTCACGCCCGAATACAACTTCAGCACGCCGCCGTCGCTCGTCAACGCGCTGGACTACCTGGCGAAGGAGTGGGCGTACAAGCCCGCGGCATTCGTCAGCTACGGCGGGATCTCGGGCGGCATGCGATCGGTCATGATGACGAAGTCGATCCTGACGTCGCTTCGCATGGTGCCGATTTACGAGGCGGTGAACCTCCCGATGTTCGCGCAGCAGATCGATCGGACGACCGGAGAGTTCAACGCGACCGAGGCCAACGAGAAGGCGGCCGACGCGATGCTGAAGGAACTGCATAAGTGGGCGGGCGTTCTGCGCGCGATGCGAGAGCAATAGAGAATAGGGGAATAGGGAGAGCCCGTGAACGCGATGGTCCGGCTCGTGCTCGCCGTTGTCGCGTTCATCGCGACCTACTTCTTCACCTACTGGTTGCCGTTCGCGTTCCTGCCCGACAGCGTGCCCTCGATAGTGCCGCCGGTCGTCGCCCTGGTGTGCGGGGTGCTGGCCGGACGGTTCGTGTGGCGAAGGACCGACGTCAATGCGCCCGGGCTACTCGGCGCGGTCGTGCTCGGGGCTCTCATCACTGGCGCGATCGGCTTCTGCGGCGGCTTCTTCGGGCCGCTCATCTTCACGCCAGACGCCAACCAGGGGCCGCTCCTCGGCATCTTCATCACTGGACCGCTCGGCTTCGTTCTCGGGGGCATCGGTGGCGGCATTTACTGGGCCGCGCGGGGACGGCACCAGTAGGGCACGCTCTGCCTCCACGATGTGCCCGTGCTCACACGGACTTTCACGCGCGACGGCGCATCAGCTAGAGTGAAGCCGACGCCGGGCGTCTTGTTCGCGGATCGTACGTAGGGCGCACCTTCAGGTGCACCAGATCGGGCGGACTAAAGTCCGGCCCTACGATCCGCGTCGCACCGTGGGGGTTCGTAGGACGCCGTTGAGGACATGAGTCTGTCACTGCTCGCCATGGCGTTCGGATTGGGGCTGCTGCTGAACGCGGCGCCGGGGCCGGTCTTTGCCGAGACCGTGCGCCGTGGCGTGCGCGGCGGCTTCAGAGCGGCGCTGGCAGTGCAGGTCGGGTCGATTGCCGGAGACGCCGCGTGGGCGGTCGTCGGCCTGGTCAGCATCGGCTTGCTGTTGCAGCTCGACGCGCTTCGGGTGCCTATCGGCGTCGCAGGTTCGATCTACCTGCTATGGCTGGCCGTCGACGCGTGGCGCAGCGCGCAGCACGAGTTCAGTCTTGCGGAGCCGGCGAGGGCCGGGCAACGCGAGGGCCTCGCCGCGGGCCTGCTGCTGTCGCTGATGAACCCTCAGCATCTGGCCTACTGGGCGGCGATTGGCAGTGCGCTCGGGTCGCTCGGCGTCACGCGTCCGACCTTCGCCCACTACGCGGTCTTCTTCGCCGGGTTCCTCGCCTCATCCGTCGTTTGGGCGTTCGTGATGTCCGCGCTGGTGGATCGTCTGTTCAGGCGCCTCGGTGCCCGATGGGCGCGGTTCACGTATCGAGCGTGCGCGGTCGCGCTGCTCGCGTTGGCCATCGCCATGGCGCGTGAGCTGTGGGTCGTGCGATCGGCACCTGCGCAGACGATTCCGGGAACCGTGGGCCAGCGCTGACCTGGGGAGTCAGATGCCCACCCGTGCCACGACGAAGACGGCCACGACGCCAGCGAAACAGGTCGAGTCGTTCATCGCGAAGTTCGACCCCGCCATCGCGCGCATCGTTCGCGCGGCGCGGTCGAAGCTCCGGAGGCGCTATCCGACGGCGCATGAGCTCGTCTACGACAACTACAACGCCCTGGCGATCGGGTACGGACCGAACGAACGGACCTCCGAGGTCTTCGTCTCGGTGGCGGCTTACGCTCGTGGGGTGACGCTGTATTTCACCCAGGGACGCAAGATCGCCGATCCGAAGGGCCTGCTGCAAGGGGAAGGCAATCAGGGCGCGTTCGTCAGGCTCGAGACCGCCGCGGTGCTCGACAAGCGGGACGTCATCGCGCTGCTCGAGACCGCCGTGGGGATTGGCAAGACGCCGCTGGCCGCGTCGGGCCGCGGCAAGACGATCGTGAAGTCCATTTCGGCGAAGCAGCGGCCGCGCCGCCTTCCCGCAGGGAAACGCTGAAGGGGCCGTATGATTCGGGGGTTATCGGAGGGCTGATGCGTGACGTGCTCGGGCTCATCGGCGGCGGTCTGATTCTCGTGAGCAGCGCGGCGCACTCCATCGGCGGCTGGCCGGCGATTGCCTCGGACCTCGCGAAGACCAATGCCCCGGCCGACCTCGTGACAGGGATAGCCGCCGGCTGGTATTTCGGTGGCGCGGCGATGCTGATCATCGGCGTCACCGTGGTCCTGCAGTTCCTCGAGGTCCGGCGGAACCCATCGGCCTCGCTCCGTGCCACGCAGGTCGCCGGTCTGGTCTATCTCGCCTTCGGGCTCGGCGCCCTGACAATGACCCGAGAGATGTTTTCCGCGCTGTTCATCGTGCCCGGTGTCGTGCTCGCCGCGGCGTCATGGGGACGCCGCTAGATCGAGCGCTCTGACTTCTTGCCCTAGGAGACCGCATGGTGCCCGTGACTTCGCTCTGGCTGCCGATCGTGCTCTCCGCTCTCTTCGTCTTCCTGGCCAGCTCCGTGATCCACATGGTGCTCGGCTACCACGCGAACGACTTGCGCCAGGTGCCGAACGAGGCAGGCGTACAGGACGCGCTCAGGCCGTTCAATCTCGCGCCGGGCGACTACGGCCTGCCCAAGCCGGCCTCCGCCGCGGCGATGCGCGATCCGGCGTTCATCGAGAAGCGCCAGAAGGGCCCGGTCGCGTTCATCACCGTGATTCCAAGCGGCGCGCCGTCGATGGGAGCCGCGCTCGGCATCTGGTTCGTGTATTCGCTCATCGTGTCGGGATGCGCCGCCTACGTCGCCGGCCGTGCGCTCGGTGTCGGCGCCACCTATCCGCAGGTGTTCCGCTTCGCCGGCACGGCCGCCTTCCTGGCGTACTCCATGAGCCTCCCGCAAAATTCGATCTGGTGGGGACGCAACTGGGGAATGACGCTGAAGTCGATGTTCGACGGCCTGATCTACGGGGCGCTCGTCGGCGGCACGTTCGGCTGGCTGTGGCCCCGCTGACGCTTGCCATCATCGGCGCCGGGCCCTTCGGCCTGGCGCAGGCGGCCTGGGCCGCGGACGCCGGCGTCGACTATGCGATCATCGGTCACCCGATGGAGTTCTGGCGCGAGCACATGCCCGTGGGCATGCTGCTGCGCTCGACCGCCGAGTGGCATCTCGATCCGCCAGGCGAGTGGACAATCGATCGGTTCTTCGCGGAGGAAGGCGGAGCTCCGAGCGGCCCGCTGTCGCGCGAGCGCTATCTCGAATATGCCGGCTGGCTGCAGGATCGGCGCGGGATCCATCCGATCGAGACGCTCGTCGAGGTCCTTCAGTCCCCGACGATTCCCGCCCAGTCCTTCACGCTGTCTCTCGCGAACGGCCGCACGCTCGACGCTCGACATGTCGTGGTTGCCCTGGGCTTCGGCGCGTTCTCCCACGCGCCGCCGGATCTCGTCGCCCGATTGCCGCCAGGCCGCTGGGCTCACACCGCCGACGCCGTCCAGTTCGATCGGTATGCCGGACGCCGGGTCCTGATCGTCGGCGGACGTCAGAGCGCGTTCGAATGGGCGGCCCTCCTGAGCGAGGCCGGCGCCTCGCACGTGGATCTCGTGTACCGCCACGAGACGCCCCGCTTTGCGGAGTCCGAATGGGAATGGGTGGACCCGCTCGTGGCGCGGACTGAGATCGATCCGACGTGGTTCCGGCGCCTGGAGACCGCCGAGAAGCAGGATTTGTCGCGGCGGCTCTGGGCCGAGGGCCGGCTCAAGCTCGAGCCGTGGCTTGGCGAGCGGCTGCGCCATGCGCCGGTGACGCTTCGGCCGCGCACCGAGATCGCGCAGACGGCGGTCCGTCCTGATGGCGCGATCGACGTGGCGTTCGCGCCGTCTGGCCAGACGGTGGTGGACGACCTGATTCTGGCGACCGGATACAAAGTCGACATCGCGCGCGTGCCGCTGCTGAACGGCCGGGACGGACCGATCATCGCAACCCGAGACGGGTTCCCCGTGCTCGACGACCACTTCCAGTCGAGCGAGCCACGGCTGTTCATCACCAGCATGGCGGCCTCCGGTGATTTCGGCCCGTTCTTCGGGTTCACCGTCTCCGCCCGTGTGTCGGCCCGCCACATCGGCCGAGCTATTCTTCACGGGTGACGCTCGCCTGGCGCATCACGTCGGTTCTTCTTTTCGCGATTTGCGCCCCCTGGTCTCCGGCCGCAGTTCCTGCTGAGCCGGCCGCTCGCCTCGGCGTCAGTCACGTGAACATCGCAGTGGCGGACCTGGAGGGAGCCTCCGCAGACTACGCTCGTCTCGGCTTCGCGCTCAAGGAGGGCCGGCCGCATCCTGACGGCATCCGAAACCGTCACGTGAAGTTCCGCGATGGGACAGAGATCGAGCTGATCACGGCGCCGGAGGCGACCGATGCGCTGACGGCGCAGTACCGTCAGCTCATCCAGGCCGGCGACGGCCCGGCGTTCCTGTCGCTCGACGTCGAGCCGCCGGCGCTGGCGGTCGAGCGGGTGAAGCAGGCGCGTCTGCCGGCGTCCACCAGCGGTGGCCACGTGGATTTTCTGTTCGACAGCCCGCTCGGTTACGTTTTCTTTGCAGGGCTCAACCAGTCGCCGACCGATCGCCCCGAGCACTTCGCCCATGCCAATGGCGCCAGCAGTCTCGTGGGCGTCACGCTGGCCGGAGAGAATCTGGATCCGGAGCGCGCGTTGTTCCGAGCCTTCGGATTACGCGAAGCGTCGTGCGTCACCGCTGATCCGGTATCCGAGCGTCCAGCGACTGGCTCAGAACCCGCGGAAGGCTGTGTCGTCCTGCACGACGGCGCGGTCGTCCGGCTTCGTCATGGCGCGGTGCCAGGCGGTCGGCGGATTGCCGCGCTCGAGGTGCGAGTGGCCGACACCGCCACGGTGATGGGCGTGCTCGGGTTGGCGCACGTGCCGTTTCGCGCGGACGCCTCTCGCGCGGAGCTTACGGTCGAAGGAGAGATCACCCACGGCGTCGCGTTGACGTTCGCGACCGGAGCCGCTCATGACGCGAGATGAACTCACCCTGCTCGTCGACTACCACTACTGGGCGCGCGATCGGGTCTTCGCGGCGGTCGCGCGGCTGACGCCGGAGCAGTACCTCCGGGAGATCGTCAGCAGCTTCGGGTCCGTGCGCGACACGCTCGTTCACACGTACTCGGCCGACTGGATCTGGTGCCAACGCTGGCACGGCCAGTCACCCTCAGCGCCCATTCCGTTCGACCGATTTCCGGACGTCGAGTCGCTCCGCCACGCGTGGATCGAGCTCGAGCACGAAGTGCGGGCGCTCCTGGCGAGCCGCGACGAGGCCGGGCTCTCCGCGGTCATCGAGTACCGATTGCTGAACGGCACTCCAGGGGCGACACCGTTCTGGCAGATGCTGCAGCACGTCGTGAACCACGGAAGCTATCACCGCGGCCAGGTGACGACGCTGCTGCGGCAGCTTGGCGCGGCTCCGCCCGAACCACTGGATCTCATCGCGTTCTACCGCCTGCGCCGCTGATGTCAGAGGTGTGCCATGCCTGTCAGCCTGAAGGTCTACTCGAACGAAGACGACGCGTTGTTGTACTGGAG
>JBKPSY010000121.1:0-4747 GCA_046735235.1 Acidobacteriota bacterium | reverse complement strand
GGTGACACACTGAGCCATGCTCGATCGCGACTTCGCGCTCCACGTCCAAGAGTTGTTCGCGCAGGGTGACAAGGCCGATGCGCTCGCCGCGCGCGGCGCGTTCATCCGTCTGCGCGATGCCCTTGGCGCCGGCGAGGTGCGGGCCGCCGAGCCCGATCCGTCGTCGCCCACCGGCTGGCGGTGCAACCCCTGGGTGAAGCAGGGCATCCTGCTCGGCTTCCGCTTCGGCCGGCTCGTCGATCACTCGATGGACCATGGCCGTTGGGCGTTCTTCGACAAGGACACGATGCCGCTCAAGACGCTGTCGCTCGACCGCCACGTGCGGCTCGTGCCCGGCGGCTCGGCCATTCGCGAGGGCGCCTTCATCGGCAAGGGCGTGATCTGCATGCCGCCGATGTACGTGAACATCGGCGCCTACGTGAACGAATGCACGCTGCTCGACTCGCACGTGCTGGTCGGCTCGTGCGCGCAGGTCGGCAAGCACGTCCACGTCAGCGCCGGCGCGCAGATAGGCGGGGTCATCGAGCCCATTGGCGCGATGCCCGTCATCATCGAGGATCACGCGCTCATCGGCGGCAACACCGGGCTGTATGAGGGGGTGATCGTCAAGAAGGGCGCCGTCATCGGGGCGGGCACGATCATCACGCGCTCGACCCCGGTGTACGACCTGCCGAACGGGCAGATCATCAAGGCCAGCGAGCATCAGCCGATCGTGATTCCGGAGAAGGCCGTCGTCGTGCCCGGCGCGCGCGCCGTCACGGTAGGACCCGGGGTCGAGTGGAAGCTGTCGCTGGCGACCCCGGTCATCGTGAAGTACCGCGACGAGCACACCGATACGCGTGCCGAGCTCGAGCGGTGGATCCGCTAGCGCTCATCCCGCTCGCCCGGACGCTCGTCGACATCGACTCGACGACCGGCAGCGAGAGCGACTGCGGCCGCTGGCTCGCGGCCTACCTGCGTCACCTGCACTGGCACGTCGAAGAGCAGCCCGTCGCGGGCGATCGCGTCAACGTCATCGCGACACTCGATCCGCCAGAGGTCGTCTTCTCCACGCACTTCGATTGCGTGCCGCCGTTCTTCCCGAGCCGCGTCGAGGGCGACGTTCTCTATGGCCGCGGCGCCTGCGACGCCAAGGGAATGCTCGCCGCGATGATCATCGCCGCCGAGCGGCTGCGCGCCGCGGGCGAGCGTCGGGTAGGGATGGTGTTCGTGGTCGGCGAGGAGCGGGGCAGCGATGGCGCCAAGACCGCCAATCAGCATTTGCTGACGTCGGGCTGCCGCTATCTCATCAACGGCGAGCCGACCGACAGCTCGCTCGGCACCGCGCATCGCGGGGTGCTCCGCGTGCGCCTGATCGCCACCGGGCGCGCCGCGCACACGTCACGGCCGGACATGGGAGAGTCCGCGATCGACAAGCTGATCGACGCGCTGATCGATCTGCGCGCGCAGCCGTTGCCGGAAGACGCCTTGCTCGGACGAACGCACTACACCGTCGGGTTGATCTCCGGCGGCGTCGCGCCGAACGTCGTCTCTCCCCACGCCGAGGCCGAAGTGATGTTCCGCACCGTCGGCGCGTTCGCCGATCTGCAGCCCGCGCTCGACGCGCTCACGCCGCGCGTCCGCCTCGAGACCCTGCTCGAGGTCCCCGCCGTACGGCTGACCACGGTCGATGGCTTCAAGACGATGTCGTTTCCGTTCGCGACCGATGTTCCGTTCCTGGACGCGTGGGGGAAGCCGCTGCTGTTCGGGCCCGGATCGATTCTGGTGGCCCATACCGATCGTGAGCACGTCTCGATCGAAGAGCTCGAGAAGGCCTCCGATTCGTATCAGACCATCGCGCGGAAACTGCTGGCCTCGTAGGAGCCGCAGTTGGGAAGACACCTGGATTCAGCGGTTTCAGGGATTCGAGCACTCTCTGGCCACGCCCGTGGCGCTCACCGTGCAGGCTGAATCCCGCAAATCCCAGAACCCAGGTGTCTGTTGACTCACCTCCGGATCGAGTTCTTCCCTGCGTGCAGTGAAGTCTGCTGGCCAGAGAGCTCGATTGTGCCGTTCACGCCGACCGGAAGGGTCACGTCCGCCGTGAGCTGGGTGCCGTTCCTCTTGTAGGCCACGACGACATCGCCCTTCGGCGTCGGAACGCTCGCGGAAAGCGTCGTCAGCGATCCGAGATGCGGACGGATGCGCACCGTGTCGAATCCCGGCGTCGCCGGCTCGACGCCAGCCACCAACGTCAGCAGGTCCACGGTCGGGTGCGCGCTCCAGGCATGCGAATCCGAGCGTGTCGGCTCCGGCTTCTCGGCCCACGTCGTCAGGCCCAGGTCGAGCATCGATTTCCACGGGCCCAGCAGATCGAGATAGCGATCCGCGAGGCCCGCCTTCTCGACGGCCCGGAACAGGTAGAACTTGAAGTAATAGGTCGTCTGCGTCAGCGAGGGATCGTCGAGGACCTTCGTCATCACCGCGCGCCGCTGGTCGGCCGGGATGGCGTCAGATAGCACGCCAAGCAGGTTCACGTGCTGGCTCCATGTGCGCTTCTCGGGTGTGTCTGCGAGCAGTCCTTTTGTTGCATCCCAGCACGACGCTCTGACGGCGGCGCTCAGGCGATCGGCCAGCGCGCGATCTCGCGCCGCGTTGGCGGCGCTGCCAAATGCGGTCTCGAGATCGGCCGCTTCACCCAGCGCGATCGCGAACTGCAGCGTGAGGATCGCCGACTCGCCACCGGCCGTCATCGGCGGTTCGCCGTTCGGGAACGTGTCGACCCAGTCCGCGTAGTTCCACCACTCCAGCTTGCCCAGCAATCCATCGGGCGTCAGGCGCGCCTCGAACCAGTCGAGCACACCGCGCGCGCCCTGAAGGTACTGGGCGAGGAACGCGCGGTCCCCCGAGTACCACCAGAGGTCGTGCATCATGCCGATCCAGAACAGCGAAAACGGTGGGATGAACTGCGGCAGGGCACCGGGATACCGACTCTGCGTGATCCCGTCGGGCGTGCGCGACTCGTCGAAGAGCTCGATCGCGTTCTTCACCAGTCGGTCGTCCCCGCCGACGTAGAGCGACACCAGCGCCTGGATGCGCGTGTCGCCGACGTACTGGAGTTGTTCCCAGTACGGCGTGTCCATGTAGGTCTCGTGCGCGCAGAGGCGCGCCGTGCGCCACCCGACGTCGAAGATACGACGGAGGACGGGATCGCTGGAGTCGAATGACCCCCGCTGTTGAAACGGATACGCGCTGAACCGCGCGCGGATCGCGTCCACCGTCAGCGGCTCGTCCGTGGTTTCGACGGTCACTTCGACATAGCGAAACGTCCGCCACCAGAGCGACGAGAAGGGCCGATGGCTTCCGCCGTCGGGCAGGAACCGATCCGCCAGGCCGGTCACGACCTTGCCGGTCGTCTCGTTCCGGTTGCCCTTGTCGCCGCCTGGCCCGTGCGCGGTCGGGTCATGCAGCGCTTCGGTATAGGTGAGCGCTATCGACGCGCCCCGTCCGCCCGAGGTCACCACTTCTGGATACGCGCTGGTGAGGTGCCCGCGATCCAGAAGCGCCGTCACGCGGCTGTGCGGTGCGATGGTCCATTTCGCCGAGCCGTCGAGGACGCCCGCCGGCACATCGCCGCCCGTGCTGCGGACGACTTTCTCCAGATGCTCGGGCGTGTCTTCCATCAACGGAATGGCGCGCGGCACGAGGAACCACCGCGACGGAGAGTCGCGTGCTCCACGTGGGCTCGCGGGCGTGATCGTCTCGGTCGCGGTCCACGCGGTGTCGTCGAAGGCCGGCTGCTCCCAGCCCCACGGGTATGTCGAGGCGTCCACGATCTCGCCCGGCCCGCCGACGAAATACTGGTACTTGATGGCCTTGCGATCGATCGGCAGCGGAGTGATCGCCGGGTTGGCAATCGACTTCCACGTCTTGCCCGTGTTGACGACGGCCTCGGCTTCACCGTCGCCCTGCATCAGGAAGCTGGTCTCGAAACTGATCTGGGCCATCGGGGCGTCGGCGCCGAAGTTCCAGACGATCGCCGCGAGCACGTTCCGGCCGGCAGCCAGCTTCGGCGCGAGGTCCACGGTCTCGAACCGCCAGTGATCCAGATCGCCGCGCGCGGGGCCCGTGGCCGTTCGCTGCCCGTTCACGAAGAGCTCGTACCGCTGGTCGGCCGACACATGCACCACGAAGCGCGTCGGCGCGGCAGGCAGGTCGAAGCTTTTCCTGAACAGAAACACGCCAGCGCCGCGGCCGCCAGCGCCTGCCGCGCGAATCCAGGACGCCGGCCACCGCGCCGACAGCAAGGCCGGATTGATGTCTGGCGCAGCGGCTCGCGGGGCGCTGACGGCAACAGCCAGCAACGCAAGGGAAGCCGAGACGACACGGGCGCGTGACGGAACAGGCATGGGGGTATCTAATGGGCCCGGGCCCAATATTGCAAGGGGCTGGAGGCATGGCTCCGATGAATCATCTGTTCCCGCATCTGTTCGCGATGCCCTGGCACGACATCCTGATCCCGCCCGTGTCGGTGCTCGAGAAAATCGTTCGCGCGATCGTGGTCTACCTGTTCCTGATCTTTGCCCTCAAGGCCTGGGGCAAGAGGGTGATGGCTCAGCTCAACCCTTTCGACCTCGTCGTCCTGCTGATCCTGTCGAACACGGTCCAGAACGCCATCATCGGGAACGACAACAGCATCTCGGGCGGGTTGATTGGCGCGGTCGCGCTCCTGGTGTTCAACAGCTTCGTCGTGCGCCGGCTGTACGGT
>JBKPSY010000120.1:0-9482 GCA_046735235.1 Acidobacteriota bacterium | reverse complement strand
CGAGACGCTGGCCGACGTGATGGACCACCCGCGGCACGGCTTCGTCCTCGGCGACATCGGGGACGCGACCGTGGCGGCGCCGCTCGTCGAGCGCGCCGAGGTCGTGGTGCACTTCGCGGCCGAGACGCACGTGGACCGCTCGATTCAGGGGGCTGGCGAGTTCATCCGGACCGACGTGCTCGGCACGTTCGTCCTGCTCGAGGCCGCACGCCGCGCGCCGCACCTCAAGCGGTTCGTGCAGATCTCGACCGACGAAGTCTACGGCAGCGTGCCCAGCGGCGCGAGCCGGGAGACCGACGAGTTGAAGCCGAGGAACCCGTACGCGGCGAGCAAGGCCGGCGCGGACCGCCTCGCGTACAGCTACTTCGCCACATACGGACTGCCGGTGATCGTGACGCGCGCATCGAACAACTACGGGCCGTTTCAGTTTCCCGAGAAGGTCATCCCGCTCTTCGTCACCAACGCGATCGACGAGATCCCCGTGCCGCTCTACGGCGACGGCCGAAACATCCGCGACTGGCTGCACGTCGAGGATCACTGCCGCGCGGTCGACCTGCTGATCGCCAAGGGCACCAACGGCGAGGTGTACAACGTCGGCGGCGGCAACGAGGTGGCCAACGTCGACCTCACGCACATGATTCTCGACCTCGTCGGTCGGCCGCGCACCCTCATCCGTCCCGTGCAGGATCGGCCGGGGCACGATCGCCGGTACTCGCTCGACACGTCGAAAGTGCGTTCCCTCGGCTGGACGCCGCGCCAGGATTTTGCCGAGGGCCTCGCCAGGACCGTCGAGTGGTATCGGGCCAACGAGTGGTGGTGGCGTCCGATCAAGGAAGAGGATCCCGAGTTCAAGGCCTTCCACGACGCGCAGTACGGCCGCAGAGAGCCCTGACGTGACCCGTCCGGTGCTCGTGACCGGGGCCGCAGGGTTCGCCGGCAGCCACCTGCTCGATTTGCTGGCCCGCGAGGATGACCGCATCGTCGCGTGGTCGCGGCGCGGCACTCCCGGCCCGGCCTCCGGCGGCCGGCGATGCACCTGGCGCGCCGTTGACGTGATGGCGCACGATGACGTCGATCGCGCGGTGGCCGAATCGCGGCCGCGCATCATCTATCACTGCGCGGGAGACGCGCAGTCGAATCGCAACGCCACGCAGATAGGGACGACGCTCGCGGTGAACGTGCGAGGCACCCAGCACATCCTCGACGCTGTCGGGAGGCATGCAGCAGATGCGCGGGTGATCGTCACTGGCTCCGCCCTGGTCTACAAGCCCTCGTCGGCGCCGCTGACCGAAGAGTCTGGCATCGCGCCCGCCGGCGGATATCCTCTCAGCAAGCTCGCCCAGGAAACCCTGGCGCTGAGAGCGGCGCGGCACGACGGCCTCGACGTGATCGTCGCGCGGGCGTTCAATCACATCGGGCCCAGGCAATCGCCGGCGTTCGTGGCCTCGAGCGTCGCGCAGCAGATCGCACGCATCGAGGTCGGGCTGGGCAAACCCCAACTCCTGGTCGGCAACCTCGAACCGCGCCGCGATCTCGCCGACGTCCGCGACACCGTGCGCGCGTATCGCGCGCTGGCCGAGCGAGGCGTCGCGGGCACCGCCTACAACGTCTGCCGCGGGGAAGCGCCGACGATCCGCTCCCTCGTCGAGGGCCTCGTCGCGCGCGCGAAAGTGCCGGTGGAGATCGTCGTCGACCCTTCCAGGCTGCGCCACGTGGACGTGCCGGTGCTCGTCGGGTCGCACGATCGGATCACGACCGCGACCGGCTGGCGACCCGAAATCCCGCTCGATCAAACGCTCGACGATTTGCTGAGCTGGTGGCGACAAATCGAGCATTGACACCGGCTCGCCCGCGCTTCAGGATAGGCGAAGTAAAGGCGAACCATGCGCCAGACCAGCCTGTTTCCTCTCACTTTGAGGCCCACGACCAGGGATATCGCCGACAGCGTGAAGGAAGGCGGCGTGGCCAACCTGCCCGACGCGATGCGGAAGGCCGACGCCGCGACATACCAGGAGGTACGGTGCCGGTCGGCCCTGAATCGCGTGAAGGGAATGCCCTTCGAGTGGACGCTCAATCCGTATCGCGGCTGCACGCACGGCTGCCATTACTGCTTCGCGCGCCGCTATCACACCCAGTTCGAGCTGGACGCCGACGACAGCTTCGCCTCGGTGATTCTCGTGAAGGTCAACTTCGTCGAGGTGCTCTCGAAGGAGCTGTCGCGCGAGCGCTGGGATCGCGAGACCAGCGTCGCGCTCGGCACGGCCACCGATCCGTACCAGCCGATTGAGGGGCAGTACAAGCTCACGCGCGGGACGATCGTCGAGCTCGGCGCCTCGAAAACGCCGTTCGGGATCATCACGAAGGGCCCAATGGTCATGCGCGACGCCGACGTCCTGCAGCAGGCCAGCCGGGCCGCGCGCGTGACGGTCTGCGTCAGCGTGCCGACGGTGGACGAGGATGCGTGGCGCAAGCTCGAGCCGGGCACGGCGCATCCGCGCCAGCGGCTGCGCGCGGTCCGGGCGCTCCGCCGCGCGGGCATTCGCGCCGGCGTGCTGATGGCCCCGTTGGTGCCCGGCATCACGACGAGCCGCAAGCTGGTCGAGTCGACGCTGGCCGCCATCGCCGAGCACGACGCCGCGTTTGTCGGCGCCAACGTGCTCCACCTCGAAGGCGGCACCCGCGATCACTTCATGAAGTATCTGGCGAAGGACTTCCCTTCGCTCGTGCCCGGCTACGAGCGACTTTTCGCGCACGGCGCCAAGCGCGTGCCGAAGACCTACTCGGCGGCGGTGCACGAGACAGTCAGGGAGCTGCGCGAGGCGCTGGGGTTGTCGGAGAAGCGATTCGAGTAGGCCGGCGCTGCGCGGCGACAGGGGCCGGGTCGCGTTGCTCCCCGGCAACGGCCCCTCGCTCGCGCTCAGGGCAAAGGCCCGAAGGGCCGTCGCCAGCGGGCTGGCCCGCGCCGCGAAGCGGCCACTGCCGGCCGAAGGCCGGCCCGTACAGAAATCGCGGGTCACGAGGCGGCGCCGGACATCTGCCGGCCGCTGTGGCTCGTGACCCGCGCTCGGAACTTCGCCCGGACAGCCGCAGCCACGCCGTAGCGGCGCAGCCGCGAAGGCGGGGCTACGTCCCGTATGCCAGGGCGAGGTGGGCCCCGCCGGTCTCCAGCACGACCTTCCCGTTCTCGGTCTTGAAGTGGAAGGTCGCCGCGTCGCCCCAGTGCTGGCTGAGCGGCAGACGGACCCGCTCGTCGATGACGCGGCGCAGGAACCGCGCGCCGTAGGCCAGGCTGTGGCCCTCTTCGACGAGTGCTTCGAGCGCGTCCTCGTCCACGACCATCGTCTTCTTGCGCGCGCGCAGCGTGTCCTCGATCTTCGCGAGGTAGTGCCGCGCGATCTCACGCACCTCGTCGCGCGCCAGCGGCGAGAACAGGACGACGTCGTCGATCCGGTTCCGGAACTCGGGCGCAAAGCGGCGCTCGAGCTCGCGCAGCACGTCACTCTCGACGTCGCCGATGGTCTGCGTCGCCGCGCGGAATCCAAGCGGGTTCGAGAGCTTCCTGAAGTGCTCCGCCCCGAGGTTCGACGTCATGATGACGATCGCATCGCTCAAATAGACCCGCTTGCCCTTGCCGTCGGTGATCCAGCCTTCGTCGAACGCCTGCAGGAACACGTTCAGCAGCGTCGGGCTCGCCTTTTCGACCTCGTCGAGCAGGACAACCGTGTACGGGTTGTCGCGCAGCTGGTTCGTCAGCACGCCGCCGCGGTCGGCGCCGACGATGCCGCGGGGCATGCCGATCAGCTTGTCCACCGAGACCGCACCGTCCTGGTACTCGGACATGTCGATGCGGATCATCTTCTTCTCGTCGCCGAACAGGTACTCGGCGACCGCCTTGGCGAGCTCGGTCTTGCCGACGCCCGTCGGGCCGAGGAAGAGCAGCACGCCGTCGGGGCGGTCGAAGCCGTCCTTGAGCGGGCCCTTGTTCATCACCAGGCGCTCGGCCACCGCCGCCACGGCCGCTTTCTGGCCGACGACGCGCGAGGAGAGCCGGGCTTCGATGTCCTTGAAGCGATCGGCGACGTCGCGGAAGACCATGTCCTCCGGGATGCGCGCGGTCTGCGCGATCACGGCGACGACGTCGCTGGCGCGAACGTCGGGCCGGCGATCGATCTCGGCGCGCACGGCGGCCGTGTCGAGCCAGCCGATCGCCTTGTCGGGCAGCCGCAGGTGCCGCATGTAGCGCGGCGACATCATCAGCGCCGTCTCGATCGCGTCGTCGTCCACGCGGACACCGTAGTTGCGCTCGAGGCGGGGCCGCACGTGCTGGAGAATCCGGCGCGTCTCGTCGATCGTGGGCTCGGCGACGTGCACCGTGCGGAAGCGGCGCGAGAGCGCCTCGTCCTCCTGGATGAACTCCTTGTACTCGCTGAGCGTGGTCGCGCCGACGATGCGCACCTCGCCGCGGGCCAGGACGCCCTTCAGGACATTTGCCGCATCGGCCGGCGCGCCGAGCGCCGAGCCGGCGCCGATCAGCGTGTGCGCCTCGTCGATGAAGAGAATGAGGTTCGGCCGCTCCTTGAGCTCACGAAGCACGTTCTGGATCCGGTCCTCGAACATGCCGCGCAGCATCGTCCCGGCCACGAGGCTGTTCAGCTGCAGGTTGACCACCTGGCAGTCGCGCAGACGGACCGGAATCGTCTCGGGCTCGAACTCGATGCGGTGCGCGAGGCCCTCGGCAATCGCCGTCTTGCCGACGCCGGGCTCGCCGATGAGCATCACGGAGTTGGCGCGCTCGCGGTGGCTGAGGATCTCCACGACCTGCTGGATCTCGTGCACGCGGCCGAAAACCGGCGGCAGCTTGTCCTGGCGGGCCAGCAGGTTCAGGTTCGTCGCGAAGTGCTTCAGGAACGGCGGCAGCTCGAACTGCTTCTTCAGCCGCTCGTCGTCACGCTCGATGTCGCGCACCCGCGACGTGATGCGGGAGACGATCGTTTCCGGCTCGACGCCGGCGCGCCGCATCACGGCGGCGGGGACGCCCTGGCTGTCTTCGAAAAGCGCAGCGAACAGATCCGACGCCTCGAGCGTCTGGCGTCCGGCGCGCGTCGCGTGATGGTAGGCGAGCTTGAAGACCAGCTTCGCCGCGGGCGACACGCGAAGATCTTTGACGTCGGCTCGCGGCTGTCGTGTGAGCTCGACTTCCACGGCGTGCAAAACGGCGTGAGGATTCAGGTCGAAATCGCGCATGACGCGCGCGAACAGATCCCAATCCGACTGGGCGAACGCCACGAGCAGATGCTCGTTGCCGACGACCGGATGCTCGCGTCGGCGAGCCTCCTCGCTGGCGCGTTCCGCCAGCCGTTGTCCGCTCTCACCCACTTTGCCAGCAGCGATGTCGAAGTCTTCCACGGAGCGCTTGCCTCCTGCCCCTAGTAAAGCAAGATCGAGTCCACGTGCGCGTTGCGTTGCCGCAACCTGCCGTGAAACATCAGAAGCCCTTGTCGTGACGCGGGTTACCGTCGCTCGACGCCGTGCTCGACGGATGGTGCCGTCGCGCACCATTCCAATTCCGAGGACTGAGGGTCGAGGACGCGCCGCGTCGCTACTAGGGGTATCGGGTGGGACGCCCGGAGCGACTAGTCCAGTCGCAACAATCCTGCGAGGAGGGCCGCCCGAAAGGGGATCGAATCGATGAGCACGTGTTCGTGGAGCGCGTGGGCGCCGGCGCCGTCCGGGCCGAGGCCGTCGAGCGTTGGAATGCCGAGGGCTGCCGTGAAATTGCCGTCGGATCCGCCGCCGGTCGCGCCCTCGGGCAATTCCTTGCCGAGTTGGCGCGAGATGCGCGCGGCGCGCTCGTAAAGCGCGGCAACTCCAGCCGTTCGTTCCATCGGCGGGCGGTTGACACCGCCGCTGACGCGCAGACGCACACGAGGATCGCGAGGGACGAGCGCCGTGATGGCGGCCGTGACCCGAGCGGCGTCGGCCTCGGTCGGAATCCTGACATCGACATCCATCGTCGCTTCGCCCGCGACGACGTTCGGACGCGTGCCGCCGCCGATGCAACCGACGTTGATCGTAAGTCCGCGCGACGGATCGTTCAGCGCGAGCAACTGGACCGCCTGCCACGCGAGCTCATGAATGGCGCTCGCGCCCTTGTCGGGCTCGACGCCGGCATGCGCCGAAATCCCGGTGGCTTCGATCCGGAAATCCGCGACGCCTTTCCGCGCGGTCTTGACGCCGCCGCCGGCGAGCGCCGGCTCGAGCACGAACACGGCCCGGCTGCGGCGTGCCTCGGCCTGGAGGATCGCGCGCGACGTGTCGCTGCCGACTTCCTCATCCGACGTCCAGATCATCGCAATGCGGTGCGACGGCAGGCGATGGGTTTCGATCAGGATGCGAGCGGCGAGCAGCGCCATCGCGATGCCGGCCTTCATGTCGTACGAGCCTGGCCCGTAAAGACGGCCGTCCTCTCGCCGCACTGGCATCGTGTCGATCTGGCCGATCGGCCAGACGGTGTCGAAGTGGCCGATCACGAGCACCTGTTCGTCGCCGCGTCCGATCTCGATGCGGAGGTGATCGCCGGAGCGCTCCTGCGGCAGCGCCGCCGCGCGGGCACCGAGCTCGACGAAGAGGCGCGCGATTTCGGCCCCGACGCGATCGAGCGCCGCCTTGTCGGTTGACGGAGACTCGAGGCGGACGAGATCCTCGATGACGGTCAGCGCCCAGTCGCGGTGCGACTCGGCGGCAGCAAGCAGCGACAGCATGAGGTGGAGTGTCTCCGGGAATGAGCCGCGGCCTATAATGGCGGCATGTCGAGCCTTCTCGGCGTCGTGTTCGTGATCGCGGCCCTCGGCGCCCAGAGCCCGAAGCCCGTGACGCGTCCCGCGCCGCCGCGGCCCGACGCGCCACTGCCGGCGCCGGCGACGGCCCTCGGCGCGCTCTTTCCGGACGACGCGCCGCCGAGTCCGCAGACGATAGGGGTGACAGTCTACCCGAGCGCGCAATTCCTCACGTCGTACGACGCCGGCCGCGGCCAGCGCTACTACCTGTATGGCGCGACGGCCAGCGCCGGGGAGCTGGTGGCGTACTACCGGACGCTGTTGAAGCAGCGCGGCACAGCGATCTTCGACAACCCGCAGGTCTACATCTTCGAGATCGGGAAGTACGACGAGAACACGATGTCGTTCCCGCCGAGCGTGACGATCAAGGACTATTCGCTGGACGGCAACGGCGGGTACCTGAACCCACGCCCGGGCGGATCACCCGAGCGGTTCTCGACGATCATTCAGATCGTGCCGGTGCTGCCGGGCGCGCCGCGGTAAGAACAAAGAATCCGCAGACTACGCAGATCCGTTGTCGCGGTTCAATTCTCAGGACGAGCGACGTAGATCTCGCGCGTCTTCCTGAACTCCTCCGCCTTCTCCGCGAGACCCACCTCCACCGCATCGTCTGTCGTCACGCCGTGGGTGCGGGCGTACTCACGCACCTGGCTGGTGATCTCCATCGAGCAGAACTTCGGGCCGCACATGGAGCAGAAGTGCGCGACCTTCGCGCCCTCGGCCGGCAGGGTCTCGTCGTGGTACGCACGCGCGGTGACCGGATCGAGCGCCAGGTTGAACTGGTCGCGCCAGCGGAATTCGAACCGCGCCTTCGAGAGGGCGTCGTCCCACGCCTGCGCCCGTGGATGCCCCTTGGCGAGATCCGCGGCGTGCGCCGCGATCTTGTAGGCGATGACACCGGCTTTCACGTCGTCCTTGTTGGGAAGGCCCAGGTGCTCCTTCGGCGTGACGTAGCAGAGCATCGCCGTGCCGTACCAGCCGATCATCGCCGCGCCAATCGCCGACGTGATGTGGTCGTACCCGGGTGCGATGTCCGTCGTCAGCGGCCCGAGCGTGTAGAAGGGCGCTTCCTCGCACCACTCGAGCTGCTTCTCCATGTTTTCGCGAATGAGGTGCATCGGCACGTGGCCCGGGCCCTCGTTCATCACCTGGACGTCGTATTCCCAGGCGATTTTCGTCAGCTCACCCTGCGTCTTCAGCTCGGCGAACTGCGCGGCGTCGTTGGCGTCGGCAATCGAACCGGGACGCAGGCCGTCGCCGAGCGAGAAGCTGACGTCGTAGGCGCGCATGATCTCGCAGATCTCGCGGAAGTGCGTATAGAGGAAGCTCTCCTTGTGATGCGCGAGGCACCACTTCGCGACGATCGATCCCCCACGCGAGACGATGCCGGTGACGCGGCGGGCGGTGAGGGGAATGTAGCGGAGGAGCACGCCGGCGTGGACGGTGAAGTAGTCCACGCCCTGCTCCGCCTGTTCGATGAGGGTATCGCGATAGATCTCCCACGTGAGGTCTTCGGGGCGGCCACCGGCCTTCTCGAGCGCCTGGTAGATCGGGACGGTGCCAATCGGTACGGGGGCGTTGCGCAGGATCCACTCGCGGGTCTCGTGGATGTCCTTCCCGGTCGAGAGGTCCATCACCGTGTCGGCGCCCCAGAGCGTCGCCCATCGCAGCTTGTCCACTTCCTCCTCGATCGAGGAAGTCACGGCGGAGTTGCCGATGTTGGCGTTGATCTTTACGAGGAAGTTGCGGCCGATGATCATCGGCTCGAGCTCGGGATGGTTCACGTTGGCCGGGATGATCGCGCGGCCGCGCGCGACCTCGCTGCGAACGAAGTCGGCGTCGAGGCCCTCGCGCTGGGCGATGAACTCCATCTCGGGCGTGATCACGCCGGTGCGCGCGTAGTGGAGCTGCGTCACCGTGCGTCCGTCCCGCGCCCGCAGCGCCGTACGCGTTCGAGCCGCGATGGCAGGCGGCATCTCGCGCGCCCACGTCGTCTGCACGAGGCGGCGCGGGCCTTCCTCGACGTCACCGCGGCCGACAATCCAGTCGCGCCGCCCGATCGGCAGGCCGCTGCGGACATCGACGTCCTGCGGGCCGCTCGAGTCGTAAACGGTCAGCGCGGGCTCGTCGCCCGACAGTGAGATCTCCCGCACCGGCACGCGAAGCGGCGTCTCGCCCGCGCGCGCATCGACATACACCTTGCGGGAACCGGGAAAGGCGTCCGAATAACTCGTGACTGACATCAGGGCCTCGGATCCGCGGCGCGCGGGAAGCGCGTACGCGGGCAAGGCGGCGGGACAGCCGCGCTCCCTCCGCCGGTGTTAACCGGCCCGCCTTCGCGCCTTCGGCGCTTCGGCGGGTCCACCGCGCGCCCGGCGCGAAGGTGGAATCAGGTTCCAAGGGTGCGCTCTCAACGTTGGCGGCGCGTCAGCACTTTCGCACTTCCGCACCTTCGCACTTCCGCACTTCCCAACGTGCCCCTGGCGGCTTCTCTGACTATAGCAGTCAAGAGACGTCGCTGCAGGGTCCTTCGGAGACTCCGGCGTCGAGCCCTTCGACGCAGGCGCAGCTGGGTCCTTGACGGGCTCGCTGTCGTATCGTCTGGGAGCGACGCGGCTGGTCCGCCGGAGGCTCGCCGGTCCGGTC
>JBKPSY010000119.1:0-21650 GCA_046735235.1 Acidobacteriota bacterium | reverse complement strand
GACGGTGGTCGCGCTGCTGTATTGCGCCAGGCTGCTCAGGGTTTCCGGGCGAAGGCTCGTGTCCTGCCCGATTCTGAGGTCGGTCAGGATCTGCGACACGCGATCGCCAGACACCGTTCTCAGCGATGACGACTGGCCGATGTCGGTCCGCAACATGTTGCCCACGGACGGACCGAGCCAGTCGAGCGCGGCGTTGCCGGACGCATTTCGAAACGGGACGATGAAGAGCGAGACCGAGCGCGCAGGCACTGCGGCCGTAGTCGCCGCAGGCGACTCGGTGGAGCGTCCGATCAAGCGCCCGCGCAGGAAGAACCCGCCAGCGCCGAGCACGATCAAGCCGCCGATTGCGGCCGCAGCTCGCCAGGACTTGAATCCGGCCGTGGTTGACGGCGCAGACGCCGGGACCGCCACCGGCGTCGTCGTCGATGCCGGGGGCTCGATCCAGGCCGCCGACGGCAGGTTCAACGGCAGCCTCGACGCCGCAGATGGCGAGCGGGGCCCGATGATGGCGTCGAGATCCGCCGCGAGCTCCTCGGTCTTCTGATACCGGCGGCCTGGATCGGGGTCCACGCAGTGGCCGATGAGCTCGTCCACCGCTTCGGGAATCGACGGATCGGTCAGGCGCACCGGCGGCGGCGCCTTCATCATGCGCGCGAGAAGATCCGCCATCGCGTTTCCGGTGCGGCAGATGCCGCGGCGTCCGACGAGCATGTCCATCAGAATCAGACCGAACGCGTAGATATCGGCGCGATGATCGACGGCCGCGCCCCGTCCCTGCTCGGGCGCCATGTATTCCAACGTGCCGACGATCATGCCGGTCATCGTTCCGCCGCCCGCTCCCTCCATGGAGCGGGCGATGCCGAAGTCGGTGATGAGGGCGTGGTCTTCCTCGTCGAGCAGGATGTTTCCCGGCTTGAGATCGCGATGGACGATGCCAGCCTCGTGCGCGGCCACGAGGCCGGCCACGATCTGACGCGCGATGTTCAGCGCCCGCGCAACCGGAAGATGTCCTTCGCGGTCGATCAACGTCGCCAGATCGCTGCCGTGCACGTACGGCATCGTGATGTACTTGACGCCGTCGATCTCGCCGAGATCGTGAATGCGCACGACGTTCTTGTGGGTGACGTTCCTGGCGAGCAGCAGCTCCCGCTTGAAGCGGCGCTCGAGATCGCGCGCCGCGGTCGGATCCCTCAGCGACTCGGGGCGAATCACCTTGATCGCCACGACGACGGCGAGCTCTTCGTCCCAGGCCTGAAAGACGGCGCCCATGCCGCCCTCGCCGAGCAGGCGAATCAGGTGATAGCGCTGGCCAAAGCGGCTGCCGGGCCCCAGCGTCGTCGACGGCACCCTGGCGGAACTGCGGGGAGCCGGTCGACCGCTGTCGACAGTGAGGGCGTCCTGGGGCGGAAGCGGAGCGAGCGTCGCGGTGAGTGACGGATCGTCGGGTGTTTCGGGAGGTTCGGGGACAGGAGTTGCCGAGACGCCCGGCGTGTTCGCGGGGTCAACCGGCGGAGGAGTCAGCGTCCCGACAGAGACGTCGCCGCTGGTTGTGGAAATCGCGCCGCCACAGTTGCCGCAAAACCGGTGCGAGGCGAGAACGGGCCCTCCGCAATGCGGACACTTCATCTCTGGGTTCCCGACCCTCCCTTCGATACGAAGCGCTTCATTATGGGGCCGGTCTCGAGATCGCACAACGTGCCGAGCTCATGCAAGAGCCAGCTCGACGGCAAGGCGTGTCGCGTGCGGCGCGGCGTCTGGATGGTGGCGGTGCGACGGGTGCGGCGCGGCTGAAGCCCCGCTCTACGGACCCCAGGCGCGAATCGCCATGGGCAGCAGCTTCGGATGGCCCTCGTCCGCGGCCAGCCGCTCGAGGCGCGGAAGGATCCAGGATCCTGTCTCGGCAACGGTGTAAGTCGCGCGCACGACAACCGGGTTCTGGCCTTCCGGCACGGCCCACGACGGAAACACCCGTGCGACGTCGCGCACGCCCGTGCCGGTGAACGGACGCGCGGAATCGGCAGGGGCTGCTGACTCCGCAATCCGAACAAGGGTCGCAACGATGGGGCCGGCGAGGCGATCCCGGGATTCGCCGGTTGACCGTTCCAGTTTCCCGATGAGGAAATCGATGCCGGCCACGGTGGCCCGCTGCATCGAGATCGAGGCGAACAGGCCGATGTGCGCATGGTGAGAGACGCGATGCCATTGCGCGTCGAGCAGCTCAAACACGCGCGCGTCTCCAAGCGCAGCGAGACCCGAGAGCATGGCGACCTGGATGTTCGGGTCGCCAAACTCCAGCGCCAGCCCCAGCACCGCTCGAGGCCCGGTCAATGGCTCGTCCGGTGTCGGAGCTGCCAATTGCGCCGCCTGCAGTGTGGCCGTTGAAATGACGACGAAATCCGAATCAAGCGCGAGGAACGGGACCATCGCGTGAACGGTGTCCTGACCTTCACGCGCCAGCTGCTCGAGAGGCCTCATCAGGCCGAGGACTACGTCCGCACGCTTTTGCGGTGAAAGCGCGTCGACGGCGTGTGCGTAGAGTTGACGCAGCTGTACCGTGCGCGTCCGGTCAGTCCGGGATCCGTACGTTGTGCAGGCCCAGGCGAGCAGCTCAGCGAGCTCACGGTCGGTCAGTCGGCTCCAGCTGTCCGGTTCCGAGAAGAGCTCGTCCAGAACACGAGTAGCGGTTGTCGTAGCGAGCATGTCGTCCACCATCCCCATCGCATCGTCTCAGGATGTGAGCGGCAGCGCGTTGCGCCAAAACAATTGTCAGACTTCACGGACGGGCCGAAGGCTCCTACTCATTGCGCTGGAGCAAAGGATGGAGCTCGAGCGAACATCGAAACGTTGACGAGGGAGCCGTCGCAGCGCGCCGCTCTTCGTGCGCACGGCCACCGCCGAGAGACGAGATGAGGGCCGGCGTGGTACTTTGGATTGGAGAAGCAGGAACCGTGGACGTCCCGCACGAGATGGAAGGCGAACAGGCGCGACTGTGGAATGGCCGGTCCGGCCAGGCGTGGGTCGAAAATCAGGCGCTGCTGGATCAGCTCTACAAGCCGTTCGAAGAGCTGCTCGTCCAGGTGGCGTCGGCGACACCGCGCCGCGCGGTGCTCGACGTGGGATGCGGCGCGGGCGCGACGACGATCGCGATCGCGCGAGGGATGGATGGCACGACTGAAGTCGTGCCCCCCGTACCCAGGTGCGTGGGCGTGGACATCTCCGAACCGCTGGTCAGCGTGGCGCGCGCACGCGCGGAACGCGAACACACGCCCGCGGCCTTCATCTGCGCCAACGCGCAGACCTACGCGTTCGATCCCGCGACGTTCGACCTGATCGTGTCGCGCTTCGGCATCATGTTCTTCGACGATCCGGTCGCGGCGTTCGCGAACCTGCGCAGCGCCACGCGCGAGGGCGGCGAGCTCCGCGTGATTCCCTGGCGCAGCGCCGCGGAGAACCCGTTCATGACGACGGCCGAGCGCGCGGCGGCGCCGCTTCTGCCGAACCTCCCGCCGCGGCGACAGAACGCGCCGGGACAGTTTGCGCTCGCCGACAAGGCGGCGATGCAAGGCATCCTCGAGGCGAGCGGATGGAGCGACATCGACATCCGCCCGATCGACGTGGCATGCAGCATGTCGAGGCACGATCTGACGCGCCACGTCACGCGGCTCGGGCCAGTGGGACAGGCGCTGCCAGACGTCGACGCCGAGACCCGCGCGCGAGTCACCGAGACCGTGCTCGCCGCGTTCGAGCCGTTCATCCACGGCGACGACGTCCGGTTCACCGCGGCGTGCTGGATGGTGGCGGCGCGAAAGAGGTCCGGCTACGTGCCAGCGGACAAGCCAGACGGTTGAACGCCGTTCTGCACGGTCTCGAACACGTGCGCGAGGCGCGCGATGCCTTCGTCGATCTGGTCGGGCTTGGAATTCGAAAAATTCAGGCGCATGAACCGATGGCCGGACGCATCGGGGAAGAAGTCGCGCCCCGGCACGAAGAGCACGTGCTGTTCGACCGCCTTGAGCATCAGATCGTTGGTGTCGACGGACTCCGGGCACGTCACCCAGAGGAACATCCCGCCTTCGGGATGCGTCCAGACGACACTCGTGGCGAGGTGACGGCTCAGCGCTTCGTTCATCCGCGCGAAGCGCTCGCCGTAGGCGCGGCGGATCTTCTCGACGTGCGCCGCGGCGTGGAACTCCGTCAGGTAGCAATTGACGATCAGCTGATCGAAGCTGGACGTGTGCAGGTCCGCGCCCTGCTTGGCGAGCGTGAGCTTCCGCAGAATGTCCCTCTGCCCCACCGCCCAGCCTACGCGCAAGCCGGGCGCGATGGTCTTCGAGACGGTGCTCAGGTAGATCACCTGGCCCCGATCGTCGAGTGACTTGATCGGCGGAATCTCGTCGCCCGAATAGCGCAGCTTGCCATACGGGTCATCCTCGACGATGAGCAACCCGTGCGCGGCCGCGATCTCGTAGAGCCGCTGCCGGCGCTCGATGGAGAGCGTGATGCCCGTGGGGTTCTGGAAATTCGGGATCGTGTAGAGAAACTTCGGCCGCTCGCGCGCGATGATCTGCGGCAGGGCGTCTGGAATCAGCCCGTGCTCGTCGGTCGGCAGCGTGACGAACCGCGCCTCGTACACCTGGAAGGCCTGGATGGCCGCCAGGTACGTCGGGCTCTCGGTGAGGATGCAGTCGCCCGGATCGATGAACACACGCCCGATGAGATCCAGCGCCTGCTGCGACCCTGTCGTGACGAGCAGGTCATCTGCCTCGCAGCGGATGCCGCGGCTCCGCATGTCCGCGGTCAGCGTCTCGCGCAGCGGCGCGGCACCCTCGGTCGCGCCGTACTGCAGCGCCGACGCGCCCGTGCGCCGCAGCACCCGCTCGGTGGCCGTGAGCAGGTCGTCCACGGGAAACAGCTCCGGCGCGGGAAGTCCGCCGGCAAACGAGATCATGTGCGGCTGCTCGGTGACCTTGAGGATCTCGCGGATGGTCGAGGGACGAACGTTGGCCATCCGTCGGGCGAAGTTGATTGTCATAGGTACAATCCAGCGACTGTCGAACCGATCGTACCAGAGTCCGCGAGGACTGCAGCGATCACTCCAGCGACAGCTCCCAGGTTTCTGCGACGAGGTCCTTGCCGAAGCGATGATGCGGCTCGGCGGCCACACGCGTGAATCCCGCCGCGTCGTAGAGATGACGCGCGGCCAGCAGGATCGACTGCGTCCAGAGGGTGATCTTCGAGTAGCCCGCCTGGCGCGAGAAGCGGACGCACTGATCCACGAGCCGCTTGCCGATGCCCAGTCCGCGCGCGTCGCGCTCGACATGCAGCAACCGAAGCTTCGCCACGCGGTCGGACTGCCTGACAATCATCACCGCGCCGGCGCGGACGCCGTCGCGCTCGGCAATCCAGCAGCGCTCGCGCGCGGGGTCGAAGGTCTTCAGGAACTGCCCGACGATCTCGGCAGCCAGGCCCTCGTACTCCGTCGTCCAGCCATATTCCTCGGCGTAGAGCTCGCCTTGCCGCGACACGACCCAGCCGAGATCGCCGGCGCGATGTTCGCGCAACCCGATCGACGGCTGCGTGGCGATGTGCTTGCGCGCCCGGAGCGAGTCGTGAATCAGACGCATGGCGTCGATGACCCGACGACGGTCGCCTGCCGAGAGCGGACGCAGCATGGCCGCCACCTCGTCGCGCGCGAGTTGCTGCAGCGGCACGAGGGCCGAACGCCCGGCGGCGGTGAGCGCGAGATGGGACTGCCGGGCGTCGGCGTCGGACGCCGTGCGCCGGACCAGCCGCCGCGCGACGAAGCGCTGCAGGATGCGGCTCAAGTATCCGGCGTCGAGGCCGAGCGCCTTGCCGATGTCGGCCGCCGTCACCGGCATCGCGCGCGGCCTCCCGGTCTCGCCGTCGAAGCCGATCTCGTAGAGGACGCGGCCTTCGGTCAGCGAGAACCGGCTGTGGAGGAGCTTCTCCTGGAGCACGCCGATCTGCCGCGTGTAGAAGCGGTTGAAGCGGCGAACGGCGTCGACGTCTCGCGCGAGCACGGAAGCAGCCATGGGCGTCCCTCGAACGGCAGAAGCCGATACTGTGAGTCTGTCTGCAATAGTTGACCGAGTCAAGTATCGTGACCGGCGACGTCAGGCGGGTCGCAGCGTCCCAGCCCGGCTGATGTGCGCGGCGACAGGCCTGACCAGCCTCCGTTACGGCTACGGCGGTCCGCCGAAGCAGCTCCGAAGGCGGAAGGCCTGCGCCACACACGACGACGCGGCGGCCCGCGGCAGCCGCGCGGACGGTTCCGGGCCGACTGCGAGTGACGCGACTTGCGGCAGAAATGAGACCGCGCCGAAGGCAGCGAGGAGTGCCGCGCGAGGCCCACACATGTGGGCGAGCGCGCTCGGCGTCAGTCTGCAATCCGAGCGGACGACAGGCGCGGTTTCGAGCGTCAGCTCGCCGGAGGCCCGGAGGCGGCAGCACCGGACGCGCGGCGCCGTTGGCGCGCAGGGCTGAAGGCCTGCCCCACAGACGCTGTGCTTGCGGGCCTGAAGGCCTGCCCCACAAACGCCGTGCTTGCAGGCCTGAAGGCCTGCCCCACGGGCGTACGTGCACATCCTCCGCACGGGTGGAGGGCGCGTGCGGCCGACGGAACATCACGCCTCGCAAGCCACACCACCTCGGCCGGTTAGCGCATCACCCTGTAATCCCACCGCTGGCCTCACATGTGCTCTAGGATGCGAGGACAGAAACGAGTCGAGGAGAACTCCCCATGGCGACAACGAAGGAACACGTTCGGCTGGAAGAAGCCCGCACCGGTTCGGCCGCCTGGAAGAAGTGGGGGCCGTACCTGAGCGAACGCCAGTGGGGCACCGTTCGCGAGGACTACAGCGAAACGGGGGACGCCTGGAACTTCTTCACCCACGATCACGCGCGCTCGCGCGCGTACCGCTGGGGCGAAGATGGCATCGCCGGCATCTCCGACGACAAGCAGCGCCTCTGCTTCAGCCTCGCGCTGTGGAACGGCAAGGATCCGATCCTCAAAGAGCGCCTCTTCGGACTCACCAACAGCCAGGGCAACCACGGCGAGGACGTGAAGGAGTACTACTTCTACCTCGATAGCACGCCCACCCACTCGTACATGAAATACCTCTACAAATATCCGCAGGCGGCGTATCCCTACGGCGATCTCGTGAAGACGAACGGCCAGCGCTCGCGCCACGAGATGGAGTACGAGCTGCTCGATACCGGCGTCTTCAACGACAACCGCTATTTCGACGTCTTCGTCGAGTACGCCAAAGGCGCGGCCGACGACATCCTGGTGAAAATCTCAGCGACCAATCGTGGAGCGGACGCGGCCGACCTGCACCTGCTGCCGACGCTGTGGTTCCGCAACGACTGGTCGCCGTGGATTTCCGGCGCGAACCGGGCCACCGAGAAGCCGCGCCTGGAACAGATCGACGCGCCGAGAGGCACCTCCGCGGTCGCGGCGTCGCATCCGCTGCTCGGCTCGTTCGTGCTGTCGTGCGACGGCGACACCTCGCTGCTCTTCTGCGAGAACGAAACCAACAACGACCGCCTCTTCCCCGGGACGCCGAACGAGAGCGCGCACGCCAAGGACGGCATCAACAACTTCGTAGTCAACGGCCGCCAGGATGCGGTCAACCCCGCGAAGCAGGGCACGAAGGTCGCGGCGCACTACACCCTGACCGTCGGCGCGGGCAAGACGACGGCGATTCGTCTGCGGCTCTCGGGCGGTGCCCGTGATCAGAAACGGCAGCCTTTCGGCAAGGCCTTCGACACGCTGTTCGACGAGCGTCGTCGCGACGCCGACGAGTTCTACAAGGCGCTCACGCCGCCCTCGGTGAGCGCGGATGCGGCCAACGTGATGCGGCAGGCGATCGCCGGCATGCTCTGGAGCAAGCAGTTCTTCTTCTTCGACGGCGACACCTGGCTCGAAGAGCACAACTCCAACCCGCTCCACTCCGGCTTCCGCCCGACCCGGAACTGGGAATGGTTCCACATGCTCAACGAGGACGTCGTCTCGATGCCGGACAAGTGGGAGTACCCGTGGTACGCGGCCTGGGACCTGGCCTTCCACGCGCTGCCGCTCGCGCTCGCCGATCCGGATTTCGCGAAGAGCCAGATGGCCCTGATGCTGCGCGGATCGTACCTGCACCCGTCGGGCCAGATGCCCGCGTACGAGTGGAACTTCAGCGACGTGAACCCGCCGGTCCACGCGTTCGCCACCCTGTTCCTTCACCGCGTCGAGCAGGCCCTTGGCCGTCAACCGGACCTCGAGTTCCTCACGGCCACGTTCAACAAGCTGCTGCTGAACTTCACGTGGTGGGTCAACCGCAAGGACCGCTTCGGCAAGAACGTGTTCGAAGGCGGCTTCCTCGGCCTCGACAACATCGGCGTGTTCGACCGGAGCGCGCCGCTGCCGACCGGCGGACACCTCGAACAGGCGGACGGCACGGCCTGGATGGCCCTCTTCAGCCAGAACATGCTGGAGCTGGCCGTGGAGCTGGCCGCGTACGACCGCAGCTACGAAGACATGGTGACCAAGTTCGTCGAGCACTTCTCGTTCATCGCGCTGGGCATGAACCGTCCGGGCCCCGACGGCATGTGGGACGAGGAGGACGGCTTCTACTACGACGTGCTGCGACTGCCGGACGGACGCTCCACGCGCCTCAAGGTCCGCTCGATGGTCGGGCTCCTCCCGCTGGCCGCCACGACGGTCGTCGAGAAATGGCAGCGGGACCGCGTTCCTCGGGTGACGGCCGCGCTGCAGGAACGCCATCGCCGCATGCCCGAACTGGCGGCGGCGATGCACGCGACGGGCACGGGGAAGCAGGGTGTGGCCGAGCGGGGCATCCTGGCGCTGGTCAACGAGGAGCGGCTCCGGCGCATCCTGTCGAAGATGCTCGACGAGAACGAATTCCTCGGGCCGCACGGCATCAGGGCGCTCTCGAAGTTCCACGAAAATCACCCGTACACCTTCAACGTGCACGGGCAGCAACATCGCGTGGACTACCTGCCGGCCGAATCGGACAACGGGATGTTCGGCGGCAACTCCAACTGGCGCGGGCCGGTCTGGATGCCGGTCAACGTGATCCTGATCAGGGCGCTCCTGAACTACTTCACGTACTACGGCGACAGCTTCAAGGTGGAATGCCCGACGGGCTCCGGCCAAGTGATGAACCTCTTCGAGGTGTCCAGGGAGATCGCCGACCGGCTCGCGGGGATCTTCCTGAAGGACACGTCCGGACAGCGGCCGGTCTTCGGGGGCACGAAGACCTTTCAGGAGGACCCGCACTGGCGCGACTACCTCCTCTTCTACGAGTACTTCCACGGCGACAACGGCGCGGGCCTCGGCGCCGGACACCAAACCGGATGGACGGGCGCGGTCGCCTCGCTGATTCACCTTTTTGGCTCGGTGGACGCGAACACGCTGCTCGCGGCCGGCAAAGGCGGCGCTTTCACGCGCGGAGATGCACAAGGGAGCTGAGGTGGGCACGCCTCGCTATCCGTCGCTCTATCAGATCAACACGCGCGTCTGGCTGATGGCGCTCGCGCAGTCGTTGGGTCGACCCGCCACGCTCGACGACATCCCGGACGCGGAGCTCGACCGGCTGGCGGCGATGGGCTTCGACTGGATCTGGTTCCTGAGCGTCTGGCAGACGGGCGCGGCGGGACAGCGCGTCTCGCGCACCAACCCGGAGTGGCGGCGCGAGTTCCAGGACACGCTGCCGGATCTCTGCGAGGACGACATCGCGGGATCCGGCTTCGCCATCACCGGCTACGACGTCCACGAGCAGCTGGGAGGAGACGCCGCTCTAGCGCGCCTGCGCGAGCGGCTCCGCGCGCGCGGCCTGCGGCTGCTGCTCGATTTCGTCCCGAACCACACGGGCCTGGATCATCCGTGGGTGGAGTTGCATCCCGAGTTCTACGTCCAGGGCACGGACGACGACCTCGCGCACTCGCCGCAGAACTACACGCGGATTGAAAGCGCACAGGGAAGTCGCGTGTTTGCCTACGGTCGCGACCCGTACTTCGCCGGGTGGCCCGACACCGTGCAGTTGAACTACGCGAATCCCGCGACGAAGGAGGCGATGATCGCGACGCTCCTGAAGATCGCGCGACAGTGCGACGGCGTGCGCTGCGACATGGCCATGCTGGTGCTGCCCGACGTGTTCGAGCGGACGTGGGGCCTGCACGCGGAGCCGTTCTGGCCGCGCGCCACCACGCGCGTGCGAGAGCAGTCTCCCTTCGTCTTCATGGCCGAGGTCTACTGGGACCTCGAGTGGACGCTGCAACAACAGGGGTTTGACTACACCTACGACAAGCGGCTGTACGACCGGCTTCGCGACGGGCACGTCCCGCCGATCCGCGCGCATTTCTTCGCCGATTCCGGCTACCAGGACAGGATGGCGCGCTTCCTGGAAAATCACGACGAACCGCGCGCCGCCGCGGCGCTCGCACCGGGCGCGCACGAAGCGGCGGCCGTCATCACGTACCTGTCGCCGGGGCTTCGCTTCTTTCATGCAGGGCAATTCGAAGGACGCACGAAGCGGATCTCCCCGCACCTCGTTCGCGGTCCGGTCGAGCCGCTCGACTGGGGGCTGCAGCAGTTCTACGAGCGGCTCCTGACAGTGCTGAAGCTGCCCGCGCTGCGCGACGGTGACTGGCAGCTCCTCGACTGCAGGCCGGCATGGGACGGCAACTGGACGTCGGACTGTTTCGTCGCGTACGCATGGCAGCGCTCAGACGCGCGGGTGGTCGTTGTGGTGAACTACGCGTCGAATCAAAGCCAGTGCTACGTCGCGCTGCCCTTCGGCGATCTCGCCGGCGCCGAATGGCGGCTGGCCGATCAGATCGACGGCGCCGTCTACGACCGCGACGGCGGCGACCTTCAGAATCGCGGCCTGTTCGTGGATGCAACGCCGTGGCAGGCGTCCGTCTTCGTCCTCACGAGGAATTCGCCATGAGGCTGACGTACGTAGGGCGGGACTTCAGTCCCGCCATCCGGCGACTGACGATCGCCGTGCTCCTGCCGAGCGCGCTCGCATTTGCCGGCTGCGCGAGCATCGGCATCCACGACACGCAGAGCCTGCTCCTCCCCGAGTTCCACCGCTCCGAGATCGTGGGCTTCATCGCCGGCTTCGGCACCACCTTCGCGGCGATCCCCGACCTGATGAAGATGATCAAGCGCCGCTCGAGCCAGGGCATCAACCCGACGATGGCGACGATCATGGCGGTGTTCCAGCTCGCCTGGATCTACTACGGGCTGCTCATCGCGTCGCGCCCCGTGATCATCTGGAACATCGTCGGCGTGTTGACGAACTCGCTGACCGTGTGGGCGTACCGGAGCTTCGCCCGTCACGAGCGGGAAGGGGCGAAAGGATAGGGAGGTACCGGGTTCCGAGGTTCCGGGTTCCGAGGTTCCGGGCTTTGTGGCGATCTCCCGCTGGCGAGAAACTGAAACTTATCCCGACCTCCCGTGGGTCCAGACGATGATCGCGATGCGTTCGGTGCCGGAGATGAAGTGCAATGGAGCCTCCTGGACTCACAAACGCTCCGGATGCCGGTTGCGAACGTCGGCAACCAACTCGACGGTAGCGATGCAGGCCTGAAGGCCTGCGCTACAAGTGCTGCCGCGACTGAAGTCGCGGCCTACGTAAGCCGGCCCCGGCCCCTGCCCCCTGCCTATCGATTCCGATACTCCGAGCTCTTCCGCAACTCGCGCTCGACGTCGGCCTGCGTCATGCGCCTGTTCATCACGTTGGTCACGTAGCCGTTCGCGCCGGCGTCGGGCTCCCGGTGCAGGACGTTCTGGTACGCCTGCCGCACAATTTCCTGCGCCTTCCCGTACGTCATCGTGCTCTGCTCCCGGTACTCGGAGCTGTTGCGCAGCGACTGCCGCACCTGCTGCTCGGTCCAGCCGTCGTCGACGACGTGCCGGCGGTAGACGCGCAGGCCCTCCTGGTCGGGCTCACGGTTCAGCACGTCTTCATACGCGCGCGTGATCATCTGATCGACGTTGCCATACCCGGAGCCGTGGCCGTATCCGTTGCCGTGGCCGTATCCGTTACCGTTGCCGTTCCCGTAGCGGCCGTGGCTATGGCCCCAGCCGCCTCCCACGCGGATCGACGAGACGAGATCGTTCCAGCCCTCGCGCTTGAGATCGGGCACGTCGTAGTCGAAGCGCGTCGAGCGGCCTTCGAACCGCGAGTCCTGGAACACCATCACCGACGCGTTGCCGAAGATGCGGACCGAGGAGATCTTGTCGTTCATCCCGTGCGGCATGTCGGGCTCGTTCTCGCCGTCGCGCACGCAGAAATACTCGCCGCGGAACTCGGGGTCCTTGTAGAAACACGCGCCGCTCCTCGGTTGGGTCGGACGGCCCCAGCCCGGGTACTGGGCCGCCGCCGTAAGCGGCAGGGCAAGCGCCCCGGTCACCACCACCATCGCCGCAACTGCTCTCGTTGTCATCGTCTGCTGCCCCTCGTTCGCGCCCGGCTCGCCGGCGGCTGGATGCTGAACTATCAATTGCAAGCGGAATGCCAACGAGCCGCTGCAGCGTACAAGCGCTAATCGTGCAGGCGGGTCGATTCGTCCGAGCCGAGCGTCTGCCACGGTGACGGGCGGTTTTCACGACGTCAGTGTCACAATCTCTGACTCATGCGCGCGCTGCTCATCCTGTTTGTGCTGATCGGCTCCCCCGCGCTCGCGCAGGTAGAAGTGCGGACAAGCGATCTCAGGCCGACCTACCTGCAGGGAGAGCCCATCGTCGTGACAGTCGAGGTCACGAACGTTGGCGTCGATCCGATCGCGTATTCCGACTGCGACGCGCGGGTAACCTTCGACGTGCTCGACACCACCCGCCGCGTTCCGCCGAATCTATTGGGCTGCTTCTCCGGCGAGGTCGGCGGAGGGGGATGCGCACTCGCCGACGGTCCCCAGATCACAAAAGGGCAGCGCACGTCGTTTCACTATCTCCTGGAGGGCTACAGCTTGTCGCCGGGGCGCTATCGGGCCAAGATCGCCGGGCGCGCGGGGGTTCGATGGGGGTGGGCGATCGACTACAGCGCGCCGCCACTGCCGACGCCGCCCGGGCATCAACCGAATGAACCGGTGCCGGGCGCCCTCTTCAATCGGATCCTCACGTTCGAAGTCGTCGCCGCATCGCAGAAAGAGCTCGAGGGCGCGCTTGCGCCCTACCTCGTTGACGCGACCAGCGCGGATCCGCAGCGGCGGTACCAGGCTCAATCGGCGATCGTCGAAAGCGCTCCGCCATTTCTCGCGGCCATGGTCGCGCGGTTCGCCAACGACCGCTCTGGGGCGACCGGCGCAATCGACGCACTTCGACGGATGAACACGCCGGAGAGCCGCCGGCATCTCAAGAGGCTCTATCCCGACCGGAGATTCTCGGGACGACAATCGGCAATCGCGCGCGCCCTGGCACAAATCGGCAACCCTGACGACCTCGAATTTCTCGTCGGGATCGCGCGCGATCCCGACACCACGGGCGAGACGAGAAGGCAGGCGATAACCGGACTCGGTCACATCGGCGGGGACCGCGCGGCGCACGAGATCGCCGACGCCTTGCCCGGTTTGAAACGCGAAGAACTCTTCTATGCCGTCATCGCGCTCGGGAACACCCGCTCGCGAGAGGCCGTGTCGATCCTGATTGACGCGCCCGTGGATATCTACCGGGATAACGTCTGCAACGCCCTGATCACCTTGACGCATCGTCAATGGTGCGGCGGTGACGCCGCGACGATCCGTCAGCACTGGCGGGACTGGTGGAGGGCGAACGGCGCGACCGCGCCGCTGTTCGGCAACGACGCATGTCCGGCGCAGGGCTCGGCCGTCCCGCCGATCGACTGACCGTCTGCGACCAGACCGCCGCGGCAGGCCTGAAGGCCTGCGCGACAGGTACGCCACCCATAGACCCATGGACCCATAGACCGCCCTACACCTGATACCCCCGCGCGAGCGCGACGAACTCGGCGACCTCGGCCGATGTCCTCGTCGCGTCCCAGCCGAGCTCGGCTGCCATCAGGCGCGCCACTTCGGGCGCCATCGCGGTGGCGGCCCGCGCGTTGAGGAACAGCGCCCGCGTCCGCCGCGCGAGGACGTCCTCCACCGTGCGCGCCATCTCGTGACGAGCCGCCCACACCACCTCCGCGCCGGTGTACGGCAGATCCTGATGCAGCGGCTCGGCGAGCGCGGGCGTCTCGTGCATCAGGTCCTGGATCCCCTGCGCATCGGATCCATACATGCGCAGCGGCCCGAAGCGCTCCGCGGTTGGATGGAAGCCGTGGACGTTGAGCGTCCGCGTCACGCACGGCCGCTCGTCGAGACGCGCGAGATCGGCGGCCTGGTCCACCGTGTGCTCCGCCATGTTGCGATACGTCGTCCACTTGCCGCCGGTCGTCGTCAGCAGGCCCGACGCGTCGATGTGAATCGTGTGATCGCGCGAGAGCGCCGCCGTGAGCTTGCCGTCGCCGCCCTTCACCAGCGGGCGGATGCCGACGAACACGCTCAGCACGTCCGCGCGCGTCGGCGGCTTGAGGAGATACCGATCGGCCGTCTCGAGGATGAAGTCGATCTCCTCCTCCAGTGGCCGCGGCTCGAGGGTCGGCGTGTCGATCGGCGTGTCCGTCGTGCCGACCAGCGTGTGCCCATGCCACGGGATCGCGAACATCACGCGACCATCAGACGTGTGCGGCACCATGATCGCCGAGTCGGCCGCGAGAAACGACGCGTGGAAGACGAGATGTATGCCCTGGCTCGGCGCGATCAGCGGCTGCGCCTCAGGCTCCGCGAGCCTCCGCACCGAATCGGAGAACGGCCCGGTCGCGTTGATCACGACGCGCGCACGGGCAATCCAGCGCCGTCCGCTCTCCTGATCCTCCGCGACGACGCCGTCGACGAAGCCGTCGTCGGCCTTCGTCACCTCGACGACGCGCGCGTAGTTGAGGACGGTCGCGCCCTGATCGGCCGCCGTCTCCATCAGGTTGATCAGCAGCCTCGCGTCGTCGAACTGCCCGTCGTAGTAGACGACGCCGCCGCGGAGGCCGTCGGTCTTGATCGTCGGCAATCGCGCAAGCGTCTCCTCCCGCGAGAGGATCTCGGAGGCGCCGAACCCGTACTTTCCCGCGAGCGCGTTGTAGACCTTGAGGCCAAGCCCGTAGAACGGCGCCTCCCACCAGTCGTAGTTGGGGACGACGAAGGCGAGGTTGCTGACCAGATGCGGCGCGTTCTGCCGGAGGAGGCCGCGCTCTTTCAGCGCCTCCATGACGAGCGCGATGTTGCCCTGCTCGAGATACCGGACACCGCCGTGCACGAGTTTCGTGCTGCGGCTCGACGTGCCCTTGCCGAAGTCGTGCTGCTCGAGCAGCAGCACGTCGTACCCGCGGCTCGCGGCGTCCACCGCAATGCCGGCGCCCGTGGCTCCCCCGCCGACGACCACGAGGTCCCAGGGGCCGTCGTGGCGATCGAGCCGGGCGACCATGTCCGCCCGGCGCATGTCAGTCTCCCTTCCGGATCCAGCCCTTCGATCGGCCGAGCGCCTCGTGCCATTCGGCACGGCGTGCGGCCGCGTCCGCAGGGGCGGCTGACGGCTCGAACCGGCGGTCCACCTGCCAGTGCCGCGCGAGCGCGTCCACCGAATCCCAGAAGCCGACCGCGAGGCCGGCCAGATACGCCGCGCCGAGCGCCGTCGTCTCCGTGACCTTCGGGCGGACGACCGGCACGCCGAGCAGATCGGCCTGGAACTGGAGCAGCGCGTTGTTCGCCGCGGCGCCGCCGTCCACGCGCAGCTCCGCGAGATCGATCGCCGCGTCGTCGCGGACGGCCTGCAGGAGATCGGCGACCTGGAACGCGATGCTCTCCACCGCCGCTCGTGCGATGTGGCCGGCCGTCGTGCCGCGCGTGAGGCCGACGATCGTGCCGCGGGCGTACGGATCCCAGTGCGGCGCGCCAAGCCCGGCGAACGCGGGCACGAGGTAGACGCCGCCGTTGTCCTCGACGGATGCCGCGAGCGTCTCGATGTCGGACGACTTCGCGATGATGCCGAGGCCGTCGCGCAGCCACTGCACCACCGCGCCGCCGATGAAGACGCTGCCTTCGAGCGCGTAGTGCGTCTTTCCGCCGGCCTGCCACGCGACAGTCGACAACAGACGGTTGCGCGAGACGACCGGCGTCTCGCCGGTGTTCTGGAGCAGGAAGCAGCCGGTGCCGTACGTGTTCTTCGTCAGGCCGGGCGACACGCACATCTGGCCGAACAGCGCCGCCTGCTGGTCGCCGGCGATCCCGGCGACCGGCACGTTCTCCACGCCGAGCGTCGTCGAGACGTTGCCGTAAATCTCGCTCGACGATTTCACCTCGGGCAGCATGTTCGCCGGCACGCCCAGCAGTGTCAGCAGGTCTTCGTCCCACTGCAGCGTGTTGATGTTGAACAGCATCGTCCGCGACGCGTTGGTGACGTCGGTGATGTGCGTCTTGCCGCTCGTCAGCTTCCACACCAGCCAGCTGTCGATCGTGCCGAACGCCAGCTTGCCCGCATCGGCTCTTTCGCGCGCGCCCGGGACGTTGTCGAGGATCCAGCGGACCTTGCTGCCCGAGAAATACGCGTCGATGACGAGACCGGTGCGCTCGCGGATGAAGTCCTCGTGCCCGCCGGCCTTGAGGCGATCGCAGAACTCCGCCGTCCGCCGGTCCTGCCAGACGATCGCGTTGTAAATGGGCTGGCCGGTCTCGCGATCCCAGACCACCGTCGTCTCGCGCTGGTTGGTGATGCCGATGCCGGCGATGTCGCGCGGTCTGAGCCCTGCGCGCCCGAGCGCCTGGATCGCGACGCCGATTTGCGTCGCCCAGATCTCCTGCGCGTCGTGCTCGACCCAGCCCGGCTTCGGGAAGATCTGCCGGAACTCCTGCTGGGCCACGGCGACGATCGCCGCGGCGTGGTCGAAGACGATGGCGCGAGAGCTGGTGGTGCCCTGATCGAACGCGAGGATGTACGGCATGGCGGCGATTCTATTTCACGCCCTTCTCAGGATCCCAGTTGCCCGCCTGCTTGCGGACATAGATCATCTGGCCGATGTGATACGCGTTGTGCGCGCCGATATGCGCGATCGTCGACGCCCACTGGGCCAGCTTCGCTTCGTCTGCGGTCTCGACGGCTTTCTCCCATTCCGTCAGCACGGCGTCGAGGTCCTTCTGCGTCTGCGCCCACTTGGCGGCGTCGAAGCTGTTGAACGTCTCGTTGTTGTCGCCGCTGAACTTCGGCGGCGGCTCGCCCTTGAACTTCGCGAGCTGCTCGCGGTTCCAGAAGATGAGGTGCGCCGCGAGCTGCCCAACGGAGTGGTTGCCCTTGCCGTCGTTCCAGCTGGCCTGCTCGGCGGTCAGCCCGTCCACGGCCGTGTTGGCCGGCACGAACCAGTCCTTGTTGTTGTGCGTCGTCTTCAGCTGCTCGAGGAGCACGCCCCTGAGCGTCGTCGGCGGCGCGGCCGGCGCGGCAGTTGACGCCGCAAGAAAGACAGAAAGAGCAATGGCCACCATTCGTGGGACTCCTCGTCACTCTCGGACAGTAGGCCGGGGCTTCCGCCGTCGCTGAAGCTTTGGCGGACTCGCCGTAGCCTTGGCGAAGGCGGTCAGCCCCGGCATACGCCCGGTTACGTTGCGTTTGACGGAATCATAGACGCGGATACACTTGGCGCATGACCAAATCTCCTGCCGTCGTCACCGCTCTTTTTGCGGTCGCCCTTTCCGCCGCCCCCGCGTTCGCCCAGGCCCCGGTGCCGGCTGAATGTCAGCCGATGATGGCCGCTGGAGAGAAGCAGTTCTCGGTCCCAAGTCACGCGGTGATGACCACGACGGGCATGGGCCCCGCGCCGATGACGAGCGAAGTGGTCAACGTCGACGGCACGACGTACGTCAAGGTCATGGACCACTGGATGAAGAGCCCAATGAGCTCGGCCGACCTGGCCAAGCAGGCAAAAGCGAAGATGACGGCCGGCAAAACGAGCTGCGCGCAGCAGGCGGACGAGAGCGTCGGCGGCGTCGCGGCGAATGTCTACAGCTCGCACACCGACACCGAGCATGGCGGCACCGACTCGCAGGTGTGGGTGGCGAAGTCCAGCGGCCTGCCGCTGAGGTCCGAGATCGAGATGACGATGTCCGGCGGCAAGAAGTCCCACGTGTCGGTGAAGTACGACTACGAGAACGTCAAGGTGCCGGAGGGAGTGAAGTAAGGTTCCGGGTTCCGGGTTCCGGGTTCAGGGTTCAGGGGATGGGGGTCAGTACGTAGGGCGCCCCTTCAGGGGCGCCGGTGGATCGGGACTTCAGTGGCGCCGTCCCGTCCCGACCAGCAACACCGCTCCCGCAAACAGCAGTGTGTCCCACACGTAATTGAGCGCTTCGAGCTTCTCGCCGCCTTCGACGGCGACGCCGACGAACGGCACGTAGACGACGAGCACGATTGCGACGATGACGAGGCCGAGCGCGCCGGCGACTTCTCGCGTGTGGCGATTCAGCAGCAGGAAACCGCCCGCAACAAACTCCAGCACGCCGGTGACATAGCCCCACAGCGCAGGCGCCGGCAACCACGCCGGCATCACCTTCTGGAGCGGCACTCCCGGCGTGTGCATCGGCTGCAGGCAGTGCAGCACGCCAAAGACCACGCACGCCGTGCCGACGATGATCCGGCCGAGGGTGCCGAGCCAGCTGGATCCGTCCCGCAGCCGGCCGACGCCGAGCGCGCCGGCATAGGCCATCGCGCCGCCGCCGAACGACAGGTCACGCAGCGCGACGATCCACGCGTAGTGCTCGCCCGTCTTGATGGCGCCAGGCACGTGCATGGTCGTGACGAAGATCACGAACATCGCGCCGAGCAGCGTCGCCGCCAGCCAGTCGAGCGTCCGGAAGATGAGACTGGCCGCCGCGGCGAACAGGCAGCCGCCGACGAAGTACGCGAGGGCGATTCGCACGGGGTACCACTGCGGGATGAGCGACGCGACGCCCTCGGTGATCGTCATGTGCTCGGCGGCAAACGCCGCCAGCGGCGCGGCAAAGAAGACCGGACCAAGCACGACGAGCTTGTCCAGCCCGCGCGCGTCAGCCAGGCGTCGCCACGCTATCGCGATTCCGAGGAGTAAAACGGTGAGACCGCAGGTCCAAGGCCAGACGACGTAGGGACGCACGCGGTCACGATAGGAGCAGCGGACCGCGCGTCATAGGGCCACTGCGCAGCGGGGGGATAGGGCCACTGTCGGGAACGGACTACAGACTAGTGGGTACGGTCTACAGACCCGCGCGCGTCGGCGGGCCTGACCAGCCTCCGCCAAGGCTTCGGCGGTCCGCCGTAGCGTTCGCGCGAAGGCGGAAGGCCCGCCCTACTGCAGCGGTCCCCCTGCCTGCTGCACCCTTGCCCTGCCCTATTCGCTATTTCCGCTCTTCCGCACGTCTTCCGCGGCCGCCAGCAGCCGACGCAGTTTCGGCAGCCGCCGGTCCGCGAACCCGCGAAGCTCGGGATCGGCGCCAGAAGACGCGTACAGCTGAAACGCCGCGATGGCATCGCGATGCGCCGCGACGACGTTGTCGGCGAACGCGCGGTCGAACTCGCCGCCGGTGAGGTGAGACAACGTGTCGAGCGCGATTTGGTCGTCGGCGCTCACGACGTTGGGCAGTGGCTGATGCTTGCGGTTGCCGATCTCGCGCAGCTCGTCAGCCATCTCGAGATAGACGCGCTGCATCTCTTCCGCGAACGTGCGCACGATGTCGCTCGACGTCGTTTGCTGCGCGAGCGCGGCGATCGCGACCTCGGCCTGGGCGTCGTCGGCTGCCGCGCGCGCGAAAGCGCGGTCCGTCGGGGCGAGCCTCGACGGCTCCTGCGCGTCTACAGCCGGCGCTTGCGCGAAGAGGGTCACAGACGCAGGCCCGACAAGCGTCACCGCGACCCACATCGACACTGCGAGACATCTACGGATGAGCACAGACATCATGAACTCCTGCGACATGTCGGAGCATGATCCGTGCCCCCTCGCCCTATCTGACTCAGCCGTGTGCTGCCGCGCTGGATCTCTTTGCCGCGGAAGGGCGGCGCCCGCTTTTAGTAGCCGGACAGACGCCGCCGCTCCGCTTACGCGCTTTTCTCGCTATTCCCTTGTTCCTTATTTCCCTATCCCCTATTTCACTGTGGCGCCCCTAAAGGGACGCCCTACGTACTGTTTTCAGGCGCTCCACCGCTCAGTGCGTGCTCTGGGCGGCCTGCTCGTTGACGCCGCTCTCCGCGATGTCGGTGAGCTTCTCGTCGGCGGCCTTCTCTTCGTCCAGGTTCTGCTGCAGCAGGTCGGCCGCGCTGTCGTGCTCCATCGTCCGCGCCCAGGTGACCAGCGTGCCGTAAGCGGCAATCTCGTAGTGCTCGGCGCGCTGCGCCGACGCGATCAGCACCGCGTCCATCGTCTGGTCGTCGTACGACTCGCGGAGCATCTCGTTGGCTTCATCGATGATGCCCTTCATGCCGTCGCAGGTCTTCGCCTTCGCGGTTTCGCCGAGCTCGGCAAACACTTGCTCCAGCCGCGTCACGTGATTCTCGGTTTCCGCCAGATGCGACCTGAACGCCTGGGAGAGATCGGGGCTCGTGGCTTTCTTCGCCAGCTTGGGCAGTGCATTGGTCAGCTGCTTTTCCGCGTGGTACATGTCGCGCAACTCATCCAGAAACGCATCGTGCAGCGTGTTTTTTTCCGTCATTGAATGCCTCCATCCGTACTGCGTGTCGTAAGCACTGGAGCAATTCGCGTTCCTCTGAGCGCGCGCCGTCGATTTTCGCGCCGATCGCTATGAGGGTCGCCATGCTCGAGTCGCCGCATGCACGCGTGCGATGCCAATGGCTCCGGACTTACACGACGCGGGGCGACGTAGAAGATGCACACCTGCTGCGGTTGGCGGTTCCCCGGACTTCTTTTCCCGAAGCTCGGCGCAATCCCGCGGCACGATTTCTGCTGGCCTAGTAGCTCGGGGAGTAGCACATGTCGCGACTTGGATTCCTCGCTGGAGCGTTGCTCATGGCGGCTGGGCTGCTTCTCTTGCTGCTGATCGCGATGGGCATCGGGCTCATGCCCGACGGCGCTGACGCGTCACTGCTCGGCGTCGATATCCGGTCGTTCATGACGATCGCCGCGGGGCTGAGCCTCGCGAGCGGCATCACCCTCGTGGGCCTGAACGTCGGAGACTGGAAGCACCCGAAACCTCAGCGAGAAAAGCTCGACGAGGCGGCGATAACAGAAACCAGCTGGAGGCTGAAATGAACAACGATGTGCTCAAGGGCAAGTGGACGCAGATGAAGGGCGAAGTGCGGCGTCAGTGGGGCAAGCTCACCGACGACGACGTCGCGCAGATCGAAGGCAGCAGCGAGAAGCTGATCGGCAAGCTGCAGGAGCGCTACGGCTACGCACGGGATCAGGCGCAGCGTGAGTACGACGCCTGGGTGAAGCACGCGGATCAGGTGACGCCGACGCGGTAGGTTCGACAGTTCCTGGTTAGCGACGAGACACCTGGATTTCGGGATTTCAAGGATTCAGCACCTGTTCACCAGGCAAGCTCAATCCAAGAATCCCGAAATCCGGGTGTTGTTTTTGGGGGACGCCTACGAC
>JBKPSY010000118.1:0-9582 GCA_046735235.1 Acidobacteriota bacterium | reverse complement strand
ATCCCGGCATGTCCATTGCCCCTGATCATCCGCGGACCGCCGCATTCATTGGATCGGTGGCTGTGACCAACTGCAAGCTTTCGTGACGGACGGCGACGGTCCAACTCTGAAGTGGGGTCGTCCGTCGAAGAGCCGGCGCGGGCCGGGAGCAGCGCGCAGCCGAACGAAGGAGAAGGGTTCATGAGAAGCCGAATTCTGGCTGTGCTGGCGATGCTTCTGCTGGCCGGTACGAGCCACGGCTGGGCGCAGGAAACCACCGGCGCCGTCACCGGGCGCGTGACCGACGCGCAGGGGCTTGCCGTGCCAGGCGTCACCGTCACGCTGACGGGACCGCAGGGCAGCAAGTCGGCGGTCACCGACGCGGACGGCCGCTACAGCGTACCGCTGCTGGTGCCAGGCACCTACACCGCGAAGGCCGAGCTGCAGGGATTCAAGTCCGTGCAGCAGCAGAACGTGATCGTGCGTCTCGGCCAGTCCATTGAAGTGCCGCTCAAGATGGAAGTGGGCGGCGTCGCCGAGACGATCGAAGTCACGGCCAGCTCGCCGACGGTCGACACGCGCAGCACCACAGTGGGCGCGGTGCTCGACAGCGAGATGCTGAAGAACGTGCCGGTGGGCCGGCGGTTCAGCGACGCGCTCTACCTCGCGCCAGGCGTCACGAGCAGCGGCAGCGCGGGGAGCGCCAACCCGTCGATGGGCGGCGGCAGCGGCCTCGACAACCAGTACGTCGTGGATGGCGTGAATATCACCAACACCGGCTACGGCGCGCTCGGGTCCTACTCGATCATCTTCGGCTCGCTCGGCAACGGCACGCCGTACGACTTCATCAAGGAAGTCCAGGTGAAGACCGGCGGCTACGAGGCCGAGTACGGCCAGGCGATCGGCGGCGTCGTCAACGTCGTGACCAAGAGCGGGACGAACAAGCTGCAGGGCAGCGGCTTCGGCTACATCCGCCCGCACGGCACCGAGGGCGACTGGAAGCAGTTCGAGTCGCCGAACGGCACCGTGCAGACGCTCGGCACCGACCTCAGCGACGTGGGCCTCACGCTCGGCGGGCCGATCATGAAGGACAAGCTGTTCTTCTTCGGCGCGATCGATCCGAGCTGGGAGACCCGGACCTTCGAGGCACCGAACAACAAGGATGCCGACGGCAACCTCCAGTTCCCGCTCTTCGCGCAAGGGGGCATCGACCGGAAGCGCGAGATCACGTCCTACTCGGCGAAGGCTACCTACAACCTGTCGACGAATCACCATTTCGACGCGTCGTTCTTCGGCGATCCGGCGCACGGCCCGAACGGCCCGCAGCGCACGTCGGCGCTCCTCGCACAGGACACGTCGCAGTACAGCGAGCTGACGAAGTACGGCGGCCACAACCAGACCGTGAGCTACAACGGCGTGTTCTCGCCGAAGATGGTCG
Source organism: Acidobacteriota bacterium (assembly GCA_046735235.1). GTDB lineage: Bacteria > Acidobacteriota > Vicinamibacteria > Vicinamibacterales > JAENWD01 > JAENWD01. The sequence goes on along the minus strand of JBKPSY010000118.1, from coordinate 8,165 downwards.
TCGAGGCCAGCTACTCTCACGCGAAGAACGAGATCATCGAGACGCCCTCGGACAACAGCTGGAACGTGACCGACTTCCGCGTCGTGCCGAACGTCCAGACCGGCGGCATCGGGTTCTACGAGCAGGGCAACTCGGGGACCAACAGCCAGTACTCGGCGAAGGCGACGACGATCCTCGGCAGCCATCAGCTGCGCTACGGGTTCCTGTTCGAGCAGATCGAATACGACAACATCAACCAGCGCACGGGCCCGACGTTCACCGCGCCGAACGGCCAGGTCACGGCGACGGGCGCGCAGATTCAAATCCTTCCGGAGATCACCGGGCTCGGTCAGATCTACCGCGTCGTGCGCGGTAACTTCGTCGCGGCGCACCAGACCAAGCAGCACTACGGCGACTTCTTCGTGCAGGACACGTTCACGCTCGGCGATCGGCTGACGATCCGTCCGGGTGTCCGTTACGAGCAGCAGACGCTGGTCGGGCAGGTCATCAGCGCGTCGGGGACGACAGAAAACGATCTGACGCTCAGCGGGAACTGGGCGCCTCGCATCGGCGCGACCTACGACGTGCTGGGCAACGGCCGCTCGAAGATCTTCGCCAACTGGGGCCGCTTCTACGCGAAGATCCCGAACGACCTCGCCGCGCGCGCGCTGTCGGCCGACGCGGGCATCAGCCGCGCTGACTACTACGACGCGGGCCTGACGCAGCCGATTCCGGAAGGCACGCTCACGATTACGCAGACGCCCGACAACCCGCCGGCGTCGACGACGAACCACTTCCAGCAGCAGGGCGTCGGCGCGGACCTGATCGATCCGAACGCGAAGTCGTCATACATCGACGAGTTCGTCGGCGGCTTCGAGTTCGAGGCGCGGCCGAACATGAACGTCGGCGTGCGCTACATCCACCGGTCGATCCCGCGCGTCCTCGAGGACGTCGGCCCGTACCCGGTGGGTGCCTGCTCGATTGAAGGCGTCGGCTGCAGCTTCGACTACACGCTGACGAACCCGAGCCCCAGCACGCCGGTGCTGACGGACCTCGGCGCCAGCTACGAGAAACCGATTCACAAGTACGACGCGGTGGAGTTCACGGTCGACAAGCGCTTCGCGAACAACTGGTCGATGCAGGCCTCGTACACGTGGTCGCGCCTCTACGGCACGTTCGAGGGTTTCTACCGCGAGGACAACGGGCAGTCGGATCCGGGGATCACCTCGCTCTACGACTTCCCCACCAACGATCCGAGCTACACCGCCATCGGGGTGCCGAACTTCGGCTTCCAGGGCGACATCCGGTACCTGGGCGCGCTCGGCGCCGGCCCGCTGCCGCTCGATCGCCCGCACGTGGTCAAGGTGTTCGGCAACTACACGTTCAACAAGGGCCTGAACCTCGGGCTCGGCGTGACGATGAACTCGGGCGCTCCGCTGACGGAGCTGGCGGCCAACCCGAACTACGACAGCGGCGGTGAGATCCCGACGACGCCTCGCGGCGACGGGTTCCAGACCTCCGACGGGTTCAAGACGCGCACGCCGTTCGAGTACAGAACAGACGTGCACGCCGACTACGCCTTCAAGTTCGGCGGACAGCGGCTGATTGTCCTGGCCGACGTGTTCAACCTGTTCAACCTGCAGCGGACGATCGGCTACGACAACTTCGTCGAGCAGTCGTTCGGCGCGTCGAACCCCAACTTCGGGCTGCCCGTGTCGGAGCTCGTCTCGGGACCACAGTTTCAGACCCCGCGGCAGATTCGCTTCGGCGCCCGGTTCGAGTTCTAGGCTCCGCCCGCCGGGCGGGGTCTATTCGCCAGGCCGGCAGTTCCCGAGGAGGGGGCTGCCGGCCTCTTTTTTTGGGCCGTCGCCAGCAGGCCTGAAGGCCTGCGCTATATCGGATTCCCGGCCAGTTGACAGGCGGCGGCTACCAGCTTCCTGACCCCTGGCCCCTGATCCCTGTACCCTTCGCCTCCTCCTACTCATCCCACCGCCTACCACCCGTCCCGAGACCAGCCGATTCGTCATTGGGGCGAAACGACATCACACAGGGATTACAGTCGATCCAACCCGCCGGATCGCGGTTCGTCAGATCCAATATTCCGCTCGTCACTCGCCCTGGCACTCCGTCACTAAGTCTTTGTTAAGAAAATGTTTAGCGGCTCAGCCACAGCTGGTACGAATCTTCCTAAAGGAAGGGCCGGACCGGGACCCGCCTGTTCTGCCCGGTCGGTGTTTTGTTCGACCCCAAGAGGAGGATGGAGAATGTTTAGACGTGCTGTCTATGCCCTTGCGTGCGTGCTGGCGCTTTCGCTGCCGGCCTTGGCGCAGGAGCAGACCGGCTCGATCGTAGGACTCGTCAAGGACACCTCCGGCGCGGTGCTGCCGGGCGTCTCTGTTGAAGCCAAGAGCCTTTCCACCGGATCGGTGGTATCGACGGTCGTAACCGACGGATCCGGAACCTTCCGGTTCATCGGCCTGCGCCCGGGCAAGTACGACGTCACCGCCAAGCTTCAGGGCTTCACGCCCGCGATGGCGCAAGCCGTTGACCTGCGCCTCGGTCAGATGCTGACCGTTGACCTGGCACTCGCCGTTGGCGGCGTGCAGGAGCAGGTGAGCGTCACGGCAGAGTCGCCGATCATCGACACCAAGCAGGCCGCTCGCCAGACGAACATCCGCGACGAGCAGATTGCCCTGATTCCGCACGGGCGCGACTTCACGTCGCTGGTCACGCAGGCCCCCGGCGCGAACCTGGAAGCCAAGCTCGGTGGTCTGTCGATCGACGGCGCGAGCGGCTCCGAGAACCGGTTCATCATCGACGGCGCGGAAACGACCGACATGGTGCACGGCCTCTCGGGCACGAACCTGATCGTCGACTTCGTCGACGAGGTGCAGGTCAAGTCGAGCGGCTACACGGCCGAGTACGGCGGCGCCACGGGCGGCGTCATCAGCGCGATCACGAAGAGCGGCACCAACGCCTACCACGGCACCGCCCTGATCAACTTCGAGGGCAGCGGCCTGGCGAAGGACAGCGTGCTGACGCTTGGCGCGCTGACGAACCCGCTGACGCTCCGCACGTCGCTGACCGACTCGAACAAGTCGGAATTGCTCACCTATCCTGGCGACGACCGCAAGCGCTACGAGCCGGGCTTCGCCCTCGGCGGTCCGATCGTGAAGGACAAGATGTGGTTCTTCGGCGCGTACCAGCCGGCCATCACGAACTACGATCGGCACGTGGATGCGTCGACGGCGCAGAACCCGAAAGCGACCGCGAGCGACACCTCGCAGAAGCAGCAGGTGCAGTACATCACCGCCAACCAGACGTCGCAGATCGGCAACAACATCCGCACGCGCGTGGCTTACAACAACAGCTGGTCGAAGCAGGAAGGCCTGCTGGCCTCGCTGAACGGCCTGGACACGCTGGGCACCAACTACACCAAGGGCACGAAGTTCCCGAACTGGGTGCTCTCGGGCGACATGAACTGGGTGCTCTCACCCAAGTTCGTCTTCGGCGTCCGCGGCGGCTATCGGATGCAGGACACGAACGACTTCAACGTGCCGAACGTGCCGCGCTTCACCTGGACGACGACGAACAACGTCAACTTCCTGGATGTTCCGGCCAACCTGCAGCACGGCACCGGCTTCACGAGCGTCATAAGCAACACCGCGGTCAGCTACGACAAGTTGACCCGCGCCTACTTCCACGCCGACGGCACGTCGTACTTCCACGGCGGCGGCGAGCACCAGGTGAAGTTCGGCATGCAGTACGACCGCCTGGGCGAGACCATCGCCAGCGGCGAGCTGCGTCCACGGGTGACCCTGCGTTTCGGCACCGCCCTTCCGGGATTTGCGCCGGGCAAGTACGGCTACTACTCGGTCCGCAGCCAGACCGCGGATCCGAATGCCGGCTTCCTGACGCAGGGCGACATCCACAGCAACCTCGTCGGGCTGTTCCTGCAGGACTCTTGGACAGTGAGCAACAAGCTGACGATCAACGGTGGCGTCCGCACCGAGCGCGAGGAAGTGCCGACGTACACGACCGGCCTGGATGCCAACGGCGTCACGATTCCGGAGTTCGGCATCAAGTTCGGCTTCAAGGACAAGCTGGCGCCGCGCGTCGGCGCTGCCTACGACCTGAAGGGCGACGGCAAGTGGAAGGTGTTTGCCTCGTGGGGCATCTTCTACGACATCTTCAAGCTGGAGCTCCCGCAGGGTTCGTTCGGCGGCCAGAAGTGGATCGAGTACTACTACTCGATGGACACGCCCGACTGGACGTCGCTCGCCCCGTCCGGCTGCCCGCCGGCCTGCCCGGGCACCTTCTACAAGTCGACGAACTTCCGCCTCCCGTCCCTCGGGGCCGACTCCTTGGAGCCGGACCTGAAGCCGATGAAGAGCCAGGAGTTCACGACGGGCATCGACCACGAGCTGAACGCGACGATGGCCGTGTCAGTCCACTACGTCCACAAGCAGCTCGATCGCGCGGTTGAGGACACGGGCTTCCTGACGCCGGCTGGCGACGAGGGCTACGTGATCGCCAACCCGAGCGAGGGGTTGACGTCGCTGGCGTATACCAACCCGAACATCCCGATGCCGAAGCCGAAGCGTCAGTACGACAGCGTCGAGTTCGCGCTCGACAAGCGGTTTGCCAACAACTGGTCGCTCCGTGCGGCCTACCTGTGGAGCCGCCTGTATGGCAACTACTCGGGCCTGTCGCAGTCTGACGAGAACGGCCGCGCCGATCCAAACGTCGGCCGCAGCTACGACTACCCGGCGATGATGTTTACTGGCAACGGCGACCCGTCCTACGGGCCGCTGGCGACGGATCGTCCGAACCAGTTCAAGGCGCAGGCGATCTACCAGTTCAACTTCGGCACGGCCGTTGGCGTCAACGAATACGTGTCGAGCGGTCTGCCCGTGACGCGCGAGCTGGGCATCCTGCCGACCAGCAACTACCCGAACCAGTACCTCGGTCGTGGCAGTGACGGTCGGACGGACGTGTTCTCGCAGACTGACCTCTTCATCCAGCACGGGTTCAAGATGGGTGGGGGTCGTCGCCTGGAGGTGAACTTCACGGTGTTCAACCTCCTGAACGAAGAAGCCGGCGTCTCGAAGTACTCGACGTACCAGAAGACCGACGGCATCACCTTCGACGAGGTTGATTTCTACAACCACAAGCTCAACTTCGACCAGCTGATCGCGGCGCAGAACGTTGCGAAGGATCCGCGGTTCCTGCAGTACAACGCTTGGCAGCTGCCGATCTCGGCCCGTTTCGGCGTGAAGTTCATCTTCTAGTCGACGCGAGTCAATCGGTAGGTAGTCAGTCAGACACCCCGCGGGCTTCGGCCCGCGGGGTTTTTTCTTTGGGGGAAGCGATGCGACGCCTGTTGGCTGTTCTTGTCTTCGCCATCACCGCTGCTGCCGCCACAGCGTCCGCACAATACGCCCCGGGCCAGAGCAACCCCGACGGAGAACGCGCGCGCAAGCACTACCTGGCCGGCTGGGATCACATGCGGGCGGAGGAATTCGATCGGGCGGCCGAGGAGTTCCACTCGGCCATCGAGCTCAACCCGAAGTACGCCATCGCTTTCTTCAGCCTGGGCCGCGCCTATCAGAACCTTCATCGGTACTCTGAGGCCGTCCAGGCGCTCAGCGCCAGCCGCGATCTCTACCGGGCCCAGGCGAGCGCGAAATTCAACAGCCAGATGGAAGCGGATCGCTACCGGCAGGACCGGTTGATGGAGCTGCAGGACATGCGAACGCAGGTCGCCAAGGGGCCGCAGTCGGATCGCACCCAGAACTCGATCCGCCAGGTGGACGACGCCATCCGGATCACCACGGAAGAGAAATCGCGCGGCCTGAACATCGGCATGGAAGAACCGGTACCGTCGTTCGTGTCGCTCTCACTCGGCAGCGCGCTCTTCCGCGCCGAGCGGTTTACGGAGGCGGAACTCGCCTACAAGGCCGCGCTCAAGGCGGACGACAAGGGCGGCGAGGCGCACAACAACCTCGCGGTGCTGTACCTCATGCAGTCGCGCTACGCCGACGCGATGGTGGAAGTGAAGGCCGCGGAGAAGGCGGGGTTCCGGGTGAACCCCGAGCTGAAGGACGAAATCAAGGGGAAGATGGGACAGTGAAGGTCCATGGGTGCATGGGGTCCATGGGTGCATGGGTGCATGGGCAGCTCACAGAGCCCATGAACCCCCATGGACCCATGGACCCATGGACCTATGGACCCATGGACCTTGAGTAGAGCGCATTGAACAGCAACTTGAACGTCCCGTGCGGCTGGGCGCGGAACTGGGGGCGGAAGCCGAACAGCAACACGCGGCCCTTTCCGTACGGCACCTCGAGCAGCGCATGACGGCGGGCCAGCTTGTCGGCGCCCAGCAGCCAGCCGCTCATCAGCAGCTCCCCTGCCGGCGCGTATCGCGCGATACCGACCACCGACGGATCGTCTGTGTCGAACCCGCGTGACCCCGCGAAGAACGCCGCGGCCTCGGGCGTCATGCCGAAGGCGGCCGGCGCGTTCGGGTCGACGGCGATCTTGAGCACCGAGCCCGGACAGTAGAACGTCTTCTGGTCCAGCCCCTGCACGACGTCGTGGACGTGCGTGAAGACGCCGGCGAAGCGATCAATGACCAGATCGCTTGCCTGATCGAACGCGACGAGCGTGCCTCCGGCGTCCACGAAGGCCTTCAGCGCCGCGACACCGACCTCACCAACTCCGCCCTGATACTCCGCCGGCACGGGGTTCCACGGCCCCTCACGCGGGCGGGAGGCATCCGAACGATGCCCGTCGAGAATGGCGTTGGGCGACTGCGAAGGCAGGATGACGACGTCGAAGCGATCCGCGAGATGACCGGCCTGGATGTCCGCGTTTGTGACAGACGTGTACTGGAACCCGAACTGCTCGAGCACCCAGCGCGTCCAGCCTTCGTCGATGTTCGCGATCCAGCTGCGATAGAGGGCCACGCGCGCCGGACGAATCGGCGGCAACGCGATTGTCTTCGGCCGCGCGACCAGATCCGCCGTCACGCCGTTCCTTCGAACCGTCGTCGTCAGCAGCTCGGCCTGCGCGGCCGAGCGTGCGGCTACGGCGAAGGCGCCTCGAGCCCACCCGGGCGCGCTATCCGCCGGCCGAGTGGTGGCGCGTGATACCGGAAGACCTGCCGCGAGCAACTCATTGACGGCCGCGAAGACCTGATTCGCTGAGGGGTCCAGGATGTAGAGCCCGGGCGCCGCGGTCGCCTTCACGCGGGCGTTCCGTTCGTCCTGCACCGAGTCGGCGCCCGTCCTGATGCGGCCCGTGACCGTCGGATAGGCGTCGAGCCTCGTCAGCGTCGCGTCGAAGGGCCTCGTGATGGCGATCGCACGGACGCCCATCTGATACGCCAGCGTCCAGCCGGCGATGTCGTAAGGCGGCACGGGCGGGCCCCCAGGACTCGTGCGGACGTCGGGGTAGCGCTGCGGCTCGAGCAAGTCCTTCGCGAACGGCCGGAATGGCTGGTCGAGCCGCACGACCCAGCTGCCGGCGTCATAGACCTGTCCGTCCGCGGTGAACGCCGCAGCGGCGCGGTGGATCTCGACGCCGCCGCGCATCAGGGTCTCGACGAACAGCGCGGCCGCCGGCAGGTCGTGCTGCTGCGGCGGGATGACATAGGCGACCGGCGTCTCCGTCTTCCCCTTCTCGATCTGCCGCGCGCCGACCTGGTAGATGCCGTAGAGGAACGCCTCGCGGTACTTCGCCGCGACGTCGAGCACGGCGAGCGATCCCGTCAGCATGTAGTCGACGGCGTCCTTCAGGTGCAAGGTCCCGCCCTTCCACGGGCTCGGATAGTTCGTCGACGGCTCCGTCGTCGAAATCCCATCGTCCAGCTCGCGCGGGAAATCGGCCGGGTCGTAGGCGAACGGAGTGGCGGATGCGTGTCCCGTCTCGGTCAGGATCCCGAGGATGTTGTGGAAGTACGCGGTGGTGCGGATCGAGCCGTTGTACCACGTCGAGAACTCGTGGCGCGAGATGACGCCGTCATTGCCCTCGCTCTCGAAGCGGCGCAGCATCGCGCCTCCGACCAGGTCGATGCTCCGCATGATCAGCGGGTCGATGTTGGGGTTGAACGGATCGGGGAACGGCGGCACGAAAATCCGCGGCGGCCAGGTGCCCTGATGCTGGTTGTAGAGGATCTGGGG
>JBKPSY010000117.1:0-19336 GCA_046735235.1 Acidobacteriota bacterium | reverse complement strand
GACCGCGAGCAGACGACGCATCGGCACCCCTCCGGGGCCAACTGTAGCGCAGGCCTCCAGGTCTGCCAACCATTCGCGTCGGATTTTCGGCAGGCCTGAAGGCCTGCGCTACTACTGGCGATGCGGCGTCCGGATCAAGTGCGCGGCGTGCCAGTCGCCGTCCACGATCAGCGAGGCGACGCTGGCGAACGGGGCGAAGGCGTCGAGCACCGACGCGGCGTCGGGCGGCTGGAAGCCGCTCAAGATCAGCGAGCCGGCGACATCGGCCAGCGACGCGAGCGCCGGCGCCACGGCGACCAGCAGCGCGCCCGTCAAGTTCGCCGTGACGACGTCGGCGGCCGCGGTCTGATCCGTGCGGATGTCGGCGGCGCGCAGGCGAATGCGTCCATTCAAGCCGTTGACGGCGACGCTGTGGTGCGCCGAGGTCAGCGCGTCCTCGTCGTAGTCGATCCCCTCGACGTTTCCCGCGCCAAGCAGCACCGCGGCGATGGCCAGGACGCCCGATCCGGTGCCGACATCCACGACGCGCTTGCCCCGCAGATCGACGTCCTGCAGCAGCGTGAGGCAGAGCCGCGTCGTCTCGTGGTGGCCCGTGCCGAATCCCATCGACGGGGGAATGACGATGAGTTGCGTGTCGTGTGAAAGCTTCTGGGGGACGTCCCATGGCGGCGCCACGACGAGTCGCCCCACGCGAACGTGCGTCAGGTGGGCCTGGCTGCGGGCCGCCCAGTCCACGTCTTCGATCTCGACCACCGCGACGCGGCAGCCATCTGCGGCGAACTCATCCAGCAATTGCGCGGCGACGGCGGTGGTCCGTGACGGGTCCGTCAGGAAGACGCGCCACAGCGGCTCGGCGTCAGAGCCGGCTTCATGCACGGCCGCCAGCCCCGCGTCGTCCAGCGCGGCGGCCACGCGGTCCGGCAGATCGGGTTGGGTCGAGAGGGAAGGGAAGAAGAGCTCGAGCGCGGGGACGTGGCGCGGCACGTCAGCCGAAGATGTCCTTCACCCGGTCGAAGATGTTACGGTCGTCCTGTGCCGACAGCGGCCGCGGCTCGGACTTCTCGGCCGGCAGCGTCTTCGCGAACTGCTCCAGGACCTGACGTTGTTCCTTCGTCAACTTTTTCGGAACGTTGGCGTGCACGGTGATGCGCAGATCGCCTCTTCCCCGGCCCGAGACGTCCGGCAGCCCCTTGCCGCGCAGCCGGAACATCGTCCCGGTCGCGGTGCCTTCCGGGACCTTCAACGACTCCTGCTCCTCGCCGAGGCCCGCCACCTTGATCTCGCCGCCCAGGGCAAGCGTCGTGAAGGCGACGCTGATGTCGCAGAGCAAGTCGTTGCCCTCGCGCTGCAGGAACTCGTGGTCCTGCACCTGCACGACGACGTAGAGGTCGCCGGGAGGGCCACCGGCGACGCCGGACTCGCCCTCGCCCTGGATCCTGAGACGCTGTCCCGTCGCGATTCCAGGCGGGATCTTGACCGTGAGCTTGCGCTCCTTCAGGACGCGGCCCTCGCCGTGGCACGTCGGGCACGGCTTGGCGATCACCTTGCCCGCGCCGCGGCACTGGCCGCAGGTGCGAGCGACGGTGAAGAAGCCCTGCTGGTACCGCTGCTGGCCGCGCCCGTGACATGCCGGGCACGTCGTCGGCGCCGATCCGGGCGCCGCACCGCTGCCGCGGCACGACTCGCAGGCTTCGGCCCGCGGAAACTGAATCGACGTCTCGGTGCCGCGCGCGGCTTCTTCGAAGCTGATCTCGATGTCGTAGCGGAGATGCGCGCCCTGCTGCGGCCCGCCGCGCCGACGCCCGCCAGACCCGAACAGATCGCCGAGACCGAAGGCGTCGCCGAGGCCGCCGAGGATGTCCTCGAAGCCGACGAAGGTGGACGGGTCGAACCCTGCCGGTCCCTGGCTGCTCAGCCCGGCGTGCCCGAACCGATCGTAGGCGGCGCGCTTCTGCGGATCCGAGAGCACCGCGTAGGCCTCCGCCGCCTCCTTGAATTTCTCCTCGGCGTCCTTGCTGCCCTGATTACGATCGGGATGATGCTGCAGCGCGAGCTTGCGGTAGGCGGACTTGAGATCCACCTCCGTGCAGTGACGCTCGAGGCCGAGGACTTCGTAGTAGTCGCGCCGCGTCACGCCTGCGCCACCTTCACCATCGCGGGCCGGAGCAGGCGCTCGCCGAGCATGTAGCCGCGGCGCAGCTCCTGGACGATCTCGCCGTCGCGCGCGCCCGGCACCGCTTCCGAGGAAACGGCCTGATGGAGGTGCGGATCGAAGTCCTTGCCGACCGTGTCGATTGGTCGGACCCCGCGCCGCGTCAGCAGCTCCGTGAGCTGGCGGTGAATGAGCTCGACGCCTTTCCGGTACGACGCCGCGGCCTCGTTGCCCGGCTCCGCGTCGAGGGCGCGCTCGAGATCGTCGACGACCGGCAGCACGTCGCGCAGCACCGACTCGGCGGCGCGCTCGATCGTCTCCAGCCGTTCGCGCTCGACGCGCTTGCGGTAGTTGTCGAACTCGGCCTGCGTCCGTAGCAGCCGGTCGCGAAACTGCTCGCGCTCATCGATCGCCTGGGCGATCTCTGAGGCCAGCGGTGTCGGCTCGGCCTGGTCTGAGCTGGCCGGGTCTTGGTTGGGGTCGTCGGAGTTGATTGGGATATCCACGTCGGTCGTCAGAGTTGCTGAGGCTGCGGCGTGCAGCGGCTCAATTGTGGCTGAGCGCGTCGCCGATCGCGCGCGCCGCGCTTTCGACGGCGCTGATGGCGCGCGAGTACTGCATACGGGTCGGCCCGATGACGCCGACGCTGCCGCCCCGGCTTCCGTCCAGGTACGATGCCGCGACCAGGCTGAAAGGTTTCAGGTCCGGCAGCGAGTGCTCGGCGCCGATGATGACGGCCAGGCCCGGCGCGTCGAGGTACTCGGTCAACAGGCGCACGAGCCGTTGTTTCTCCTCGATCATCTCGACCAGCGCGCGCAGCGTGTCGAGCGACATCTCGCCGTGCTGCTGTTGCGCTTCGGCGATGAGCGACGCCGTGCCGTCCACGAAAAGCGCCTGCTGGCCGATGCGGGCCGACAGGGCGCGTTCGGCCATCTGGAAGGCCTGCGCCATCAGCTGGTCGTAGAGACCGCGCGCTTCGTGGATCCGCGCGACGATCGCCGCGCGCACTTCGTCGATGAGCAGCCCCGAGAACTCGCGATTGACGTAGTCGGCGGCCCGCCTGAGGTCGTCGGACGTGAGCGACTCGCCGCCGTCCACGACCTTTTGCGTGATCTGGCCGTCCTCGGCGATGGTCACGACGAGAACCCGGCTCCCGCCCAGCGCGACGAACTCGATCTTGCGGAGGCGCTGGTCCTCGGTGACGGCCGAAAGCGCGAACCCGACGTGATGCGATTCCTGCGACAACACGCGAGACGCGCCGGCCAACAGTTCTTCAAGCGTGGATCCGTCGATGGCCGCCTGGCGGATGCTGTCCACGATGGGCGAATGGCCGCCGGGACGCCGATGCTCCAGCAGCAGGTCCACGTAGAACCGGTAGCCGCGATCGGTCGGCACCCGGCCGGCGGACGTGTGCGGCTGGCGGACGAAGCCCTGCTCCTCGAGCCGGGAAAGGACGCTGCGGATGGTCGCCGACGACACTCCGAGCGCGCCACGGCGAGCCACGACCACCGACGCCACCGGCTCTCCGGTATGGATGTAGTGGCGTACGACCGTCGCGAGGATGCGACCCGACCGAGGACTGAGCTCTGGTGCGTTCATTAGCAGTCGTCCCGCGCGAGTGCCAAGTCCATTATACAGGGGGTGCCGCCAGGGCCGCCTTTGGCGGCGCGCCAGCCCTCCAGGCTGGGCGGGGCACCTCGCTTCGCTCGGCGGCGGGGCCGCTCGCTGTCGCTCGCGGCGAACTACCTCGACTCTTCCGGCTTCAGGCTGGGCGCCTCCCACCGCAGCGAGAGCCCGGACTCGGGCGCGTCCGCCCGGCCGCGCCGCACCGCAATCAGCTCACCAAGGATGGCGACGGCAATCTCTTCAGGCGTCACGGCGCCGATGTCGAGCCCGATGGGGGCGTGGAGCCCGCGCAGCCAGTCCGGCGAGACGCCCGCGTCGAGCAGCGCCTCGGTGAGGCGCGCGACTTTCGCGCGGCTGCCGATCAGGCCCACGTAGCGGAACTCGCGTCCGGCGAGCGATCGGAGCACGTCAAAGTCCTGTCGGTGCCCGCGTGTGAGGACGACGACAAAGGCGCTGGCGGGGATTTGGGCGTTCGCGGCCCACTCGGCTGGCGACTCGACCGTGATCTCCTCGGCGGCCGGGAAGCGCTCGTGGTTGGCGAACTTCGAGCGGTCGTCGACGACGTGCAGCCTGAAGCCGACTGTAGGCGCCACCTGCCCGAGTTGATGGCCCACGTGGCCGCCGCCAATCAGGTACAGCCGCGGCGCCGGTTCGATAGGCTCGATGAACACGTCCATCTGTCCGCCGCAGATGAGGCCCGACTCCTCGGCGATCTCGTCGCTGAGCTCGTAGTGGACGATCTCGGCGCGTCGCGTCTTCAGCGCCTCGCGTGCTTTCCAGAAGGCGTCGTGCTCGTAGCAGCCGCCGCCGATCGTTCCAACGGTGCGCCCGTCCGCGAAGACGAGCATCTTCGCCCCGACGCGCTGCGGCGTCGACCCGTGCGCGGCGACGATCGTCACCAGCGCCGCCGATTCGCCCGTCTCGAGCGCGCGGCCGAGCGCCGCCAGGACGGCTTCCATGGGAGAAGTATACGGGACGGAGTGGTCCATGGGTGGATGGGTCCATGAGTCCATGGGTGGCCGCACGAATCCCTATGCACCCATGCACCCATGCACCCATGGACCCATGGACCTATGGACCATGGACCATGGACCTATGGACCTATGGACCTACCGATGCACCGGGCACACTTCCGTGGGCTCGGTGCCCGAGAGAAACGACTCCTTGTAAATCCGAGGGCACGCAGGAGCAGCCAGCTTGCCGGTGTCGCGGTCGATGTCGACCGTGACGATGCCCGGCGGCTGCGAGAACGGCTGGTTCGGATGGCCGGCGAGCGCGCGGATCATGAACGAGGTCCAGATCGGCAGCGCGGCCTGCGTGCCGCTCAGGCCGAGCGGCTGGTTGTCGTCAAGGCCCACCCACACCACCGTCAACAGTTCCGGCGTGAAACCGGCAAACCACGCATCGCGCAGGTCGTTGGTCGTGCCGGTCTTGCCCGCGGCGTCGAATGCGAAACCGGCAGCGCGCGCGCCGGCGCCGGTGCCCTCGTTCAAGACGCTTCGCATCATGTTGACGACGAGGAACGTCGTGTCCGGGCGCGCGATCTTCTTCAGAGGCGGATCGGGCGGGACGATCAGTCTGGTCCCGGCCACGATGCGCGAGAGCACGCGGAGCGGACGAATCGAGCCCTGGTTCGGGAAGAGCGTGTAGGCCGTGGCGATCTCGATCGGTGTCGCCTCGAACACGCCCAGCGTGATCGACGGATACGCGTGCGAGTCCGTGCCGACGCCGATGCGCTGCCAGAGCCCCGCCACCTTGTCGAAGCCCGCCATCTCGGCGACCTTGATCGTCGCGACGTTGCGCGAGAGCGCCAGCGCGCGCCGCAGCGTAATCAGCCCGTCGTACTCGTTCTCGTAGTTGCTCGGCGTCCACTGCGCATCCGGATCCGCCCCAACCTCGAACGTCGTCGGCTCGTCGTCCACGAGCGTGGCCGGCGTGAGATCGGTGCGGCCCTCGGCCGCGGCGCGCTCGAAGGCGGCCAGGTACACGAAGGGCTTGAACACGGAGCCAGGTTGACGGCGCGCGCTGACAGCCCGGTTGTACTGCGACTGGTTGTACGAGCGGCCGCCGACCAGCGCGAGCACCTCGCCCGTCCGCGGGTCGAGCGCGATCAGCGCCGCCTGCGCCGTGCGGCCACGCTTCTTCTTCGAGAGCAGTTCGTCCACCCGCGTCAGGCCATCGCGCAGCGACTCCTGCGCGATGCGCTGCAGGTGGAGGTCGAGCGTCGTGTAGACGTCGAGCGTGCCGGTCGTCTCGGTCAGCCCCGGATATTGCTCGCCCAGTGTCTGGCCGACGTAGTCCACGAAGTAGGGCGCCTGGGCGTCGAGCGCGCGCTGGACGACCTGAATCGGCTCGTCCGCCGCGCGCTGCGCGGCCTCCGCCGACACGAACCCCTCGTCGGCCATCGCGTGCAGGACGACGTTGCGGCGCTCACGGGAGCGTTCGGCGGACGCAAACGGCGACCAGGTGTACGGCGACTGAATGACGCCGGCGATCGTGGCGGCCTCGGCGAGCGAGAGGTTGCTGACGTCCTTTCCGAAGAAGAGGCGCGCCGCCTCGGCGACGCCGTGCACGGCGAACGACCCGCGCTGGCCGAGATAGACCTCGTTCAGGTACATCTCGAGGATCTCGTCCTTGGACGCCTTGCGCTCGAGGATGATGGCCATGTACTGCTCGGCCACCTTCCGCTTGAGCGATTTCTCCGGCGTCAGGAAGAAATTCTTGACGAGCTGCTGCGTGATCGTGCTGCCGCCGACCAGATACTTCTTCTCGCCGCGCAGGTTCGTGACGATCGCGCCGACGGTGCGGATGACGTCCACGCCCGGGTGATCGTAGAAGCGGCGATCCTCGATCGCGAGCACGGCCTGCACCATCCGGGCCGGAATCGCCGAGAGCGGCACCTGGCGCCGCTTTTCGCGGCCGGTACTGATGAGCGCGGTGAGGAGCGGCGTGTCGAGCGTGACCTTGTCGGCGCGCCGCTCGCCGGCCTCGAGGCCGCTGATGCGGATCACCTGCGGCAGCAGCGGCGTCTTCGGCGGCTCCTTCGGCGCTGCTCTCGGCAGGTCGAACGTCGCGCGGACGATCACGCCCTTCTGATCCCCGTCGCGCGGGATGAGCGCGATGGCGTCGCGTTCCAGCACGAACTCGCCAGGCTTCTCGACGCGCGCACGCTCGGCATAGCCGAGGTCGTTCAGCCGATCGACCAGCTGCCGGACGCCAAGCGCCTGGCCCCGATAGAGCTCGAAGGGCCGCGCGTAGACGCGGGGCAGCACGCGATCGCGTTCGCCATGGAGCCGCGCGTCAATCTGCCGCGCGAAGAGGACCCAGTAGTAGCTGAAGACGCCGACGACCGCGACGGTGCAGACGACAAAGAGGACCCCGACGACGATCCACGCGCGCCTGGGCACGCGGATGACCAGCCCCTTGAGCCAGCCGGACGAGCGCCGGCCGTGCGAGCGTCCGGGAGACCGCGCCGCCATCTGTCCTAGACGGTGACGATCCAGTGGGTGCCGCCGTCGATCGGCAGCTCGGCGGTCAGGCGCTCGACGAAGGCCGGACCATACTTGTTCAGGAACGCGACGAAGCCAATCGTGCGTTCCTGCGGCGTGCCGCCGGGGAAGGCGAGCGTCTGCACGTGGACGAACTGCCGGCGAAGCGTCTCGTCGCGGCGCTTGGCGGCCTGGACGATCTTGCCGCGCAGCGCCTTCATGTCGTGCGAGATCTTGCCGAGCGTGGACCGCGCGGCGCCCTCGAGCGTGGGATCGATGTCCGGCACCGCGCGGATCACGGCGTCCAGGCGCGCCGCGATCTCGGCTTCGGCGTCCTGCACGGCGCGCTCCACCGACGGCGGCAACTGCGCGCGCAGCAAGTCGTTCAGCGCGCTTTCGTCGCGGGCGGCGAGCTGCTCGAAGGCCACCTGGTACCGGCTGAGGAACCGCAGCGCCGCGGCGTCTACGACGGTGGCTGTCGCGCGCGGCTGGACGAGCGGCATGGGGATACCTGCCTGCGCGTAGACCTGCTTCAGCTGCCCCAAGTACGCCAGCTCGTTCGGCCCTGCCACGTAACAGATCGTCGGGAAGAGCGTGTCCTGCACCAGCGGCCGCAGCAGGACGTTCGGGCTGAAGGCCTCCGGATTCGACGTCGCGCGCTCGACAAGCGCCGCCCGTGAGAAGGCCTGGTCTCCTGCGCTGAACCCGTCCGGCGTCGTCTTGATCGGATGACGGGTCGCCTCGAGCAGGAAAAGGCAGACGCTGCCCTCGGCCGGTTCGACCTGGCTGTGGTAGCCGCGCGCCGTCAGTTCGGCGCCGGCCTGGGCCGCCAGCGCGGAGGAGCGGCCCGGGTGTTCGAGCTCGGCGCGGAAGAGATCGGCCACGAGCGGCTTGGCCGCCGGGTCCGACGAGTCGAAGACGACGAGCCCGAAGGCGCCGAGCGTCCGCTCGAGCCAGCGTCCGAACGCCTCCGACACGCTGCGGCCGCTCGAGTAGTCGGCGCCAAGCGTCTCGAGGAGCGCACTCGTGAACTCTGTCGGTGGCAGCGCGGCGCCCAGCTCGCGCACGGCGCGCGAGATGTCGTCGGTGTAGCCGAGCGCCGCGGCCGGCCGCTCGCCGGCGCCCTCGGGGGCCTCCGCCGTGACCGTCGCCGGCGCGTCGTCGCTGTTCAGCACCGTGGCGGACGCGATCTCCTTCCAGTCGTGATCCTCGGCGTCGATCCAGAAGACCGCCACGACCGGGATCTCGTGCTCACGACGCATGCGCTCGGCCAGACGGATCGCCGTGATCGCCTTCAGCAGCGTGTAGAGCGGGCCGCCGAAGAGCCCAGCCTGCTGCCCCGTGACGATTGCCACGGCGCGGGGATCCGCCAGCGTGCGCGCGGCGGCGCGGGCCTCGGCCGGCGCGTTGCGACGATCCTGTTGCGCGGTCAAGACGTCAGCGATGGCCTGACGATTCACGCGTCGCTCGGTGGCCGCGCGAATGGCGGCGGCCCAGGCCGATGGCTCAGACGGATCGCCCGCGTAGAAGTCGGCGAGCCGTGAATAGTCGAATGAATAGTCGATCGCGAGCCGCCGCATCCATGGAAAGCGGCGAACGTCGACGGCCAGCCTGAGCGCGCTGTCGGATGACGGAGCTGAAGGAGACGCGGGCACGCGTGCCGTACTGTGGCATCCGGCGAAAGATGCTGTCAAGGCGTGGGGCAGGGTGCTCACGCCCGGCGCGGGCGGCACCTCGAAAGTACAGGACTGCCCAAGCGACGACCGCGGAGCTCATCGGCCGCGACGCGAAAAGATGCTACGATCCGTTGATCGTCCGATTCACGCTGAGGAGCACGAGCTGAACGCCGCCGACGGATCTCCGTACGACCCGCCGCCTGCCACTTGTGGCCCTTTCAAGATCCTGCATCAGATTGGGGCCGGCAGCCTTGGCCCTGTATTTCGCGCGCACGATCCCGCAAAGGGCCGGTTCGTCGCGCTGAAGCTGTTCCGGCTCGATCTCACCCCCGAACAGACCGAAGCGCTGGCCGCCGCGCTCGAAACCCTCGTCAACGACCAGCCGCGCCATCCCGCCATTGCCGCGGCCGTGGCGTCCGGCGCCGAGGGCCGGGTGCCGTACCTCGCGCAGGAGTATGTTGCCGGGGAAGCCCTTGACGCCTCGCTGCGCCAGTACGGTCCGCCGCCGCTCGACTCGGCGCTTCTGACGCTCGGCTGGCTCGCCGAGGGACTCGACCGTGCCGCAGGCGAGGGCATTCATCACGGCGCCCTCCACCCGCGCGACGCGATCGTGTCGGCGGGCGGGGAGGCCCGGATCGTCGACATCGGCGTAGCCGAGGCGCTGCAGCGCGCGGGTCTGCGCGCGCCGGTGCGCCGGCCGTACTCCGCGCCCGAACGGGTGGACGGGCGCGCCTGGAGCGGTCCGGCCGACATCTTCGCGCTCGGCGCGATTGCGTACGAACTGGTCACGGGACGGCGCGTTCCCGGACCCGGGGTGCCCAGCCTGTCGGTGGAAGGGATGACAGGCCTCGACCACGTCACGCTCGGCGAGATCCTCGCCCGTGCGCTTGCCGTGGATCCCGCGGCTCGCTTCGCGTCCGCGTCCGACCTCGTGGACGTCCTCCGGCCGGTGCTCGCGCGCGCCCGCCGTGTCTCGCCCGCGCGGCGCCGCAGGAGCGTTCCGGAAGGCGCGGTGCAGTTGCCCCTCGACCACGGCGGCGCCGAGGCGGCCGACAACGACGCCGCAGCGGAGCCGGCCGTGAACGTCGGCCTCGACTCGCCGCTGACGGCGGTTTCAGCGCCACTCGCGCACGACCCGTCGGACCTGCCGCTGACGATTGCCGGGGGCCCGGCAATCGCCGCCGGGCCCAACCGCGTCACGCGACGTCCGCGTTCGGTCATCGCGCCAATCGAGCCGGAATCGCGGAGCCCGGCGAGCGCGGCGGTGCTGCAGGGCCCGACCTGGCGCGGCGATGCACCGGATCCCGTGTCGCGCTGGTCGCTCGCGAGCATGCTCGTGGCGCTCATCGTCGGGCTGTCCGGAGGGTTTGGCCTCGGCTACTGGTTCGCGTGGCGCGCGGCGCTTCGCGAGCATCCCGCGCTGTCGACGCAGGCCGTGCAGGAGGCGCCATTGGCCACCCGCGTCGACGAGCCGCAGGTGAAGCCGGAGCCGGCAACGCAGACACCGCCGCCCGCGCAGGGCCCCGTGGCTCGTCCTCAGGCCGCCGTGCCCGCGGAACCGGCCACGCCGCCGGCCACCGAACGCACTCGCGGCAGGCGCGAGACCGTCCCGCCGGGAAAACTGTTGATCCGATCGACGCCATCCGGCGCGCGGGTCTCGATCAACGGGCGCGCCCGGGGACGCACGCCGCTGATTCTGCGCGACATGCCGCTGCGCGTCCTGGCGGTCACCGTCTCGCAGCCAGGCTACAAGCCGAGCGAGCAGCGCGTCGCGTTGAGCGCCGCGCGGCCGACAGCGACCGTGGAGGCCAGGCTCGTGGCCGAAGGCGGCGAGAGTGCCGTGGGCGCGACAACGGGCAGTCTCTTCGTGGAGTCGCGGCCGTCGAGCGCGCAGGTTTTCATCGACAATCGCAGCATCGGGACGACGCCGGTGTCGATTCCCGAGCTGTCGCCGGGCAACCACCGCGTGCGACTGGAGCTGGCGGGGTTCACGTCCTGGGTGACAATGGCAGAGGTCAAGCCCGGCGCGCGCACCCGCGTGTCGGCGTCGCTGGAGCAGCAGTAACACGATGAACGCAGTTCTCGCGCTCGAAGATGGCACGTTCTTCCGCGGCACGTCGGCCGGCGCGCCCGGCGAGACCAGCGGGGAGGTGGTCTTCAACACGAGCATGACCGGGTATCAGGAAGTGCTGACCGATCCGTCCTACGCGGGACAGATCGTCACGATGACCTCGGTGCAGATCGGCAACTACGGCGTGTCGGGCGAGGACGTCGAGTCGGCCCGTCCGCAGGTCGCCGGCTTCATCGTCCGCGAGTCGTCGCCCGTCGCCAGCAATTGGCGCGCCGATCGCACGCTCGCCGACTATCTCTCGCGCAACGGCATCGTCGCCATCGCCGACATCGACACGCGCGCGCTGACGCGCAAGCTGCGGTCGAGCGGCGTCATGCGTGGGATCATCGCGACCGGCGGCGTGGACCCGGCGGCGCTCGCCGACAAGGCCAAGGCCATCCCGCAGATGGAAGGCGCGGACCTCGTCAAGGAGGTGACGTGCAAGGCCGCGTACGACTGGCCGGCCGACAGGGACGCCGGCGATCCGGACTACGTGGTCGCACCCGAGCGGCGCGCGAAGACACGGCTGACCATTGCGGCGTACGACCTCGGCATCAAGACGAACATCCTGCGACGGCTCGCCGCGCACAACTGCGACGTCCGCGTCTTTCCCGCGACCGCGCCCGCAGCGGAGCTGCTGGGGATGAAGCCGGATGGCGTGTTCCTGAGCAACGGTCCCGGTGACCCGGCGGCGCTGCCGTACGTCATCGACAACGTGACGCAACTGGTCGCCTCCGACACGCCGGTGTTCGGCATCTGTCTCGGACACCAGGTGCTCGGCCTCGCGATGGGCGGAAGGACGTTCAAGCTGAAGTTCGGGCACCGCGGCGGCAATCACCCGGTGAAGAACCTGGCGACCAACCACGTCGAAATCACGTCGCAGAACCATGGGTTCGCGGTGGACCCCGAGTCGCTGCCCGGTGACGTCAAGGTGACGCACGTGAACCTGTACGACGGAACCGTCGAGGGCCTGCGTCATGTGAACAAGAAGGTCTTCTGTGTGCAGTACCATCCCGAGGCCTCGCCCGGGCCGCACGACGCGGATTACCTGTTCCGTCAGTTTCTGGACGAGATCGAGACTCAGTAGCTGTCAGCTGCCAGCGACAGCTGTCAGCACGAGCAACCAAGAGAGAGATGCCCCGCAGAACCGACCTCAAACGCGTCCTCGTGATCGGCTCGGGCCCGATCGTCATCGGCCAGTCGTCCGAGTTCGACTACTCGGGCACGCAGGCCTGCAAGGCCTTGAAGGCCGAAGGCCTCGAAGTCGTGCTCGTCAACAGCAACCCGGCGACGATCATGACGGACCCGGAGTTCGCGGACCGCACGTACGTCGAGCCGCTGACGCCGGAGATTGCCGAGCAGATCATCGCGGCCGAGCGGCCCGACGCGGTGCTGCCGACGGTCGGCGGCCAGACGGCGCTGAACCTGGCGGTGGCGCTGCACGAGAACGGCACGCTCGCCAAGTACGGCGTCGAGCTCATCGGCGCGCAGATCGACGCCATCAAGGTCGGCGAGGATCGGCTGCTGTTCCGCGACGCGATGCGGGAGATTGGCCTCGAGGTGCCCCAGAGCGGACTGGCGCGCTCGCTGAGCGAGGCACTCGAGCTGGTGCAGATGACGGGCTTTCCGGCCATCATCCGTCCGTCGTTCACGCTGGGCGGCGTCGGCGGCGGCATTGCCTACAACATCGAGGAGTTCCGCGGCCTCGCGGAGCGCGGGCTCAGCCTCTCGCCGGTGCACGAGATCCTCATCGAGGAGTCCGTCATCGGCTGGAAGGAATACGAGCTCGAGGTGATGCGCGACGTCGCCGACAACTTCGTCGTCATCTGCTCGATCGAGAACGTCGATCCGATGGGCGTGCACACCGGCGACAGCATCACCGTCGCGCCGGCGCTCACGCTGTCGGACAAGGAATACCAGCGGATGCGCGACGCCGCGCGGAAGATCATCCGCCGGGTCGGCGTCGAGACCGGCGGGTCGAACATCCAGTTCGCCGTGAACCCGGCCAACGGCCGGATGATCGTCATCGAGATGAACCCGCGCGTGTCGCGGTCGTCCGCGCTCGCGTCGAAGGCCACCGGCTTTCCGATCGCGAAGATCGCGGCCAAGCTCGCCCTCGGCTATCACCTCGACGAGATCCCCAACGACATCACGCGCCTCACGCCGGCCTCCTTCGAGCCGACGATCGACTACGTCGTCGTCAAGATCCCGCGCTGGAACTTCGAGAAGTTCCCGGAGGCGGACCCGACCCTCACGACGCAGATGAAGTCGGTGGGCGAGGCCATGGCCATCGGGCGGACGTTCAAGGAAGCGTTCTTGAAGGGCATCCGGTCGCTGGAGCTCGGACGGACCGGACGCCTCTTCATGCCGATCGCGAAAGACGAGGAATTCGACGAGGCCGCGCTGCGCAAGAAGCTCGTCGTGCCGACGGATCGCCGGATGTGGGCGGTCTTCGAGGCCCTCGATCGCGGCTGGACGACCGAGACCATCCACGACATCACGAAGATCGACCCGTGGTTCCTGCAGCAGTTCGCCGACATCGTCGCGCTGAAGCAGCACGCCGAGCGGACCGGCCTCGGCGGCCTGTCGGCGGACGAGCTGCTCACGCTGAAGCGATCGGGCTTCGGCGACCAGGAGCTGGCCGGCATCATGGGCGCGCCGGAGTCGGCGGTTCGGGACAAGCGGCTCGCCTCCGGGATCACGGCGGCCTACAAGCGCATCGACACCTGCGCGGCGGAGTTCGAGTCGTTCACGCCGTACATGTACGGCACGTTCGAGCCGTTCTGCGAGTCGGAGCCGAACGCGAAGAAGAAGGTCGTGATCCTGGGCAGCGGCCCGAACCGCATCGGGCAGGGCATCGAGTTCGACTACTGCTGCTGTCACGCCGCCTTCGCCCTCGCCGAGGAAGGCTTCGAGACGGTGATGGTCAACTGCAACCCGGAGACCGTCTCGACCGACTACGACACGACGGACCGCCTCTACTTCGAGCCGCTGACGTACGAAGACGTGATGTCGGTGATCCAGAAGGAGCTCGGCGGCGGCGGCGACGTCTCGTGCCTCGTGCAGTTTGGCGGGCAGACGCCGCTGAAGCTCGCGCTGCCGCTGCAGGCCGCCGGCGTGAAAATCATGGGCACGTCGCCCGACTCGATCGACCTCGCCGAGGATCGCCAGCGCTTCTCGCGGCTGCTGTCGGATCTGGGGATCCCGCAGCCCGCCAGCGGCACGGCGACGTCGCGGGAAGAGGCGAGGGGCGTCGCGGCGGAGATCGGATTCCCCGTCGTGGTCCGGCCGTCCTATGTGCTCGGCGGGCGCGGCATGGCGATCGTCTACGACCAGGCGACGCTCGATCGCTACATGGCCGGCGCCGTGGACGTCTCGCACGAACGGCCGGTGCTGATCGACAAGTTCCTCGAGGATGCCTTCGAGTTCGACGTCGACTGCGTCGCCGACACCACTGGCGCCGTCGTCATCGGCGGCATCATGGAGCACATCGAGCAGGCTGGCATCCACTCCGGCGACAGCTCGTGCGTCGTCCCGCCGTTCATGGTCGCCGAGAAGCACCTCGACACGATTCGCGACTACACGCGGCGCATCGCGCGCGCGCTCAACGTCATTGGCCTGATGAACACCCAGTACGCCCTCAAGGGCGATCAGGTCTACGTGCTCGAAGTGAACCCACGGGCGTCGCGCACGGTGCCGTACCTCTCGAAGGCGACCGGCGTGCCGCTGGCGAAGACCGCCGCGCGCGTGATGGCCGGACGCACGCTGGCGGAGCTCGGCCTTCTCGAAGACCTGGACGTCGCCGGCGTGTTCGTGAAGAGCCCGGTGTTCCCCTTCGTGCGGTTCCCGGGCGTGGACACGATCCTCGGGCCCGAGATGAAATCCACCGGCGAGGTCATGGGCGGCGCCGACAGCTTCGGCGCGTCGTTCGCGAAGGCGCAGCTCTCGGTGGGGCAGCCGCTGCCCGACGGCGGGCGCGCGTTCATCAGCGTGAACAACGCGGACAAGCCGAACGTGCTGCCGGTGGCGAGGGATCTGGCGGAGCTCGGGTTCGCGCTGGTGGCGACGCGCGGCACGGCGGCCTACCTGCGCGCGCACGGCCTCGACGTCGAAGTGATCTACAAGGTCAACGAGGGCCGGCCGAACATCGCCGATCAGATCGTCAACGGACAGGTCGCGCTCATCGTCAACACGCCGCTCGGCCGCGACTCGTTCTTCGACGACCGCACCGTGCGTCGAGTGGCGATGATGCACAGCGTGCCGTGCATCACGACCCTGACGGGGGCGTCGGCAACGGTGGCCGCCATCCGCGCGCTCCGCACGAAGGGGCTCGACGTGCGCGCCCTGCAGGACTACTACGCCGGCAAAGTGACGGCGTAGGCGGCTCGACTAAGCTGGCAGCCTTCGGCTGGCAGCTGGCAGGAACTGCCATCCACCGCCGCCGGCGCCGGGCAAGTTTTGCCAACTCTCCGCGGCGCGCGTTCCGCCATCCCTCGATTTCCTGAACGAATCGACTCCGCGCGCCGGTGTCCCGCAGCTTGCTGCGACAACCGGCATGCGGTTGCTGCCGGTCTGGCTCGCCGTCGCGCTCTCCGCGGGCGTCGCGCTCGGCCTGACACTGCCCGCACCGCCGGCGGCGGTTGCCGCCGCTCTCGCGGCGGCTTTCGGTCTGACCCTCGCCAGCTTCATCCGTGGTGACGGCGCGCGGGTCGTGTCCACCGGGCTGGGCGGCCTGACGCTCGCGGCCTGGGCGCTCGCCTCGCTGGACGACAGTCGGGCGCGCGACCCTGAGCTTGCCGCCGCGACACGACTGCCTTCGCCAGTGGAACTCGCCGGCGTTCTCCAGGCCGATTCCGTGCCCGTGGACGATGAGGTGAGGCTGAGGGTGGGCGTGCTCGAGGCGCCCGGGCTGGGCGCCGAGGTCGCCGGGGACGCGTCGCTGGGCGTCGCGGGGCGGCAAGCCCTGTCGGCGTGGCGCGAATGGCGCGCGGGCCGGCGTGTCGTGCTGAAGGCGACCGTCAGGCGGCCGGCGATGTACCTGGATGACGGGGTTGGAGACGACCGCCTCGCGCTGGCGCGGCACGGGCTCATCCTCGTGGGCAGCGTGAAAAGCGCGGGTCTCGTAGAGGTCGTCGCGCGCGGATCGCGTCTCGAGGAAGCCGCCGCGTCGCTGCGTGTCTTCGTCCGGCGTGCGATCGACGAGCGTGTGAGCCGGAACGACCCGCTGGCCGGTGGCATTGCAACGGCCATTCTCATCGGCGATCGCACAGGCCTCGACCACGACGTGACCGACCGGCTGCAGGCCGCGGGCACGTATCACGTCATCGCGATCTCGGGCGGCAACATCGCGATCTTCGCGTCCACGCTCCTGCTGGCCGCGTGGCTGGCGCGCGTGCCGAGAGTCGTGGCCAACGCCGGCGCGATTGCGGGTGTGTGGCTCTACGCCGCGCTGGTCGGCGGCGGTTCGTCGGTCGTGCGCGCGGCTGCGATGGCGACCATCTATCTCGCCCTGCAGGCGCGCGACCTGCGAGCGCCCCCGCTCTGTGTGCTCGCGGCGGCGGCCGGCATGATGCTCGTCGTTTCGCCGCTCGCGGCAGTCGACGCCGGCTTCGTCCTCACCGTCGGCGCAACCGGCGCGATTGTCACGGTGGCCGATGTCGCGTTGCGTGTGCGACGCTGGCCGTCGGTCGTGCGGCCCGCCGTCGCGGTCGTCGCGGCGTCGCTGGCCACCGAATTGGTCCTGTTGCCCGTGTCGGCGATGTTGTTCGGCCGCGTGACGATCGCGGGGCCGATCGTCAATCTCGCCGCCGTGCCGGCGATGGCGTTCGTCCAGCAGGCGGGGATGATGGCCGTCGCGTGTCACGCCTGGTGGCCGGCGATGGCGGACGTGGCCGGCCGAGTGGTCACCGCCGCGGCGTGGGTGCTCGTGCGCAGCGCCGATCTCCTGGACTGGGCGCCCGGACTGGCGTCGCGCGGCCCCGCGCCGTCCTGGATCGCCGTCGGCGGGTACGCGATGGCGGGGCTCATGGCATTCGGTGCGGCCTCGTGGCACTGGCTGCCCGGCCCCTGGCGATGGCGCGCGCGGATGGTCGGGACGTGTGCGGCCGGCGCGACCGCTGTGTGGATCATCGCGCACCCGTGGACGTGGCGGACGCCCTGGAGCGCGGACGGCCGGCTCCACGTGACCGGCATCGACGTCGGCCAGGGCGACGCGACGCTTGTGCGTCTGCCGGACGCCACCACGCTGCTCGTGGACGCCGGAGGCCTCGGCGGCCAGTCGTCCTTCGACATCGGCGCCCGCGTCGTGGCGCCCGCAATCTGGGCGCGCCGCGTCGGCCGTCTCGACGGGCTGCTGCTGACGCACGGCGATCCGGACCACATCGGCGGCGCGGCGACGATCATCGACGTCTTTCGTCCGTCCTCGGTCTGGGAAGGCATCGTCGTGCCGTCGCACGCGCCGATGGAGGCGTTACGCGCGCGGGCACGGGAGCGCGGGTTGTCGTGGCAGACACTGGCCGATGGCGCCGACTGGGAACGCGGAGGGGCGCGCCTACACGTGTGGAGTCCCGCGGCGCCGGACTGGGAGCGGCCGAGGGTAAGAAACGACGACTCGGTGGTGCTGGAGCTGCGATACGGCGACGTCTCGATCGTACTGCCCGGCGACATCGGCCGCGACGTCGAGCGGGAGTTGGCCGGCAGGCTGCCAGCGTCACGGCTGCGCGTGTTGAAGCTGGCGCATCACGGCAGCGCGACCTCATCGTCGGCTGAGTTCCTCGACGCTCTGCGCCCGACCGTCGCGCTCGTGAGTTGCGGACGCGACAACCGCTTCGGCCATCCCGCGCGGGACGTCATGGCGCGCCTGGCGGAGCGTCACATTCCGGTGTTTCGCACCGACGCCGGCGGCGAGATCGATCTCGAGACCGACGGCCGCACGCTGACGGTCCATCGCCAGGATCAGGGGCCGTAGCCGAGCCAGGTGCCGAATGCGCCGAGCGCGCGCACAACGAGGTTCGGCGGACTTACCGATCGGATCTCCTCGGGGTAGGCGCTCGTCAGGGCGGACAGCGCGAGGACCGCCTGCCAGTTCTTCACGCCGGCCTTCACCATGCCGCTTTCCGTGACGCGCCACAGGCCCTCGAAGTACTCGTCATAGCGGAGCGCGGGCTTGTGCGTGTTGTAGACCCGCGCCGGCTCGGAGCCCGGGTTGCGGAATGAGTGCAGTACGCCTCGGGGAATCCCAACGCGCTCGCCGGTTTTGACCGGCCTCCACGTGCCGTCGATGTAGACCTCGAACGTCCCGGACAGCGCTTCGAAAGTCTCGATCGCCTTCGGGTGCACGTGAATCGGCACGTGAATCGGTGTGCCACCACGATTCGGCGCGAGCACCATCTCGGTCTCGAACGACTCACCGCCCGTTTCGGCGGCGGTCTTCCGTATTGACAGCGTGAACCCGAGCGCGGCGAGGTCGAGCGTGTCGCCCGCCTTCAGGGTCACGGCGTGTCTTCCAGACGCTCCGCGCGGTACACGGTGACCGGCGACCCCTCGGCGACGAACGACGAGGCGGGGGGCGCCGAGAGGGCGTCGACGAAGCCGGGACCATAGAGCCCGGCGACGTCGCCAGTGAACTCGGGGTTGCTGGCGGTCCAGATGCGCCACGGCGGGTGAGAGACTTCGTATTCCAGCGTCGAGCCATCGCGCGCCTTGCCATAGCCCCAGTAGTGCTCCGCGATGAACGATCCCTCGCTGTCAGCCGCCGGCACGTCCGCTTCGCCGTTGAATTCGGCGGCGATGTGCTGCCACGACGCGCGGACCTTCCAGGCGTATTCGACGCGTCCTTCGGAGGCGACTGCCGGTGGGACGACGCTGCGCATGGGCACGGCGGTGTATGGCTCGTTGTACGCGACGCGCGCGGCCAGGGCGACGACCGTGTGAGGCACCAGCTCGCGGACGAAGGTCACGCCCCGCCTCACCTCGCCGACGGCCTCGCGACGGACGTAGAAGCGCAGGTTCACCTCTTCGAACCGCTGGTGGAACGGCAGCGGCAGGCCGGCGATGGCGCTGTTGAGGAACTGAAACCCGACCACCGAGACCATGGCGCGCTCCTGCCAGAGATCCAGCGTGGTCCCGCGCGGAAGGAACGGCGCCAGGTGCCGGGCATCGATCTCGTAGTTGAGCATCACGAGCCATCGCCATTCGGCCGTGAGGAAGGCGCGACGCGTCATCGCGTCTCGCCGGCTTTCACTGCACGCCACTCCGCGTCCAGGTCGTCGAGCGACTTGTCCTG
>JBKPSY010000116.1:0-10621 GCA_046735235.1 Acidobacteriota bacterium | reverse complement strand
GATTTGAACCGCACGTCGGGCCGCTCGGACCCGGGCGGCAGCTTGCCTTTCACGGACTGGTCCGCCGCCCAAGCTGTGCCGATAAGCTGAACAGATCGCAATCCTGTCCGTCGCCGGAGTCTCAGTTGCCGATTCCTTCTTCGCGCCGCCGTGCCGCACTCGTCCTGACGGGCGGGTTGGCTATCCTTTCCCTGATCCTCTTCTTCGGCCTCCGCGCCGAGCGCCCCCCCACGCGCGAGGTTGCCTTCAGCGACGTCCTTCGTCTGGCGGGCGCCGACGACGTCCGGTCCCTCGAGGTGGACGGGGAAGCACTCACCGCGACGCTGAAGAGCGGGGAGCGCATTCAATCCACCGCGCCTCTCGGCTACGTCACCACGAACCCGACGCTCGTGCCCGAGCTCGTCAAGCGCGGCGTGCAGGTCACCGTCCGCTCCAGTTCCGGATCGGCGGTCAACGTCGGCGCCATCGTCCTGACGATCGGCCTGCTGGCGGTGATGGCCTTTGCGATCTATCGCCTCGGCGGCGGACGTCTGCCGTCGATGGAAGGCGAGAGCCGGATGGCGGATGCGTCGCGCAACGTGATCACGTTCTCGGACGTGGCCGGCGTGGACGAGGCGAAGGCCGAGGTCCGCGAGATCGTCGACTTCCTGCGCGAGCCGTCGCGGTACGCGGCCATCGGCGGCCGGATCCCGAAGGGCGTGCTGCTCGTCGGGCCTCCGGGGACCGGCAAGACGCTGCTGGCGCGCTCGATTGCCGGTGAAGCCGGCGTGCCGTTCATCTACGCCAGCGGTTCGGACTTCGTCGAGATGTATGCCGGCGTCGGCGCCGCGCGCATCCGGCGGATGTTCAAGGACGCCCGGAAGCACGGCGCGTGCATCATCTTCATCGACGAGCTCGACGCCGTCGGCAGGAGCCGAGGCGGACAGTCGCTCAGCCACGAAGAGCGCGAGCAGACGCTCAACCAGCTGCTCGTAGAGATGGACGGCTTTGCGGCCAACCAGGGCATCGTCGTCGTCGCGGCCACGAATCGTGCTGACATCCTCGACAAGGCGCTGCTCCGGCCCGGACGATTCGATCGGCAGGTGACCGTCAACAATCCCGACCTGCGGGGACGCGAAGCGATCCTCAAGGTGCACGTCGCGAAGGTCACGATGGAGCCGAACGTGGACCTGGGATCGATTGCCCGCGGGACCCCCGGATTCTCCGGCGCGGACCTCGCAAACCTCGTGAACGAAGCGGCGCTGCTCGCGGCGCGCTCGGGCCGCACCGCCATCGGCCTCGCCGACTTCGATGTCGCCCGCGACAAGGTCCTGATGGGCGCCGAGCGGCGTTCGCTCGTGATGAGCGCCGATGAGCGTCGCACGACCGCGTATCACGAAGCCGGGCATGCGCTCGTCGCCGCGCTGCTTCCCGGCACCGACCCCGTGCACAAGGTCACCATCATCCCGCGCGGCCGGGCGCTGGGCGTGACGATGCAGCTGCCCGAAGCGGACCGTCACACGTACTCGAAGGACTACCTCGACGCGCAGCTCGCGATCCTGATGGGCGGCCGCGTCGCGGAGGAGATCTTCATCGGGCGCATCACCAGCGGCGCCGGCAACGACATCGAGCGCGTGACCGAGATCGCGCGGCGGATGGTCTGCGAGTTCGGCATGTCGCCGCTCGGCCCGATTGCCTTCCGGGCGCCTGGCGCGCCCTGGCAGGAGGATCGCGCTGCCGGAATGAGCGAAGCCACCGCTCGCCGGGTGGACGACGAGATCCATCGCCTCGTGATGGGCGGCTACGAAACGGCGACGCACCTGATCTCCGCGAACCGCGACGCGCTCATCCGCCTCGCGGAAGAGCTGCTCCAGGTCGAGTCGCTCGACGCCGATGACGTGCAGGCCCTCCTGAAAGGGGAGTTGGAGGCCGACCTGCACTTGGCCGCGCGCTCGAGTCTTTAGAAACCGCCGGCTCGTCCCTGGCACTGCCGCGCCTCGGCACCTCCGCACTTCCGCACCTCCGCACTTTCGCACCCTCGGATCTGGCTCGACCAGTTCGCTCGGGCCTCCGGCGGCGTTTGTCCAAGTACGCGCCGCCATGAATCGCCAGGCTCGCATCGAATCCGAGTGTCTCTCGCTCCTCGGCCGCCTGTTCGCCGCGCTGGGGGACGACGACGTGTTTGCCCGTTGCCGCGCGGCCTGCGAACGGTGGCAGTTCCGCCGACGGACGACCGACGGCGAGATGGCCGCGTTTCTCTGCCAGCAGTTGCGGCGCGCCGTGGAGGCCAGGCAAGTGAGTCAGGAGATTTCCGGCGGGCGGCCTCACGGTTGCGCCGTCGTCATGCTGGGCGATGGCGGCGTCGCCGTGGCGGCCAGCGCGAGTGCATGGACGCTCCTTCACGCAGGCACCCCTGGCGAGATGCCGCTCGCGTTGCCGTCAGCGCTCGTGGGGC
Source organism: Acidobacteriota bacterium (assembly GCA_046735235.1). GTDB lineage: Bacteria > Acidobacteriota > Vicinamibacteria > Vicinamibacterales > JAENWD01 > JAENWD01. The sequence goes on along the minus strand of JBKPSY010000116.1, from coordinate 8,187 downwards.
ATCTGGCGCCGATGCTCTCCACCGGGGTGCCGTTTCCGCGCGCGCTCCGCGTGGCGCTCGACGACCGAAGCGGCGATGTCGCGGGCGTGCTGCTGGGAGTGGACGAGATTCCCGGGCCGGCACCCAGGCGGAGACACGTGGCGACGCTGCTGCTGTGGAACCCGGCCCTGGACGCGGTGACAGTGCCGCGCTCGGCTTACCTGAAGCTGGCCGCGTCCGGCGACTGAACGACCTGGGACCGCTCGCGGCTGTCGATGGCCTCGACGGCGGGCCGCAGCGCGGCGAAATCCGGATCCCGCAACGCGCGCTCCTGGTTCCACCGCTGCCGCCGCACGGACGACTCCAGGGTTCGCAGGGCATTTTCCGCGTCGTCCAGCAGCGCGTAGGCCGCGGCCACGTAGTACTGCGTCGCAGCTTCCACCTCGCCCACTGCCGCGCGGTCCTCGTACTTCCGGATAGCCAGCCGCAGGTGTCGCCCCGCCTCGACGTCGCGGCCCAGGCGGACCAGCGCGGCGCCGAGCTTCTGGTGCAGCTCGATGAGGCTGCGGTCCTTCAGCACGTGGTCGCTCGACGAGAGGAAGAGCAGCTCCGTCTGGTATTCGGCCAGCGCGTCCTCGTACCTGCCCTGCCGATAGAAGACGTATCCGAGGCGCGTGTGGGCGCCGACGACGAGGAAGCCCTCTTCCCCTGAGATGTACTGCTCCTGCAGGTCCACGGCCTTGCGCGCCTCGCGCTCGGCGGCTGCGTAATCGCCGAGCTCTGTGTAGAGATACGACAGCTGGTGATGCGCGTAGCCGAACTGCGGGTTGATCTCGACGGCCCGCTCCAGTTCTGCGATGCCGGCCCGCAGGTCGCCTCGGCCGACCCAGTGCACGCGTGCGAGCTGCGCGTGCGCGCGGGCGCTCTTCGGGTCGAGCGCGATCGCTGCGGCGTACGAGCGCAGCGCTTCGTCCAGGCGGCCGAGCGCGAACTGGGCGCTGCCGCGGACGACGTGCCCTTCGGCGAGCTTCGGATCGCGGGCCAGCGCCTCGTCGGCCGACACGAGCGCTTTCTCCAACAGCTCCGGCAGCCCGAGGAACACGCCCTTGATCTGATAGGCGGCCCCGAGTCCGGCCCATGCCTCCGCGTACTCACGGTCGGTCGCGAGCGCCTTCTCGAAGAAGTGAATCGCGCGGTCGGGCGCGTCGCGCGAGGCCAGGCGCAGCGTCAGCATGCCGCGTGAGTACAGCTCGTAGGCCTCGACCGAGCGCGTTTCGGGCTGTTGAATCTGATTGATCGCCGACGGCTCGAGCGTCAGCTTCAGGTCCTGCGTCAGCTCGAAGACGATGCGATCCTGCAGGCCGAAGATGTCGCTGAGACGGCCGTCGATCTTGACGTTGCGCAGCACGGCCCCGGTGGCCATCTCGACGAACCTTGCAGTGATGCGTATCGACTCCCCGATGCGCTGGTATGCGCCGGAGATGATCCAGCGCGCGCCAAGACCGCGGCCGAGCTCGATCGCCAGCCGGTCGTCCTGACCGGTGGACGACGGCGCCTCGAGGTTTCGGAGGGCGTCGAACACGCGCTCGCGGCCGATGACGGTGAGTCCCTGGACGTTCTTCAAGTCCGCGCTCACCGTCTCGGCAATACCCGACCCGATCCACTCGTCGGCCGGCTCGCGCGTGATGTTGGTGAACGTGACGACGGCAATCGAGTTGTCGGGGGCCTGAACCGCCGCCTGCCCGTGGTTGGCCGAGCTGCGCAGCTGGCCGCCGTGACGCTCGATCTCGTCGAGCTCGGTCTTCACGCGCTGCAGATCGTTGAACATGTCCCGCGCCGTCTGGTAGCGCAGGTCCGCGTTCTTCTCGAGCGCCTTGCGGATGAACGACTCCAGGCTCGCCGGCACGGAGGGATTCAGCCGCACGACGGACGTCGGGATGTGATGGAGAATCGCGTCCACGACCTCGCCGAAGGTTCGGCCCTCGAACGGCAGCCGGCCCGTCAGCATCTCGTAGATCACGACGCCGGCGGAGAACAGGTCGGAGCGCTGATCGACGTTGCGTCCCAGCGCCTGCTCGGGCGCCATGTACGAGACCGTTCCCAGCACCGCGCCGGCCAGCGTGTCTTCGCCAACCGTGAGCGCGACATCGAGCGAGGCCTGTCCCGCCGGCGGCTCGAGGAACTTCGCGAGCCCGAAGTCCAGCACCTTCACCTGGCCGCGGGCCGTCACGATGATGTTCGCGCTCTTGATGTCGCGGTGGACGATGCCGCGCGCGTGCGCCTCGACCAGCGCGTCGTCGATCTGCACCGCGATGTCGACCGCCTCGCGCACGGGGATCGGTCCGCGATGGATCCGGTGCGACAGCAGCTCGCCCTCGACGTACTCCATCACGATGTAGTCGGCGCCCTCGTGCTGGCCGATGTCGTAGATGGCGGCGATGTTCGACGAGCGCAGCGCGGACGCGGCGCGCGCCTCGGTCAGAAATCGCGCACGGCGCTCCTGATCGTTCTGCGCCTCGGCCGGCAGGAACTTGAGCGCTACCTCACGACCGAGCCGGGTGTCTTCGGCGAGGTAGACCTCGCCCATGCCGCCTGCCCCGAGGCGGTCCCGGATCCGGTAGTGCTGGATCGTGCTGCCGACCATCCAGCGATTTTAGCAGCGGATGTCGGTTTGACCTCACGGTCCTTTGGAGCGAGCGCCGACGGGTCCTTTGGTACTAGCGCCGACGAGTCCTTTCGGAGGAGCACGGGCGGGGCAGGCCTGAAGGCCTGCGCTACATCTCGCGCCTGAAGGCCTGCGCTACAGGCGGGGACGAACGCCGAACCGCGCGGCGTTCTCGATGGCCTCGGCCGCCGGCGAGTCGGGCCAGACGGGCGGGGGCGCCGCGGCGTATTCCGCGTGCGCAAGCGATCGCTGCACCAGCGCGGCCGACGTCGAGAGGAACGCGAGGCGCGTGACGATGCGCATCAGGATCCAGGCCTGGCCGATCGCCAGCACCGCCAGCAACCGCCAGTCGCCGCCGTGCGAGCCTGGCGCCGCGAGCAGGTACACCGCGAACGCGACCGCAAGGACGAGCGCATTGGCGAGGTACAGCGTCGAGACGGCGATCCGATGGCGGTACACGAAGCGGGCCCCGGCAGCGAGCGCGCCGAGCATGCTGCGACGGTCCTCGACCACCGCACGCGCCTTCGCGTAATCGGCGATGACGTTCACCATCACGAGCGGAGCGAGCCAGATCGCGTAGCAGATCACTCGCCAGAGAAACGCGGCCCGCTCGGTCGACAGGTCCCGAATCAGCCAGCGATAGACGCCGTCGAACAGCAGCCGGTGGAACGGCGACGCGATCAGCCAGTAGACAGCGCCGACGACGACCGTGAGACGGAGGAAGCGGAAGAAGAAGACGCCGCACGCGCCGAAGAAGGCGCGGGTTCCGATGGGACGTCCGCGGGCGAGCCGATCGATCAGGCCGCCGCTCAGGAAGACCCAGACGCCGAGCCCGAAGGCGACGGCGACGCACAGGGCCGGCGGCACCCCGGGCGCGTCCACGAACTCCGACCAGTTCGCGACCGGCGCCGCGGCGCCGATCACCGTGGACGACAGCGTGGCGGATTCCGCCTGGGCCCGTGCCTGGAACTCCTGCCACCATCCCGTGTCGACCCCCGCGGCCACCCGCGACGCGACAAGGCTCGCGCCGAGATCGGTGGCGATCGCGGATTTCACGGCGAGCGCCGCCGGCAGCGCGGCCAGCACCGTGGCGAGCCAGACGCCGGCGACGAGCCGGGGCGCCGAGAGGACGCGACGCCAGCCCGCGACGAAGGCGCCGGTCGCGTCAGACGTAGAACGCATACGTCATCACGAGGTCCTGGAACCAGACGAGCCATCGGCCTGCCCACTGGCGGGCGGCTTTCGCGGCCTGCGGCGCGAGTGTCCGGCTGTTGTTCGTCCGGTTGATGTCGAGCAGCAGCACATGGTCGGGATCGACTTCCGCGCTCACCGCGGCCGCCGGCCGATCCCACACAAAGAGCTTCCACCGATCGCGTCCGTCCCAGTGCTCGCGCGCCCTCGAGCCGTCGGCAAACGTCACCTCGACGTCGACGGGGAAAACCGCCTCGCCACGTCGCTGCACGGTCACCTCGGTGTGCGCGGTCTGGCCGTCCATTCGCGAGGTCAGGCCGCCGACCGCGTAGTCGAACGCGTTCGACGAGCGATAGGCCTGGTCGAAGTACCAGGTCATGTCGCGACCGGCAGCTTCGTTGATCGCCGCAAAGAAATCCTCTGGCTGCGGGTGCTTGAAGACCGAGCGCGCGAAGAAGATCGACATGCCGCGTTGCAGGCGGCGCCAGCCGAGGTACCGTTCGAGCGTGTGCAGCCAGAGGGCGGTCTTGTTGTAGGTCAACGCGCGTCCCGTGGCCGGGTTGTATCGCCACGAGGGAGTGGACGGTACGTCGCTCGTCGCCGCCATCCGATAGCCGGCCAAGCGGTCGCTGTCGATCTCGCGCACGGACGGCACGTCGTGAAACACCCAGGGGATGAACCCGCCGAAGAACCTCGTCGAGTCGAAGTTCGGACTGAACGACTCCTCGATGGCGCGGCCGGTCGCATAGGTGTTGAGGCCTTCGTCCATCCATGCGTGCTCGAACTCGTTGTTCCCGACGAGGCCGTACCAGAACTGATGGCCGCACTCGTGGACCGTCACGCCTTCCGGCATCGTCGTGCTCGCCGGTGCGAGCCAGCGGCTGCCGCCCGTGAACAGCGTCGGATATTCCATGCCTCCGGCCCCGCTCTGCCAGGCCGGATCGACGATGGTCAGGTGGCCGTAGGGGTACGGGCCGAACCACTCGCCGTAGCTGCGCAGCGTCGCCTTCGTGGCGAGGAAATAGCGCTCGGCCTGGTCCGCATGTTCGGGCTGGAGGATCAGCCGGAGATCCACGGCGGGCAGCCGCGGATGTTCGAACCGCGCCGTCTTGACGAGCAGATCGGGCCCGGTCGTCCAGGCGAAGTCGTGCACGTCCTCCTGGACGAACTGGTGCACGGTCTTTCCGGCCGGCGTGTCCGTGGTCGATCGCTCGACGCCGGTGGCGCCGACGACCCAGCCTTTGGGGACCGTCAGCCGCACGTCATAGACGCCGTAGTCCGAGAAGAACTCGGTCGTCATGTGGAACTGATGGGTGTTCCAGCCGGCCTCCTCGAGGACGCCGAGCTTCGGGAACCACTGCGAGAGGAAGTAGTAGTTGCCGACGACGCCGGTGCGGCGGAACGTGCGCGGCACGTGTGCCGTCCAGGCGACTTCCACTGCGACCGTGGCGCCAGGCGCGACCGCCTGAGGCAGGTTCACCGCAAGGACCGTCCGGTCTTCCACGTTGCCGTCGTCGGGCGCGATGTAGCGCGTGGCCGGCATGAGGTCGGTCATCGCCGTGGCGCCGCCCGAGAGCAGGCGAATGGCGGTGACGTCCAGCGAGCTCCAGTCCGACGGCGGCCGGCTCAGGACCTCGGCGGCATCGGGCGTGCCGCCGTTGACGCGCAGCCACTCGCGCATGAACGTCGACCGCGTGTTGCGCCACGCGTTCCAATACGTGTGGAACTGGAGCTCGGAGGCCGGCTTGGACGTGATGTTGCGCCACGTGACGACCTCCCGGCCGGTCATCGTCTTCGTGGACGGGTCGAGCTCGACGTCGATCGAGTAGTTCGCGTTGCGCGGCGAATGTTCAGGAAAGGACGCCGGATACGTCGACATCTGCCGCGTGACGTTCGGCGCGATCTGCGCCGTGCGCTGTTGGGCCGCCCCCCCAATCGGCGCCGCGACGGCCAGGGCGGCGGCGACGAAGGCAAGGCCGAGGTAGCGCACGGCGGAATGCTACACCGCGACTCCGTAGATGCAAAAGCTCACGACCTCTATAATCGTTCGCTTATGCCTATTCGCGTGGTCTCGTTCGGGTTGGGTCCGATTGGCGCCGCGGTCGTCCGTCAGCTGGCGACGCGTCCCGGGTTCAAGGTGGTAGGCGGGGTCGACATCGATCCCGCGAAGGTGGGGCGCGATCTCGGCCAGGTCGTGGGCCTCGATCACACGCTGCGCGTGAAGGTCGCCCCCGATGCGCGCGTCGTGATCAAGGCGACGAAACCCGACGTCGTGGTTCTGTGCACGAGCTCGTCGCTGAAGAAGGTCTGGCCGCAGATCGAGGGTGTGCTCAAGCTGCGTGTGCCGATCGTCTCGACGACCGAGGAGCTGGCATACCCGGCGTACTCGCAGAAGCGCCTGGCGAAGATCATCGACGCGGCGGCGAAGAAGGCGAAGGTCGCGGTGCTGGGCACAGGCGTGAACCCCGGCTTCACGATGGACGCGCTGCCGGTGACGCTGACCGGCGTCTGCGAAGACGTCCAGGCCATCACGGTCAACCGGATTCAGGACGCGAGGTCCCGGCGCCTGCCGTTCCAGCAGAAGATCGGCTGCGGCCTGACGGCCGCCCAGTTCCGGGCCAAGGTGGACGACGGCAGCGTACGGCATGTGGGGCTCACCGAATCGATTGCGATGATCGCCGACGCCATGGGCTGGAAGCTCGACAAGGTCACCGACCTGATCGCGCCGAAGATCGCCGAGGCCGAGATCGCGAGCCCGTTCCTGACGGTGCCGAAGGGCTTCGTCTGCGGTCTCATCCAGGACGGCACCGGTTACGTCGGCGGGAAGCCGCTGATCAAGCTGCACATGGAGGCGTATCTGGGCGCGCCCGAGTCGTACGACTCCGTGGACGTGAAGGGCACGCCGAATCTCGCGATGAAGATCGCCGGCGGCGTGCACGGCGATGTCGCCACGGCATCGATCACCGTCAACTCGATCCCGAAGGTGATTGCGGCCCCGCCCGGGCTCCAGACGATGCGCAGCCTGCCCATCCCGTCCTGGTTCGGCGGAAGGCTGTAGCGTGTGGCGCCGCATTTCTCGACCGCGCTGGTGACGGGAGAAACCGGCACGGGCAAGGAGCTCGTGGCGTGGGCGCTCTATCGCCTGAGCCCGCGGAATGGCCGCCCCTTCGTGACGGTGAACTGCGCGGCTGCGCGAGTGGGCGTGGCCGGGGAATGTGCGCGAGTTGAACAGCGCGATCGAGCGCGCCGCGATGCTCGGCCCACCGATGCGCCCACCTACCGACCCACCGACCTACCGACCCACCGACCTACCGATAGTTTCCAAACTGCAGCTCGACGCCGAAGTCGTGGCCCCGCAACAGACGCATGGCGTCCTGAAGCTCATCCTTGGACGCCGACGACACGCGCACCTGATCCGCCTGGATCGCGACGGTGACCTTTTTCAGCTTCTGATCCTTCAGGAACTTCACGATCTCGCGCGAGGCGTCGCTCGGGATCCCCTGCTGCAGCGACACCACCATCCGCACGCTGCCCGCGCCGGCCGGCTCGATGTCGCCGGCCTTGAAGTTCTTCACCGGCACATTGCGGCGCACGAGACGCGTCTGGACGACATCCCAGATCGCGTTCATCTTGAAGTTGTCGTCGGCCGCGATCGTGATGGTATGCTCACCGCGGTCGAAGTCGATGTCGGCGCGCGCGCCCTTGAAGTCGTAGCGCTGGCCGATTTCCTTCCGCGCCTGATTGAGTGCGTTGTCGACCTCTTGCAGGTCGACCGACGAGGTGATGTCGAACGAGTTGAGTTGGGCCATGTCTCTGAAGCGCCCGCGCGGGCAGCCGGACTTTCAATGGTAGCAGAACGATCGCGTCTGCCCCTGATCCTGGTCGTCGACGATTACGAGGACGCGCGCGAGATGTACGCCACCTGCCTCAACGCCTGCGGCTTCGGCGTCGTCGAGGCCGAAACCGGAGATGAGGCGGTCGCCAAAGCCATCGAGCTCCTGCCCGACGCGATCGTGATGGACCTGTCGCTGCCCGGCATGGACGGCTGGACGGCGACGCGCACCCTCAAGCAGAACGCACGCACCCGCGCGATTCCCGTCGTCGCGCTGACCGGCAACGCCCGCACGGACGCTCCCGCGGCCGCCCGCGACGCCGGATGCGACGCGTTCCTGATCAAGCCGTGCCTGCCGGACGACATGGTCGCGGCCGTGCGCCGCGTCCTGAACGCACATCACTGATCCGTCAGACCTGACTGACCCGTCAGACCCGACCGACCTGATCGACCCGACCGACCTGATCGACCCGACCGACCTGATCGACCCGACCGACCTGATCGACCCGACCGACCTGAT
>JBKPSY010000115.1:0-9393 GCA_046735235.1 Acidobacteriota bacterium | reverse complement strand
AGATGTGTATAAGAGACAGGGTGCCACCTGATCTGATGATCGGCCGTTGCACGGATCTTCTGTAGGCCTTCCTGGACGCGGTTTTCACCGAAATCCACCTGTCCGGCCCCCGCGGCCTGCAGAACGGCCTCGGCGGGAAACGTCTTGCTGATGGCGACGAGACGAACGGAGGCGGGGTCCCGGCCGGCAGCGCGGGCGGCCTGTTCCAGGCGCGCCCGCACCGCGGCGAGATTGGTGAAGATACTCACGATGGCTGGCGGGGCTGAAGCCCCGCCCTACGGTCCATGACCTACTTCTTCATCGCGGCGAGGAAGCCCTTCACTTCGGCGGCATGCGGCCCGTTGGGCGCCGCCTTCAGGCACGCTTCGAACGCCGCCGTCGCGCCGGCCATGTCGCCGATGTTGACATTGGCCATGCCCAGCCGGTACTGCGTCTCGGCGTTGCCCGGGTCCATTTTCGCGGACGCCTCGAACTTGGCCTTCGCCTCGGGGTACTTGCCCTGGTTCCAGAGGATGACGCCTTCGTTGTAAAGCGAGGTCGGGTTACCGCCACCGCCGCCGGTAGCTCCGGCCGCGGCGCCGCCTCCGCACTGTCCGGCCTTGCTCGTCGTCTCGAGCGCGAGATCCAGCTTCTTCTCGGCGTTGTAGACGTTGGCGAGGTTCGCCAGCGCGTCGCAGTGATCGGGCTTGAGCTCGATGGCCTTCTTGTAGGCCTCCTCGGCCCCCGGCAGATTCTGCTTCTGCGCGTTGGCGACGCCGATGTTGTAGTAGCAGTCGGCGCAGTTCGGCACCATGCCGGCCGCCTCGGTGAACTTCGCGATCGCCTCGTCGTTGTTGCCGGCCTTGCTGGCAGCGACGCCTTCGTCGAACGTCTTCTGCAGCAAGTCCTGCTTGGCCTTGGCTTCAGGCGAGGGACCCGTATGCGAGAGCTTGAGGTTCACGTCGGGGTTCTCGCCGATGCTCACCGTCATCTCGATGTTCGCCTTCTCGTTGTCCTTCTCGGCGGTGATGACGTAGTTGGCGGGAAAAATGCCGACCTGGACGAACTCGCCCTTCTTGTTCGTCTTCAAGGTCCGCCCGGACTTGGAGCCTTTCTGGACGATCGAGACCGTCGCTCCCTCGACGGGGTTGCCCTGGGCGTCCATGACCTTGCCCTTGACGGTGCCGACCTGCGCGGCCGCGGTCGCCGCAAACGCCAGCGTCACGGCCAGTGCCATGAGGCCCGCCGCGTATCGCCCGAGTTTCGTCCGAACCATGGGACTGCCCCTCCCGCGCGTCGTGATGACGCGAAATGATGCCGAAAACGCGGGGCCTAGTTTACCCCCAAGTGGGCCGGAGGGGCCGCCCGCGATGCGACGCGGCGCGCCTCGTCCAGAAACCGGCGTGCGTCGGGGTCCAGGGTATCCACGAGCCCGCGTTTCTCGAGCTGGTGCCCGGCGCGGGTGTGAAATGTCCAGGCGGCCGCGCCGCTCCGCCGGGCGCCCGTCAGCGACGTCTCGAACTCCTCCAGGCCCTTCCCATACCCGCCGGGGTCCGGCTCGCCGTCGTAGATCGGCACCGTGACGCCGCGCGCCCCCAACGCGTGGCGGAAACCCGCGACCTGTGTCGCCGTGCGCGATCCCCAGCCGCGGCCGCGTGGGAAGTCGTGAAAATTCAGCGCCGAGAGGCCCAGGCGCTCGACCGACCCGGCGTGCTTTTCCGCATCAGGCTCGAAGCTCGAGATCGTCAGAATCCGGCTCGGATCCGCGGCGCGCACGGCGCGGACGACGCCGGCGAGATCCGCTTCCCTGGCGCCGTTCACCGGATGACCCCACTCGTTTTGCAGATCGAAGAACGCGTGGCTGTAGCGCGGCGACTTGAGTGCGCGAGCTACCGCGGCGATCGCGCTGCCGTACTCGGGCCAGTTCACGCGTGCGGCGCTGCCCGAAGGCTTGCACACGCCGCCATCCGGGCCGGCCGTCAGCGAGGACATGCCCTGGACGGTGTCTGCGGCGAACGACAGGTCCACAACCAGCCGATGCGCCCGCGCCGAATCCAGGACGGACTGCAGGCGCGCAAGTCGATCCGGATGCACGACGCCCTTGCCGCTGGCGTCGACGCCGATCACGGTGCCCGGCGAGAATCGCAGCGGGCAGCGCCCCGGACCGAAGTCCCACCAGGTCGCGAAGATCCGCACGCCGTCAACGCGCGAGGCCAGGTACGCGAAGTCACGATCGACCTGAGGCGTGTCGAGCGCGTCGAAGTCGCTGACGAGGATCAGGAAGCGCGGCTTCCCATCCACGGTGAAATGCGTGCCGGAGACGCCGAGGCGCATCGCCTCGTCGGCCGACCAGAGGCCGATCGAAGCGATCGCCAGGGCTGCCAGCGCCAGCCGAGGCAGCAGTACGGTCATCATCTACTTACGACGTCAGTGTGCGAAGAAACGGCTGACCGCGTCCAGGTCATGCGTGACCGGCGCCGGCGGCATCGACGCCAGGAACCGCCGTCCGTAGCCCATCGTCCGAAGGCGCGGATCCAGGATCGCCAGCACGCCCCGATCGTTCCGGTGACGGATGAGCCGGCCAAGGCCCTGCAGCAGCGTCAGGATCGCCAGCGGCACCTGGTACTCGCCGAACGAGTCGCCGCCCTGCATGTTGAGCGCCTCCATCCGCGCCGCCGTCACCGGATCACCGGGAGAGGCGAACGGCAGCTTGTCGATGATCACGCAGCTCAGCGCGTCGCCGACCACGTCCACGCCCTGCCAGAAGCTCGAGGTCGCGAGCAGTACCGCGTGCGGCGTCATGCGGAACTCGGCCAGCAGCGCCGAGCGCGGAGCGCGGCCCTGCACCAGCAGCGGGTAGTCGAGCTTCATCGCGAGGACGGGTTCGACGGCGCGCAACATCGCGTAGCTCGTGAACAGCACGAACGCGCGGCCTTCGCTCCGCGAAAGCAGCTCGACGCACTCGCGCCCGACGGCGTCGGCGTAGCCCTGGTCTTTCGGCGACGGCATGCGCTTGGGGAGGTAGAGCACGGCCTGCGTCGTGTAGTCGAACTCCGACGGCATTCGCACCTCGACGGCCCGCCGGATCCCGAGGCGGCTCCGCAGATAGTCGAACGAGCCGTCGACGGCCAGCGTGGCCGACGTCAGCACCGTCGTCTTGAAGCGATCGAGCAGGTGCTCGCGGACGATGCCCGACACGTCGATCGGCGCGGCGCGAAAGAAGAGGCCGCGGCCGCGCGTCTCGAGGAAGAACACGTAGTCGGGATCGCTCGCGTTGAGCAGCAGCGTCAGGTCGACGCGCAGGGACCCGGATCGACCGGCGACCGCCAGCAGGTCATCGAGCGCGCCCGGCGGAGGCGTCGTTTCCGGCGGCAGGTCCTTCAACAGCTGGATTGCCGCTTCGAGGCCCTCGAGCGACCCGATGAGCGCGCGGCCCGGCTCCTGCGCGTCGGTGAGCGCGTCGGCCGTGACGCGCGTGCGTTCGTCGGCGGCGCCGCGGCGCGGTGGTTCGAGGCGCGCGAAGAGGCGCTCGGCGCGGTCGCGGATGCGCTCGACGATCCGGAGCGCCGGCTCGCGCCGATCGGAATCCGGCCAGCGTGCCAGCATGCGCTCGGCGTCGCGCGCCAGGTCTTCGGCGCGATAGTTGCTGACGGTCACGCCGAAGTATTGCGTCGCGACGTCCTCGAGCTGGTGCGCTTCGTCCAGGACCGCGGCGTCGCAGTCGGGGATGACCTCGCCATACGCGCCCTGCCGCACGGCCGCATCCGCGAACAGCAGGTGGTGGTTGACGATGACGAGATCGGACTCGGCGGCGCGCTGGCGCATGCGCGTGACGAAGCAGTCGGCGAACTGCGGGCATTCGCGTCCGAGGCAGTTCTCCGCGGACGCGGCGATCTCGCTCCAGAGGGGCAGGTCTTCGGGCAGGTCCTTCAATTCCGCGCGATCGCCGGTGTCGGTCGCACGTGCCCAGCCGTCGATGATCGGCAGCAGGATCCGCTCGTCCACCTCGTTGCCGCGTCCGCCGAACCCGCCGAGGCGTTGCTGGCGCGGCAATCCACCGGCCTTCAGCGCCTGAAACCGATGGAGGCACAGGTAGTTCGCGCGGCCTTTCATCACGGTGGCGGTGAACGGGCGGTCGATCGCGTCCGCCAGGACCGGCAGGTCCTTCTGGACGATCTGCTCCTGGAGGTTCTTCGTGCCCGTGGACACGAGCACGCGGCGCCGGCTGAGAATCGCCGGCACCAGGTACGCGAGCGTCTTGCCGGTGCCTGTACCCGCTTCGGCCAGCAGAACGCCGCCGTCGCCGAGCGCCTCGCTGACGGCGGCTGCCATCTGGCGCTGTGCTTCACGCGGCTCGAAGTCCGGAATAGCCGACGCAAGAGGACCGTCGGACGCGAAGACCGCTGCGACGTCCTCGGTCAGATCGACGACGGGCCCGTCGGGATCGAACTCCACGTCACGTACTGTAGCGCAGACCTGCAGGTCTGCTGGGCGCTAGGCGGGCCTTCAGCCTGAGACAGTAGGGCGGGGCCTGGCCCGCCAGCTCAATACAACGGGAACTGCTGGCAGAGGGATTCGACATCGCTCTTCACGCGAGCGAGCTCGGTGTCGTTGTCCGTTGCGGCAAGCGCGCGGAGGATCAACTCGCCCACGCGATCCATCTCGCGCTCCCCCATGCCGCGGGTGGTGACGGCCGGCGTGCCGATGCGGATGCCGCTGGCGACCATCGGCGGGTTCTGATCGAACGGGATCGCGTTCTTGTTGACGGTGATGCCGGCCTTGCCGAGCGCGGCTTCGGCGACCTTGCCGGTGAGTCCCTTCGAGAACACGTCCACGAGCATCAGGTGGTTGTCGGTGCCGCCACTGACCAGGCGGTAGCCCCCGCTGGAGATGACCTCGGCGAGACGCTTCGCGTTGGCGGCGATCTGCCGCTGATACGACGCGAAGCCGGGCGCGGCGGCCTCTTTCAGGCAGACGGCTTTGGCCGCGATGACGTGCACGAGCGGCCCGCCCTGGACGCCTGGGAACACCGCGCGATCGACGTCCTTTGCGTACGCCTGCCGGCACAGCACCATCCCCGCCCGCGGTCCTCGCAGCGTCTTGTGCGTCGTCGTCGTGACGAAATCCGAGTGCGGCACGGGCGACGGGTGCACGCCGGCGGCGACGAGGCCGGCGATGTGGGCCATGTCGGTCATCATCAGCGAGCCGATTTCGTCGGCCACGGCGCGAATACGAGCGAAATCGAACACCCGCGGATAGGCGCTCGCGCCGACGATGATCAGCTTCGGCCGGTGCTCGCGGGCCAGCCGCGCGAGCTCGTCGTAGTCGAGCCGCTCGTCTTCCTTTCGGACCCCGTAGGGCACGACGTTGAAGTACTTGCCCGAGAAGTTGAGGGGGTGGCCATGCGTGAGGTGGCCGCCGTGCGCCAGGTTCATGCCAAGAATCGTGTCGCCGGGCTTCAGCACCGCGAGGAACACGGCCATGTTCGCCTGCGCGCCCGAATGCGGCTGCACGTTGGCGTGCTCGGCGCCGAAGAGCGCCTTCGCGCGGGCGATGGCCAGCGACTCGACCACGTCGACGTATTCGCAGCCGCCGTAGTAGCGCCGGCCCGGATAGCCCTCCGCGTACTTGTTCGTGAAGACCGAGCCCGTCGCTTCGAGAATCGCGCGGCTGACGAAGTTCTCCGACGCGATCAGCTCGAGCCCCGAGTGCTGGCGGACGCCCTCGTTCGAGATGGCGTTCGCGATCTCGGGGTCAACCTCCGCCAGGGTGTGCGAAGACAGGGAAGCGGTCGTGGACATGGCGGCGGAATTGTACTATAGCGACCTGCGGACCCACAGACCCACAGACCTACAGACCTACAGACCTACAGACTCCACCAACAATGACTGTCGCCGATCCCATCGCTCTCGTGTCCCGCCGCGGCGAAGATCGCGTCCGTCAGGGGCACCCCTGGATCTACCGCAGCGACGTGGTGCGCGTGGACGCAGGCCCCGGCGACCTCGTGACCGTTCTCGGCCCGCGGGATCGGCGACTGGGCGCCGCGCTTTACAGCGATCGATCGCAGATTGCCCTGCGGATGCTGGCCGTCGGCGACGAAAAGGTCACACCAGACTTCTGGCGCGACCGCCTCGCGGCGGCGATTCGGTTTCGCGAGTCGCTTCACATCGACGCGACCGCCTTTCGACTGGTGCACGGCGAAGCCGATCGCCTCCCCGCGCTCATCGTCGATCGCTACGCCGACGTGCTGGTGGTGCAGGCGCTCTCGCAGGCGATGGACCGCCGGCTGCCGGAGCTGACAGCATTGCTGAACGAGCTGCTGTCGCCGCGCGGCATCCTCGCGCGCAACGACCCGAAGGTGCGCACGCTCGAAGGCCTCGAGCAGCGCGTGGATGTCCTGTCGGGGGATGTGCCGGAGTCTGTCGAAGTGCGGGAAGGCCCGGTCAGCTACGGGGTGGACGTCCGTCACGGCCAGAAGACCGGGCTTTTCCTCGACCAGCGGGAGAACCGCGAGGCCGCAGCCCGCTACGCGCGTGGCCGCCTGCTGGACTGCTTCAGCTACAACGGCGGGTTCGCGTTGTATCTCGCACACCACTGCGAGGCCGTGCACGCGATCGATCAGTCTGCGGATGCCGTCGCGCGCATCGTGGCGAACGCCACGCGCAACGGGCTGACGAACGTGACGGCCGCCGACGCGAATGTCTTCGACGAGCTGCGCCACTACGAGCGCAGCAACGAGCGCTTCGACACCATCGTGCTCGACCCGCCGGCGTTTGCGAAGAACAAGGCATCGGTCGAGAAAGCGATCGCGGGCTACAAGGACATCAACCTGCGCGCGCTCAGGATTCTGCAACCGGGCGGCGTGCTGGTCACCTGCAGCTGCTCGTACAACGTGGACGAGATGCTGTTTCTTCAGATTCTCGCGGAGGCTGCAGCGGACGCGCGCGCCCACGTCACGATTCTCGAGAAGCGCATGCAGGGACGCGATCACCCGGTGCTCGTGACCGTGCCTGAGACGTATTACCTGAAGTGCGTGGTATTGCGGAAAGGCTAGGGATCAGGGGCCAGGGTCCAGGGTGCGGGCTGCGGGGGGACAGTAGGGCGGGGCTTCGGCCCCGCCGAACAGTGATGGGCCACACACTCAATTGCGACGCCACGTTCAAGCGCCGGCGCTCTTCCGGGCGCGCCGAGCTCGAGACCGACTACGTCCTCTTCCGCGGCGACTTCCGCGTGAAGCTGCCGTTCGCCGCGATCACGGGCGTCTCGACGCGCGGCGGGGTCCTGACGCTGAAGAGCGCCGAGGGCAGGCTCACGCTCGTGCTGGGCGACCGCGCCGAGAAGTGGGCGGCGGCCATCAAGACGCCGAAGACCCGACTCGCCAAGATCGGCGTCAAGCCGGGCCAGCGCGTCTCGCTCGACGGGGTGACGGACCCCGCCTTTCTCGACGAGCTGAAGACGGCCGGCGCGGTCGTCTCGCACCGGCTCCGCAAGTCGAGCGACGTCGTCTTCGTGCTGGTGGAGTCCGCGGCCGACCTGAGGAAGATCGCGCGAGCCGGCGCGTCGCTCGTCCCGGATGGCGCACTCTGGGCGATCCGTCGGAAAGGGGTGGCCGAGGCGTCCGAGGCCCTCACCATGGCGGCCGGGAAGGCGGCAGGGCTGGTGGACGTCAAGGTCGTGCGCTTCTCCGAGACGCACACCGCCGAGAAGTTCGTGATCCCGAAGTCGCGGCGGTGATCAGCGCGCGGAGTGGTTGCGCATCCAGGCTCGCGCCTCAACGAGCGCGGGACGAGCAGGAGCGTCTGCCTTCGCGCAGACCTCCAACAGCGCGGGGTAGTATTTGCCGGCCTTCGCGTCGTTTCCGGCTTTCGCGGCGGCGCGCGCGGCGCCATCGAGCGATCGGAACCGGTTCGGCTCGTGCGTGAGGGCGGTTTCGAATTCCTTCAGTGCGTCGGCGGGACGCCCCAATTCCAGCAGCATCTCACCCAGCAACTCGCGAGCGGGCGCGAGTGGACCTGGCGTGACCGCGTTCTTCTCGGTCGCATCCTCGCGCTTTGCGGCCGCCCGCAGTGTCTCGAACGCCTCGTCTCGTCGTCCCTGGGCGAAGGCGATCCACGCCAGCACTTCCTGCTGCTGAATTGCCAGCTGCTCCGTCCAGTAAGCCTCATGGGCTGCCAGGAGCGCCTCGCGCAGCGTCTGCAGGTGCGCGGCCGCGTCAGTGGCCACGGACAGCTGTGCTGATCGCGCGGCGCCAAGTCCCCGCGCGAAGTCGCTGATGGCATCGGCCCAGGGCACCGGGCTCGGACGCGTCTCGATTGCCGCCGCGGCGGCCCAGTCGCCGCGCTCGAGCGCGTAGCGCGCGGGAATCGCCGCCAGCGCGAAGAAACCCGCCGACGGCGGCGCGGCGCCGCCTTGCGCGGAAGGATCGAACCGACTCCGGATCGCCGGCAGCGCGTCGAGGAGGCCCTTCGCCAAGGTGTCGCGACCCGTCTGCAGGTACGCGTAGGTCAGGTAGTCGCTCGCGTGCAGCTCCTCGGCCGTGGAGCCGGCGGTTTTTGCCGCGTCGGCCGACGCGAGGTTTGAGGCAATCGATCCGTCCCACTTGCCCACGCGGGTGAACGTGTGCGAGGGCATGTGCAGCGCGTGCGGCGCTGCCGGCGCGATCTCCGAGTAGCGACGGGCCGCGTCGAGGGCACGCGGCGCGAGCGCGGGAACGTCGTAGGCGTGGATGATGTAGTGCGCGAGGCCGGGATGGTCCGGGTGCGCGGCGAACAGCTCCTCGAGCATCGCGCCGGCCTTCAGCTGGCTTGCGTAGGTCTTGTCGGTTGGCGGCGCGGCGATGGCGAGGGAAAGCGCGTAGAAGATCGTGGCTTCTGAATCTCCGGTCTCGCGGGTGGCAAGCGACTGCATCGCGTCGCGATAGGCGATGAGGCGCGCGCCTTGATCAATCGTATCGGCGTGTTCGAAGAGCTTCGCCGCGGCCTCCAGATAGCCACGTTCGCGGGGCGTCGGGCTTCCAGTCGATCGACCGCGCTCGATGGCCTCCTGACCGCGCTGAATCAGGGTCGGCGACTTGATTCCGGCCGCAAACGGGTTGCCCCACGCGGCGAGAGCAATGCCCCAGTACGCGATGGCGCAGCCCGAGTCGCCGCTCAGGACTGACCGGAAGCCGGTGGTGGCCTCTCCGAACTCGAACGAGTGCAGCAGTGCCAGCGCGTGGTCGAACGCCGGCTGAACGTCAGCGGCGCATGACGTCGGGAAGTGCACCGTCCCGAGCTTGCCGGTGTGCCCGGCGTGCTGGGCCATGTCCTGACGCGCGACAACGCTGCCGCTCGCGAGCGACAGCCACCCCACAACGCCGCAAACGATCCAGCGGTGCAGGTCTCGCATGAACACCTCCAGGATCAGTCGTGACGA
>JBKPSY010000114.1:0-19611 GCA_046735235.1 Acidobacteriota bacterium | reverse complement strand
CCTGGCACGGGTCATCGGGTGGCGCAACGAGGCTGGGAGCGTGCGGGCGTGCGACGGCGGGTCGTGCTGACCGTGCCGTACTTCATGACGGCCGCGCTTGCCGCCGCCGCGACTGATTGCATCGCGGGTTTGCCGGACCGGATGGCTGCGCTCTGCGTGTCGCTGCTTCCGCTGAAGAAGGTGGCCGCAACGTTCCCGCTACCCTCGATGACGACGGTGATGATCTGGCACCAGCGGACTGATAGCGATCCGGGTGCATGCGCGTTTCGTAACGTGGTTGCCGGTGCTGTCGCTGTCCCACACTTGGGTCGGACCAACTGAACTCAATCGCCGTAAGTGATCGCGCGAGATTAGAAGGTCTGACACAATTCGCACTTCTTGTCCCGACGGCCGCGCAGCAAACGATTGGAACGATATGACATGACGAATCGGATATGCGTGACGGAGCGTTTTGCGCTATCCTGTTCCAGACCGCTCGCAAGTGATTGATTCTAAACGGAGAGATGTCCGAGTGGTTGAAGGAGCACGCTTGGAAAGCGTGTGTAGGGGAAACTCTACCGTGGGTTCGAATCCCACTCTCTCCGCCAACCTTCGCAGCCGCCCGCCTTCGCTCGCCGCGGCTGAACAACGCACAGAACCACGGCCTCGCTGCGGGGGAAAGCGGCGGCGCATCGACGTCACGGCCGCCGACAGCGATCCGAACGGCTACGTCATACCCGCCACCAATACCTTGCCGCTCGACCCGCAAGGCAACGAGCCGCGCCTGGGGCACAGGGCTCGCTCCGTACGACCAACGTCCCGGTCCCGCCGATTCCCTAGCGTCCGGTTGATAGAATCGACGGAATGCTCCACGCGGTTCGAATCGGCCTGGTCCTCCTGCTCGCAATCTTCATCGGCATCCAGCTCGCCCCAACCGAGCGCGCGAATCCGCCGTTCGACCCGAAGCTGCGCATCGAGCACCACGTCAACGTGCCGCCCGACGTCCAGGCCATCTTCGACCGCTCCTGCAAGGACTGCCACAGCGACGAGACTGCGTGGCCGTGGTACTCCCGCATCGCGCCGGCGTCATGGCTGCTCGTCAATCACGTCCGCGAGGCGCGCGAGCAGATGAACCTCTCGGAATGGGGCGCCATGGACTCTGACGCCGCCAAAGACGCCCTCATCGAGATCTGCCGGCAGATCAAGAAGGGCAACATGCCGGTGCCCTCGTATACCTGGATTCACCGCTCCGCGGCCCTCAGCCCCGCCGATGTGACGACGCTGTGTACGTGGAGTGACGCCGCGCGGAAGGCCATTCAGGCCGCCGAGTAGCCCGACCCCCTCCCGGCGTCCGCTTCTGGGACGAAGACGTTCGAGGCCGAACACGATCCCGCCGGCCGTCGTCCCTGATTTCGTCACTAACAGACGGCAGAATAACGAGTTCCGAGTTCAGCACGAAAGCGGTACGGGTCTCGCTATGCACCTGAGCGCGAGGATCACATGGAGCTCAGTCGCTACTCTCTCGCGATTGCCGTATCGGGCGCCCTCACGGTGCTCGTCGCCTCCATGTTGATCTGGCTGCTCCTGGCCGAACCGGTGGCGCTTGCCACCGCGGTGAACGACCACGACCTCACGTCGCTCGCGCAGGCGGTTGGCCACGCGCTGGCCGCGACGTTCAAGGTGCTTCTGCGATATCTGTGAGTGCGCGGCAGGCCTGAAGGCCTGCGCTACAGGTGGCGGGGCTGAAGCCCCGCCCTACGTACTTCAGTTCGGCCAATCGCCCACGCGCTCAGTTCCGCGCCGCGATTCGTTCCTGCAGTTTGTCTCGATAGCCGCGGCTGAGCGGTAGCCGTGCGCCCGAGCGCAGCACCACGGTGTAGTCGCCGTTGTCCGGCTGCAGCTCCTTGATGCGCTCCGCATTCACGATGTGCGACCGGTGGATCCGCACGAAGCGTGACTGATCGAGCCGCGCTTCCATCGCCGTCATCGTCTCGCGGAAGAGGTAGGCCTCGCCCTTCACGTGCAGCCGCACGTAGTTGCCCGCCGCGTCGATCCAGTCGATCTCGTCGGTGCGGACGAAGAAGATCCGACCGCCCGACTTCACGACGAGGCGATCGGGCGGCTGCGCCGGTTCGGGCCGCAGGTCCTGCACCATCGCCAGCAGGCGCTTGCCGAGATCGCCGGCGCGCTGGCGTTCGAGACGCTCGCGCGCACGCTCGAGCGTGCGCAGGAAGCGCGGGCCGTCGAAAGGCTTCAGGAGGTAGTCGAGCGCGTGAACCTCGAAGGCGCGCAGGGCGTACTCGTCGTACGCGGTCGTGAAGACCACCATCGGAATCCGGTTCGGCGCCAGCGCGCGAAGCACGCCAAAGCCGTCCATGACCGGGATCTGGACATCGAGAAACACCAGCTCCGGCTCCAGGCGCTCGATGGCCGAGAGGGCCTGCGCGCCGTCGGCGCACTCGCCCACCACTTCGATGTCGGGCTGCTGCTTCAGCAGCGACAGCACGCGCTCCCGCGCCATCGGCTCGTCGTCCACTATCAGCGTCCTGATCTTCGTCGTCACGAGCACGCTCCCAGGGGGAAGGGGCCGTTGCCAGCTTGGACGGATGCTGTCCGTCAATAGTTGAGAAGTTTTCGTCACCGACTGTTGACGGGACGCTCATGGATGGCGCTTCGTCACCGGTCTCTGCGCTTTGTCCCTCGAATGCGGACTTACCACCGGCGGCGGGCGCTTCGGTCCCTTGCGACTCGTCCCACAGAAATTGCAACGTTCTGGAACATTCCGCGCGTGGTCGAGGTGTGCGGATTGTGGGGACGAAGCACGGCCGGCGATGACGAGCCGTTCGTCCCTGGTACCACCCGCTACGGCGCCGTGACTGGACGGCTGGCGGAGGCGTCATTCGGCTCGTGCGCGCCTTGACCACGCGTTCGCGTGGACCGATAGTCGCGCCATCATGGGATCGATTCGAACGCTGGTCGTCGAGGATCAGGCGCTCGCGCGCGAACGGCTGGTGGAGTTGCTCTCGGCGGAGACCGACGTCGAAGTCATCGCCGCGTGCGGCACCGGCAGCGACGCCGTCGCGAGCATTCGGGCGCTCTCGCCCGATCTCGTCCTGCTCGACCTCCAGATGCCCGACCTCGACGGCTTTGGCGTCGTCAGCGAGGTGGGGAGCGCGATGCCGCTCACGATCTTCGTCACCGCGTACGACGAGTTCGCGCTCAAGGCGTTCGAGGTGCACGCGTTCGACTACCTGCTGAAGCCCTTCGGCCGCGAGCGGCTGCAGCAGGCGCTTGCACGTGCCCGGGCGCGCCTCGCGGAAGGCCGCGAGGAGCAGCTCGCGCGCCGGTTCGTGTCGCTCGTCGGCAACGCCTCGCCGGACGCGCCGCGCGTCTCGGATCGCCTCGCCGTCAAGTCAGGCGGCCGTGTCGTGATGCTGCAGGTGAGCGAGCTCGACGCGATCGAGTCGGAGGGGAACTACGTGCGGCTGCACAGCGCCGGCCAGGTCCATCTCGTGCGCGAGACGATGGCGAACATCGAAGGCCGGCTGTCGGGCCACCGGTTCGCCCGCGTCCATCGCGGATGGATCGTCAATCTGGATCGCGTGCGACACCTCGTGTCGCGCTCGACGAGCGATCCTGAGCTCGTGATGCAGGACGGACGGAAAGTGCGCGTGGGACGCGCGTACAGACATTCAGTGGAAAGGCGACTCGGCGAAGTGCGAAGTGCTAAGTGAGGAGTGCTAAGTGGAGTGAATAGTGGATTAGTGAAGAGTAGGGATGGGAAGGCGACAACGGGAGGTTGCGCAGAAACGTCAACCCGGCCCGGACGACTAGGGTTTCGGAAACTGCTACCTCCGGCGCTCCGGAGGCAACCTTCCCCAGCAATCTCGCCGCATTCGCTGGTGGTCCTCGCCTTGCCTTATAGTCGGCATGGATCATCAGAATCTCAGAGATCGCACGTTTCGGTTTGCGGTGCAGTCAATTCGGTCGGTGAAGCCGCTCATCGGAGATCCCCTCGGCCGGCACCTCGTTGGCCAAGTAGTCAGGAGCAGCGGCGGAGTGGCGTCGAACTACCTGGCGGCATGTCACGCGAAGTCGCGTCCGGACTTCGCGGCGACAATCACGGTCGTCGCGGAGGAGGCGTCGGAAACTGCGATGTGGTTCAGGCTTTTCGTGGAGGTCGATCTGATAACGGCCACCGAGGCGAAGCCGCTGATTCAGGAGGGACTGGAACTAACGTCGATCGCTATCGCCTCCGCGAGAACGGCGCGTCGGCCTCGCGCCGAGAAGTGAGGCGTCTCACTGATCTCGTGCAGTGATCTTGTCACTGCTCACTACCCACTTCTCACTCCACTTAGCACTTGATAATTCGCACCTCGCACTACTATGTCAGATCGCTTTTCCCAGTCTCTCTTCGAGCTTTTCGCGATAGCTGCGAGACAGGCGAAGCTGCGTCCCGTTGTGGAGCACGACGACGTACTCGCCGTTGAACCAGGGCTGCAGCTCCTTGATCCGCTCGGTGTTGACGATGCGCGAGCGGTGGATGCGGAAGAAGCGCTGCGGATCCAGGCGCGACTCCATCTGGTTCATCGTCTCGCGGAACAGGAACGACTGCTCCTTCAGGTGCAGGCGCACGTAGTTCCCCGACGCCTCGATCCAGTCGATGTCGTCGGTGCGGACGAAGAACACGCGGCCGCCGGACTTCACGACCAGGCGGTCCTGCTTCTTCTGCTCCGGCTTGAAGTCCTGGACGAGGGCCATCAGGCTCTTGCCCAGCTCGCCGGCGCGCGCGCGATCGCGATGGTGGCGCGCGTGGTCGAGGCACTGCTGCAGGCGGTCGCGGCCGAACGGCTTCAGCAGGTAGTCGAGGGCGTGGACCTCGAAGGCCTGCAGCGCATACTCGTCGTAGGCGGTCACGAAGACCACCATCGGCATCTTCTCGGGACCGACCTGGCGGATCACGCCGAAGCCGTCGACGGCGGGCATCTGCACGTCGAGAAACACGAGCTCGGGCGAGAGCTGCTGGATCGCGTTGACGGCCTGCACGCCGTCGGCGCACTGCCCCACGACCTCGACGTCGGTTTCCTGCGCGAGCAGCCCCAGGATCCGCTCGCGCGCCATCGGCTCATCGTCCACGACCAGCGTTCGAATCTTCGTCACGCGACACCCTTGATTTCTTCGGAGAAGTCGTCGATCTCCGCGACCTCTTCCTCGCGGAACGGCAACGACACGGTCACGATCAGGCCGCCGCCTGGCGGCTCGGCGAACGTCAGATGCTGGCTGGCGCCATAGAGGCGCTCCAGCCGGGAGCGTGTGTTCGACAGGCCCACCCCGCGCGCGGGCGACGCCAGGCGTCCAGGCGGCATGCCGGGCCCGTTGTCGCGCACGGTGAGCTCGAGCGCGTCGTCGACGCGCCGGGCCTTCACCGCGATGTGCCCGGGCTCGATGCGCACGGCGACGGCATGCCGGATGCTGTTTTCTACGAGTGGCTGGAGGATTAAGTTCGGCACCTGCGCGTCGAGCGTCTCCGGATCGACGGCGAACTCGACGGTCAGCCGGTCGCCGAAGCGCGCCTGCTCGATCTCGAGATACTTCTGCAGGAACTCGAGCTCGTCCTTGAGCGCCACCTCCTGCTGGCCGCGCTGATCGAGCGCGATGCGAAGCAGATCGCTCAGCCGCGACAGCATCTGGTCGGCGGCTTCCACGTCGCGGTGCATCAGCGCCGAGATCGCGTTGAGCGTGTTGAAAAGAAAATGGGGATGCAGCTGCCGCTGCAGTGCCTGCAGCTGCGCCTCGGCAAGCTGCGCGTCGAGTCGCGACGCCTTGAGCGCGCGCTCCTGCGCTTCGCCGTGATACCTGACGGCGGAGTACACGCCCGCGATGGCCCAGTAGGCCATCATCTCGTAATCGAAGTTGTTGAGGAACGTCTTGGTGACCTGCGCCCACCAAGTCGTCTTCATCGGCCCGCCCGACCAGAAGAACTGCGAGATGTGCATCCGCAGCCACTCGAACAGGCCGATGTGGACCACCGTGACGACGAACACCGCGACGAGGTGTACGGGGAGCGAGCGCAGCAACACGCCTCGTTCGAGAGGGAAGCGGCGCGTGACGCCGGCGATCACGGGCGCCAGGATCGCCCAGGCGTACCAGTACCCGAGGTTGATGCCGATCAGGATCAGGACGGACGGCGACTCGCTCGGGTACATGAAGCGCACCATCTGGTACGCCTGGAACGAGGAGAACAGTCCGAGGAGGGTGGCGACGCCGAAGATGGCCCTGACGAACGTGAGCCGGGGACGCGCTGTCACCTATCGACTATCGCCGGGCTCGGCCGGCTGAGTCAAGGCGAAAACTTGTGATCGCTCAATGACTTAGCCGACCTCCGACCCTGCCGGTTACAGCCTCGTCACGCAGGCTGAACGGTTCGTCACGGGATAAAAGGCTTTCGTCCCAAGTGCGTGTCGGAAATGCGGACGGCGCGATTATGGACGCGTCCGTGGGGCACCCCCTTCAGGGGTGCTGTGCAGGACTGAAGTCCTGCCCCACGATTCAACGCCGCGGCGATAACCACACCGCGCCGAGCGGCGGCAGCGTGATCGCGATCGACTGGATGAATCCGTGCGCGGGGATCGGCTCGGTCATCACCACGCCGCTCGTGCCCGCGCCCGAGCCGCCGTAGCCGCGATCGTCCGTGTTGAGCCGCACCTGCCATTCGCTGGCCAGCGGCACACCGAGGCGATAGTGTTCGCGCACGACCGGCGTCCAGTTGAACACGCTCGCCACGAGCGCCTCGGGCTCGGCGCCATATCTCAGGAACGACACGACGCTGTTCTCGTGATCGCTGGCGTCGATCCACCGGAAGCCCTGCAGATCGAAATCGCGCTCGAAGAGCGCCGGTTCGCCGGCGTAAATCCGGTTGAGATCGACGACGAGCGACGCGAGGCCCTGGTGCAGCGGCTGCCCGAGCAGATCCCAGTCGAGGCTGCCCTCCGCGTTCCACTCGCGCCACTGCCCGAACTCGTCGCCCATGAAGAGCAGCTTCTTGCCCGGGTGCGCGTACATGAACGCGTAGAGCGTCCGCAGGTTGGCGGCCTTCTGCCACGCGTCGCCCGGCATCTTGTCGAGCATCGATCGCTTGCCGTGGACGACCTCGTCGTGCGAGTACGGCAGGATGAAGTTTTCCGTGTAGGCGTAGAGCATCGAGAACGTGATCTCGTTCTGCGCCCACTTGCGGTAGAGCGGATCGCGCGCCACGTACTTCAGCGTGTCGTGCATCCAGCCCATGTTCCACTTGTAGGTGAACCCGAGGCCGCCGAGATGCACCGGGCGGCTCACGCCGGGCCACGCGGTCGATTCCTCGGCGACCATGATCGTGCCGGGCGCCTCGGCGTGCGTCAGCGTGTTCAGCTGCTGCAGGAACGACACGGCCTCGAGGTTCTCGCGTCCGCCGTACTGATTCGGGATCCACTGCCCCGACTGCCGCGAGTAGTCGAGATACAGCATCGACGCGACGGCATCCACGCGCAGGCCGTCGAGGTGATACTCCTGCAGCCAGAACAGCGCGCTCGACAGCAGGAAGTTCCGCACCTCGTTCCGGCCGTAGTTGAAGATCAGCGTGCCCCAGTCCTGGTGCTCGCCCTGCCGCGGATCCTCGTGCTCGTAGAGCGCCGTGCCGTCGAAGCGCGCGAGGCCGTGCGCGTCCTTGGGGAAGTGGCCCGGCACCCAGTCGAGCAGCACGCCGATGCCGGCGCGGTGACACGCGTCGACGAAGAACTTGAAGTCGTGCGGATGGCCGTGCCGGCTGGTCGGCGCGAAGAACCCCGTCACCTGATAGCCCCAGGATCCGCCGTAGGGGTGTTCCAGCACCGGCAGCAGCTCGATGTGCGTGAAGCCCTGGGCCTTCACGTATGGCACCAGCGTGTCGGCCAGCTCCCGATACGTGAGCGGGCGGTTTCCGTCTTCGGGCACCGTCCGCCACGACGCCAGGTGCACCTCGTAGGTCGCCATCGGGCGCTTCACGTGCTGGCGCGGCTCGACGCGCTCCGCCATCCACTCGCCGTCGCCCCACGTGTAGCCGTCGGTGCGGCAGACGATCGCCGCCGAGCGCGGCGGAATCTCGAAGTAGCGTCCGTACGGATCCGCCTTGTGCAGCAGGTGGCCGCCCGCGGTTCGAATCTCGAATTTGTAGCGCTCGCCGTCGCCGAGGCCCGGGATGAAGACCTCCCAGATGCCCGACGGCACGAGCCGCCGCATCGGGTGCACGCGGCCGTCCCACTCGTTGAAGTCGCCGACGACCGAGGCTCGCTGTGCGTTGGGCGCCCACACCGCGAAGTGCACGCCGCCGGTGCCGCCGATCGACGTCGGGTGCGCGCCCAGGCGATCGTGCACGCCGAGCAGCGTGCCCTCGCCGAAGAGATGAAGGTCGTAATCCGAGACAGTGCGGCCGAAGCGATAGGGGTCGTCCAGCCGGAACGGCTCCCCGGACTCGGGGCGGACGTCGAAGTGGTAGTCGATCCCGCCGTCGAGCGAGCTCAGGCTCTGCAGCCGCGCTTCGTACAGGCCGTCGCGATGCAGACGGGCCATCTCCACGCGCTCGGCGTGTGGATGGGTCAGCACGAGCGTCAGGCCGGCCACGTTCGGCCTGAGCGCCCGCACCACCACCGCCGTTCCCTCCACATGAGGGCCGAGCAGCCGGAAGGGATCGCCGTGCTGGCCGCGGACGAGCGCGTCGAGATCGGGGGGAAGGGACACTGGGCGCGATTGTAGTGCGGAAGAAAGGTCCATGGGGCGATGGGTTCATGGGGCCATGGGACTGGTCCGTGCCACACCCATGCACCCATGCACCCATGCACCTATGGACCTATGGACCACCCTGATAGGATCACCCCATGGCAACCTACGCGAAGTTCGACACCACCGAAGGCAGCTTCACCGTGCGGTTCTTCGAGGCCGAGGCGCCGAATACCGTCGCCAATTTCGTCGGCCTGGCCGAAGGCACGAAAGAGTGGACCGATCCGAAGACGGGGCAGAAGAAAACCGCGCCCTTCTACGACGGGATCATCTTCCACCGCGTGATCGACGGCTTCATGATCCAAGGCGGCGATCCGCTCGGCAAGGGCTACGGCGGTCCGGGCTACAAGTTCGGCGACGAGTTCCATCCGTCGCTCAAGCACAACCGCGACGGTCTGCTCTCGATGGCCAACGCGGGCCCCGGCACCAACGGCAGCCAGTTCTTCATCACGCTGGCGCCGACGCCGCACCTCGACAACCGCCACACGATTTTCGGCGTCGTCGAAGACGGGATGGACGTCGTCAAGAAAATTGGCAAAGTGCGCGTCGGCGCGCAGGATCGCCCGGTCACCGACGTCGTCATCAACAAGGTGACGATCGAACGAAAGTAGGGCTGCTGCTCGACAACCCCATCTGGCACGCGCTTCGAACCAGCCACGCCGGCTTTGCGCGCGGTAGCGGCCTCGTGCGGGCGTACCCCGCCGAGGTCGCCCCGTTCGCGGCTGTCGAGCGCGAAGGCGACGCGCTGTCGGGCGACGAGCTCGCCACGGTGCTCGAGCCTGGCGGCGCCGTCTACTTCGCGCACCGACTTCCTATTGTCGATGGCTCGCTGGTCGCCGAATCGAGACCAGACATCCTGCAGATGCGCTGGACCGCACGCGATCTTCCACCGCTCCAGCGGTCGACGCCGCCGATTCGTGATCTCGGTGAAGCCGACTTCGACGCGATGGTCGATCTGACCTCGCGCGTTTTCCCCGGCTACTTCCGGCACCGCACACCCGAGATGGGCCGCTACGTCGGAATCATCGAGCAAGGGCGTCTGGCCGCCATGGGAGGCGAGCGGCTCGCGATGACGGGCTACTGCGAAGTGAGCGCCGTGTGCACAGACCCTGCGTTCGCCGGGCGCGGCTACGCCCACGCCATCGTCGCGCACGTCGTCGGCAGGCTCCTGGACGAAGGGGTGACGCCCTTCCTGCACGTCGACATGGCGAACACGCGCGCGCAGGCGATCTATCGGTCGGTTGGCTTTGGTGAATCGTCGGGGGTGAGACTGCTGAGGGTCCGGCGGGCCTGACGTCAGGGGTCAGGGGCCAGAGCGCCCCAGCACGCTGACCCCTGGCCCCTGATCCCTGAATCCTGATCCCTGATCCCTGATCCCTGAATCCTGATCCCTGCTCCTCAGTTCTTCAGCTTGAATCCTGCCGGAATGCTGACGGCGTCGGCCGACACGCTCGTCGCGACGCTCAGCACTTCGATCGTCGAAGTCATCAGCGAGCTGCGGCTCGAATCGCCGGCGGCGGCGCTGTCCTGAGACTTCTTCTTCATCATCTTCCGCGCGAGCATCCCGCTGAGGCCGCCGCCGGCGTCCTGTTGCTTCTCCTGGTCGGCGTGCTGCTGTTTCTGCTCAGGGCTCTCGACCGTCTCGATGCTCGCCGTCGTCGAAATCGGCGTGCCGTCCACCTTGGCGCCTTCGACGCGCGCGCGGCCGATGAGGTCCTTCATCTGCGGGTACATCGCGAGGGCCTGCGCCATCTGCTCGGCAGCGGCCTGCGTGTCCATCCCCGAGAGCTTCTCGAAGTAGCGCTTCCGGAACGCCGCCACTTCCTTCATCGCCGGAATCGGCGACGTCATCCACGAGTCGGTGGTCATCACCATCCCGCCGCCCTGTTCCAGCGTCTGGCTCTCATCGTGCATCGTCACCGTCGTGATGACCTGCTTGCAGTCGAAGCCGTTGATCGTCTTCTTCTGGCCCGTCTCATGCGTCGAGACGTCGATGGCCATCTTCTTCTGCGGCTCCGTCGGCTTCTCCTGCTTGTCCTGCTTCTCCTTGGCGGCGTCCATGTGCTCTTTCGCCTTGGCCTGCGCTTCCTGCATCTTCTGGCGCAGCTCGGCGAAGGTGACGACCTTGTAGCTCTTCGAGTCGAGATCGATGCTGTAGACCTTCTCTTCGGCCATGTCGATCAGCTCGGCGGTCTTGTCGTTGGTCGTCATCATCCGATCGCCCTTCACGGCGATGGTCTGGACGACGCCTTCCTTGGCGGCCTTGCCGCCGAACATGTTGACCATGCGCCCGAGGGCGCCGGCGAACTGCACGTGTGTCTTCTGCTGCGTCTGCACATCGGCGCGAAGCGGGGCACCGCTCGCAAGGGCGACGGTTGCGAGCACTGCCAACGTATGAATCCTGCGCATATTCGGAAGCTCCTCCGCGGTCGGGAGAATAACACGCAGCGCCCGGGTGACGGCCTCATGTCTGGCTGGCGTCAGACTCTTTGACGAAGGGCGGGAGCTCAGCCAGCCGGGGCCGAAGCCCCGGCCTGCTGTCATTCAGGCCGATTGAGAACATGCAGCGGTAGGCCGGGGCTTCAGCCCCGGCGCACACCATGCGCCGCGGTGTAAAGTGGAAGTGCCAGCGTCGGAGCCCGTCATGACACCGTTGCCGCTGATCCTGTTGCTCGCCGTTCAGACTCCTCAGGAGCCTGGCGCGAAGTCCGTCCCCAAGGACTCCGTCGAAATCGCCACGCGTGGCTGCTTCAAGGGCCACGTCTTCACCGCGACGCCGATGCCCGAAGGCGAGCCGGCGCGCGGCCCGGACGTCATCGGACGCCACTTCCGCGTGTCGGGCCCGAAAGACGTCATGGCGCTCGTGAAGCAGAACGACGGTCACCTCGTCCAGATCGTCGGCATCGTCCGCAAGTCGGCCCTGAGCGATCAGGGCGTCGGCGTCAAGATGGGGGGCACGCGGATGGTGATCGGCGCGCCTGGAGGCGATCCGGGCCGGATGTCGCCGCCGACGCCTGGCACGAACGTGCCGGTGATGGATCTGACGTCGGTCGGCTATCTGGCGGATACGTGTCCGATCCAGTGAGGCGCGCAGTCGCGAGATCTGGATTGCAGGGCTGAAGCCCTGCCGCGCTCATATCTTCGTCAGCGCCTGGCGCCGTTCCGTGTGATACGCGCGGAGCGCGTCATTCGCCGAGGCGATCGTGGCCGCGGCCTCGGCGACGTCGCTGAGGCGCGCGCCCGGAATCATCACATACAACTCGTCGTCGCCGAGATTGGTGTAGACGCGGTTGCCGATGCAGCCGCTGCTCATCACTGTGCCGTGCGCGATGGCGGCGGGAAGGGCCATGCACGTCGGGCGCCCGAGCAGCGGCAGCGGCGCGACGGCGCCGGCGCGGATCGCGGCTTCCTGCAGTCGCATCAGGACGCCCGGCTTCCCACTGACGATCACGACATCTGGCGCGACAACGGCGGCGTCCAGTGGCGCGAAGTACGTGACTGCCGGCGCACGCGGCAACCGAGGAATCGACGGCACTTCCTCCATCCTCAGATAGCCGGCCCCAATCATCAGCCCGAGCACCTGCTCGAGCTCGCCCGCGCGCTCGACCGGCAGGTCGATCGCATGCGTGTAGCTGCCAACCGGGCAATTGTAGAAATCCGACGGGACGGTATAGAAGGCGCGTCCTTCGGCGGCCAGCCGCCAGAAGGTGCATCCGGACGGAACCGTGCCCGAGAACTTCTCCACCCCCGGTGGCGGCGCGTCGAGGTACGACACGGCGACCGGCCGAAGTTCGCCGAGCGCATCCCGAAGCTGAGTGCCCGCGTGAGCCCACGATGTCATGCGACTGATTCTCCCCGATCGCGAAGCCCTTCGAAAAGATCGTGCTCGACCGCTCGTCCGCCGTTCACGCGGCTGAAGACGCGATAGAAGCATTGGCGGCCCCAGAGGGCCGAGTGCTCGTCATCTGGCAGGGCCATCAGCCGCTCGTACGCGTTGACCTGCGTCTGGTGAGACGAGACGGCGCGCCAGACTGTCGGCCACTCCTGCCGCGTGTCCACGATGGTCGTGATCTGCCACTCCGGCCACGCGACGACCCGACGTTCGACGCCGTCGACGTGCGACACGAGGCGGCGATAGGCGCGATCGAACGCATCCAGCATATCCTGCGGCCACACGAGGTAGTAGAACTTCGAGACCGCGTGTCCCGCCTGGCGCGTGCCGTCGTGACCCTCGTCGGCCGCGGCTGCGACGATTGCACCGGTCGTCAGCTGCGAGATGGCGATGTGATCGGGATGCCCGTACGTGCCATCAGGGCCGAACGTGACGACGACCTGCGGCCGCAGGCGGCGGATGTGACGCGCGATCTCGCCGATCGCGTCAGCGGAGTTGGCCTTGTCGAGCAGTTGATCCTGGTACTCGAGGAGCGTGACCTCATGAATGCCGAGGACACCGGCCGCCGCCTGGAGCTCCTGCTCGCGGATCCGGGCGAGCGCGTCGGCGCCGGGATGGCGGGGATCGCCTGGCGGATGACCGTGAAACCTGCCGCGCTGGCCGCGCGTCGCGACGACGAGCGACACCTCGACGCCTTCGGCCGCGTACTTCGCGACCACCCCGCCCACGCCCATCGACTCGTCATCGGGGTGTGCCAGCACGGCCAGCAGCTTGAGCCGCTCAGCCACGGGTGCTGGTGACCTCGCCGGCACAGGCCGCGGCACGTGCCAACAGCACCTCCCTCTCTCGACTGTTGCGTGTCAATGCGCCGGCGCGCTCGAACTCCACGCGCGCTTCCGCGCGGCGTCCGAGACGATCGAGCAGGTCGCCACGGACCGCTGGCAGTGGGTGGTACTCGGCCAGCGCGGGGTCGTCTGCCAGCGCATCGACGAGCGGCAGCGCCTCTGCCGGGCCGCGCGCCATGCTGACGGCCACGGCGCGATTCAGCTCGACCACCGGCGACGGCGTCACGCGGGCGAGCTCGTCGTAGAGCGCGACAATGCGCGGCCAGTCGGTCTCGGCGGCGACCCGCGCACGCGCATGGCACGCGGCTATGGCGGCTTGAAGGGCGTAAGGACCGGCATCGCCATTGGCTCCCCGCGATCGCTCGAGCGCCGCGAGACCCCGTCGAATCAGAAGCTGATCCCACAGCGCCCGGTTCTGATCCGGCAGCAGGATTGGCGTGCCGTCAGGCTGCACCCGTGCCCGCGCACGCGATGCCTGAATCTCGACGAGCGCGGCGAGACCGTGCACTTCCGGCTCGTTGGGCGCCAGCCCCTGGAGCACGCGCGCCAGCCTCAGGGCATCGTCACATAGGGCCGGACGCATCCAGTCTCCGCCGGCCGTCGCGGCGTAGCCCTCGTTGAAAATGAGGTAGATGACGTCGAGGACCGAAGCCAGTCGCGCGGTCCGATCCTCGCCGCGAGGAAGCTCGAAGGGCACGCGTTCCTTCTCGAGCGTGCGCTTCGCGCGGACGATCCGCTGCGCGACCGTCGGCTCGGCCACCAGAAACGCGCGAGCGATCTCGGCGGTCGAAAGGCCGCCCACCAGCCGCAGAGTCAGGGCGACGCGCCCGTCCGTCGGCAGCACAGGATGGCAGGCGATGAAGATCAGCCGCAGCAGATCCTCGCCGACATCGTCGTCCAGCGCCGTGTCGTAGTCGGGCGTTTGCTCGTGACGAGCCTCGATCTCGTAGCCGACGGCGTCGGCCGTGCGCTCGGCCAGGGCTTTCCGGCGAACCAGATCGATCGCCCGATGCTTCGCCGTCGCCGTCAGCCACGCACCGGGATTCGAGGGGACCCCGGACGCCGGCCACTGTTGAAGGGCGGCGACAAGGGCATCCTGAGCCAGCTCTTCGGCCAGGCCGACATCGCGGACGATCCGAGCCGCGGCGGCGATGACACGCGCCGCCTCGATGCGCCACACGGCGTCGATTGCGCGATGGATCTCGTCCGAGCTCACGTACGGATCTCACCCCATCGCCGGACGGCGCGCAAGCCCGCCAGTGGCCTGTCCCCGCTGGATCAGGACCGTATGCCGGAGCGCGGCGCCCGGATGGCCAGGCGCGAGGAGCGCGCAAATCGGGAATTTGTAAGCGACGAGCAACGCCGCCAGCCGGGATGCCCCGCCCGGCAGCCGGTCCTGATCCAGCGAGGACAGGCCACTAAGTGACCGGGGTCGCCCGCGGCTGGTAATCTTCCGCCGTGCGCCTCGATGCCCACCAGCACTTCTGGCACTACGTGCCCGAGCACTATCCGTGGATCACCGACCGCTTGAGTGTGCTGAAGCGGGACTACCTGCCAGCGGATCTCGAGCCGGACATCGGCGCCCTCGGGTTCGACGGGACGATCGCCGTCCAGGCGCGTCAGGACGTCGGCGACACGGCGTTCCTGCTGGCGCTCGCCGATCGCCATCCGCTCATCAAAGGCGTCGTGGGATGGGTCGATCTGTGCTCACCGGACGTCGGCCGCCAGCTTGACCAGTACGCGAAGCACCCTGCGCTGGTCGGCGTGCGTCACATCGTGCACGACGAACCGGACGACGAGTTCATGCTTCGGCCGGACTTCCGCGCGGGGATCGCGCGCTTGCGGGAATACGGTCTGACGTACGACCTGCTGCTCTTTCCGAAGCACCTGCCACGAGCGCTCTCGCTCGTGGACGAGTTCCCGGATCAGCCCTTCGTCCTCGATCACATCGCCAAGCCGCTGATGCGCGAGCACCGGATGTCGCCGTGGGAGGAGGATGTCCGCCGGCTCGCCAAGCGCCCCAATGTGGTCTGCAAGTTGTCGGGTCTCGTCACCGAGGCCCTCTGGGATCGCTGGCAACCGGCGGACATCTGGCCCTATCTCGACGTCGTGGTTGACGCCTTCGGCACGTCGCGCCTGATGATCGGATCCGACTGGCCCGTTTGTACGGTCGCTGCGGACTACGCGCGCACGATGGGCCTCGTGCTCGACTACGTCAACCGGCGCCATCCCGTCGCCGCCGACGCGATATTCGGCGGAAACGCCGCCGCCTTCTACGACGTCGGTTAGAGGCGTCCGGTCAGGGCCAGCACGACGAGCACCAGGACGATGATTCCGAGGGCTCCGCTCGGACCGTAGCCCCATTCGCGGCTGTACGGCCAGGCGGGGGTCGCGCCGACCAGCATCAGAACGAGCAGCACGATCAGTATCGTAATCACGGCAGGTTCCTCCGCGGACTCCGGCTCGGAGCGCCGCTGATGGCGATGAAAAGACGGCGGGCCGCACGAGGCGGCCCGCCCCTGTCGAAGACCGCTAGTTCGTGCCCTCGACCGTCACTTCGCTCGACACGCGATGCACGCCCGGGACCTTGCGCGCGACCTCGACGGCGCGCAGGTGCGCGTCGAGTGTCTTCGCGCTGCCCGAAAGCAGCACCACGCCCTTGTTCACCGAGGCGACCGAGATCCCGGAGTCCTTCACCGTGGGATCCGCGTCGAACGCCTTCTTCACGTCGTCCTTCACGACATCGTCGGTCTTGTCGACCGCATCGCGCTGAGGCTTGGGCACGACCTGCAGCAGATCCTTGACGCTCTTCACGCCTTCGATCCCCTGCGCGACGCTCTCGGCCTTCTGTTTGGCGGCGTCGGTCGCCACCTTGCCGTGCAGCGTGACCACGCCGTTCACGGTGTCGACGTTGAGCTCCCAGGTGTCGACCCCTTCGGTCGTCATCAGAGCCAGCTTCGTCTTCATCGTGATCCACGAGTCCGGGCGATCCATCGCGAGCGCGCTGCTCGCCAGGGCGAGGCTGAACACCAGCCCGACCGCGACGGCGCGCACGAACGGAAGAACACTCCTCATTTGACCTACCTCCAGCGGGACCTTCGATGTCCCTATCCTGGGACTGTCAAGAGAAGTGCCACCGGCAATCTCATGCGGAATCAATGACTTGAGCACAATCAAGGCTCATCGGCACAGCCAGTGATGGGCGATTTTTACCCGGCTGTCGGTGTCACCGACACCGTTGGCGATCACTCGGGCTTCAAGCTGAGGCGAAAACCATTAGACGCTGGCAAGACACGCGTCAGGTCCAAGGTCGTATGGCGAGAACCCGAGTGCGCAGCGGTGCCGCTGAGGCTGGCGCACAGCCACGTCGGGATGACGATTCTGATGGCAGCCGACGTGCGCTTCTCAGTTGATGACGTCGTGGCCCGCGCCGCCGTGTCGACTCACGGCGACCGCGGTTGACGAGGCCCCCGATCTGGCACGCTCGACGAGGCGCACGAGCTCGGCCACTGAATGCACGCCAAGCTTCTCCATGACGTGCCCGCGATGAATCTTGATGGTCTTCTCGGCGGCGCCGAGCTCCACGCCGATCTGCTTGTTCAGGCGCCCCTGCACCACGAGGTCGCAAACCTGACGCTCGCGCGGCGTCAACCGCGCCAGCCGGCCGAGAAACGCACGGCGCGCGCGCTCGCGGTCGAACTCCTCCCGGCTCGCGTCCACTGCGCGGCCGACGGTGTCCACCAGCCGCTCGGTCTCGACGGGCTTTTCGAGGAAATCGAACGCGCCAGCCTTCATCGCGCGCACCGACGACGTGATATCGCCCTGGCCAGTGAGGAACACGACCTTGATGGACGGATGCGCGTGTCCGAGCGCGTGCTGCACGTCGAGGCCCGACCCGTCGGCGAGGCGCAAGTCGAGCAGCGCACACGACGGCGCGGCCAGACCGGAATGGCTCAGGAAGGCGTCGGACGACCCAAAGGACTCGACGTCGAAGGCGACGCGGAGGGCACGGGTGAGCGCACGCGTCACGCGCTCGTCGTCGTCGACCAGATAGACCTTACCAGCGGCCATGCACTCCAAGGAGGCGACTATAGTACCCGTGAGGCCCGTCGGCATCGCGCGAGCGACACTGGTTGCCTGCAACCTACGGCTGAGGTTGGCCCTGTTGACTGATCATGATTCGGAGGACGAGTGGCGTTGATGGCCCGTCGCATACTTGGATTGGTACTTTTCGCTGGCCTGTTGCTGATCGGACCGCCTCGGGCGGTGGCGCAAGACGCCGTCCCCCCGGCGCCGCCGCCCCCGCCTCCGCCGCCGCCTCGCACTGAGTTCGCGGGTGACTTCGCGTTTGTGGGCACGGCCGGCAACTCCGACACGCACTCGCTCGGCCTCGGCGCCGAGTACATCCACCGGCCGCAGGACTGGGAGATCCGCTCGAAGATCGGCTACGTGCGGAACGACTCCGACTCGGAGCTGACCGCGGAGTCCACGGCGTTCCTCTTTCGCGCCTCACACGCGGTCGGTCACCGGCTGGCGTACTACGGCGAATACAACTTCCTGCGCGACCGTTTCGCCGGCATCAGCTCGCGCAACGACGTGGTCGGCGGGATCTCGTATCTGTTCGTCGACACGCCACGCCAGCAATTCATGGGGAACATCGGCCTCGGCTACTCGAACGAGCAGCGCCTGGTCGGCGACGACCTCAGCACGGCCATCTGGACGACGGGCGAGAACTACCGGTTGAAGCTGTCCAGCACGGCGGAGTTCACCGACGACTTCGTGTTCAACGAGGCCCTGTCGGACGCCGGCGACTGGCGGATCTCGCATGTGGCCGCGGTGACCGCGAAGCTGACCTCGCTCTTCTCGCTCAGGGTGTCGAACACGGTGCGCTACGTGCACCAGCCGGTGGACGGGTTCAAGTCCACCGACAGCATCACGGCGATCTCGCTCGTCGCGAGATTCAAGAGTACGCCCTGAGATGACCAGCCGTAGGCCGGGGCTTCAGCCCGGCACGCGGATCACTTCTCCGACGTCCTTGCGGCGTCGCTGACTCTGTGGCCGCGCAGCTCGCGCGTCAGCGAATCCGGAGGACCGACGTTCTGGTCCACCGTCAGGTGGAGGTCGTCGGCGGCGAACTGCAAGCGGTACGTCGTGACGTACGGCGTCCGGTAGCGCACGACCTTGAGCGTGTACGTGTCATTCGCGGTCCAGCCGCCGCTCGACGCCACCGCGTCCTCTATCCCTTTGACGCGAAGGGTGCCCCTGCGCCACGCGCCCGGCGCGGACGTGATCGTCTGGTCGGTGCCGTCCATGTGGAGCGTCACGGAAGTCGCGCCAGACGCAGGCGCGCCGATCGACGCCCATTCGATCGTCTGCGGGTTCGAGTCGAACGCATACCGCTGTCCGGCCACTGCGCCGGCGACGGAAGACGCCGCGGATTCCGTTAGCGGCGGCAGGGTCAATGCGGCCAGTTTCGTCGTCAGCGCCTTGTCCGCGGTCGCGTTCGGCGGCAACGCCGACAGCTTGAGCGCCGGCACGAGACGATCCCACACGAGATTCATCACCGACGCCATGTCGCGCGTGCCGCTCGTGATCGCGACAACGGTGTCGTACTGCGGGAGGACGAGACAGAACTGGCCAAAGGCGCCGTCGCCGCGGTAGAAGCCGTGACGCGCGCGCCAGAACTGGTAGCCGTAGCCCTGCTCCCAGTCGCTCGTCGGCGAGCTGCCGTTTGACACCTGACGCGATGTCGCGGCGGCCACCCATTCTGCCGGCACGAGCTGCCTGCCCTGCCACAGGCCTTTCTGGAGATAGAGCTGCCCGAACCGCGCGATGTCTTCGGTGCGGATGCTGAGGCCGAAGCCGCCCATCGCGACGCCTTCCTTGCTCATCTCCCATGTCGGGTGCTCGATGCCGAGAGGCTCGAAGAGACGCGGCCCGAGATAGTCGAGCACGGTCTGCCCGGTGACCTTCTGGACGATCGCCGAGAGCATGTAGGTGGCCGGCGTGTTGTAAACGAAGAGCGTACCGGGCTTGTGCGCCACGGGCACCTGCAGAAACCGCGCAACGGCGCTTCCCTCGAGCGAGAAGGGAAAGTCCCTGATG
>JBKPSY010000113.1:0-14579 GCA_046735235.1 Acidobacteriota bacterium | reverse complement strand
GGGTTGGGGGCGGCGGCGGCGGCGCTTCGGGCAAGCCGCCGACGACACCGCCGACGACGCCACCGGGCACGCCACCTTCGACGCCGCCTACGGCGCCCTCGAAGCCGGTGTCCACCGCGGCTTCCTTCTTGATTTCCTTGGGCGCCTCAACCGGTGCGGCGTTCGGGTTGACGTTTGTCGGGGTCACCTGCGTGGGCTGCGCGGCGGCGGGCGGAGGCGGCGGTGGTGGGGGCGGCGGTGGCGGCGGCGGCGCGGCCACGAAGGCCATCATCGACGGCACTTCGGGCAGCGCATCGGCCGCCAGCAGCGGGATGACGATGATGCCGATGAGTCCCACCGTGTGGACGAGAATCGAAAGCGGGACCGTGTACCACTTCTGGCCGCCCACCTTGATGGACGGATCGACTACGTCGCCGAACATGTCACGTGGCACGAGCGTCTCCTCCTTCGAACCGTTCTTCGCGCTGGCGTCGATCCCCAACCCATCGCCAGCGCTCGGCTGCGGGCGACACCTGCACGGCCCAGCCGGCGCGGCGGACCGCGTCGTACCGGGTTAGACACCACATGGCGGAATTCGACTCCGCCATCATTCCGGCACGCGGCCGGATTCAGCTCGTTGAAACCCGCCTCAGTGAAGCGGCTCGTCGGATCGCGCGTATGTCAGCGCCTGGGCCTCGAGGTTCGGGACGTACCCGCTGGGCGCCGGCTCCCGGAAAGACCACCGTCGCTGGCGGGCACCGGCCTGGGAAAGCCGACCCGCAACCCGACGATGCCCGAAGCCGACCGCAAGACGGGCGAAAACCACGGCATTCTAGCGGCCGATTCCGCGGGAAGTCAACCAGCTGACAGAGTCTCTTACCGCGCCTGGTCCCCCTGAATTCGCATCCGGTAGAACGACCGCCAGACGAAATACGCCGACACCATGAAGAAAGCCAGCGCCAGGCCGTGGGTCAGCGCCTTGCCCGATTGCGCCGAGAGGCTCACCGCCAGCTCGACGGCCAGCAGCCCGAACAGCGTCGTGAACTTGATGACCGGGTTCATGGCCACCGACGAGGTGTCCTTGAACGGGTCGCCGACCGTGTCGCCGACCACCGTCGCGTCGTGTAGCGGCGTTCCCTTCTTCTTCAGCTCGGTCTCGACGACCTTCTTCGCGTTGTCCCAGGCGCCGCCGGCATTGGCCATGAATATCGCCTGGTAGAGGCCGAAGAGCGCGATTGAAACCAGGTAGCCGATGAAGAAGAACGGCTCGGCGAAGGCGAACGCCAGCGTGCCGAAGAACACGCCGAGGAAGATGTTGAACATCCCCTTCTGCGCGTACTGCGTGCAGATCTCGACCACCTTCTTGCTGTCGGCGACCGAGGCCTTCGTAGAACTTTCGAGGTTGATGTTGGCCTTGATGAATTCAACCGCGCGGTAGGCGCCGGTCGTCACGGCCTGCATCGAGGCGCCGGTGAACCAGTAAATCATCGAGCCGCCGGTGATGAGGCCGAGCAGGAACGGCGGGTGCAGCAGCGAGAGGTTCGCCACCAGCTCCGGCTTCAGACCCTGGGTGAGCGCCACGATGATCGAGAAGATCATGGTCGTCGCGCCGACGACGGCCGTGCCGATGAGCACGGGCTTGGCGGTGGCCTTGAACGTATTGCCCGCGCCGTCGTTCTCTTCGAGGTTTTGCTTGGCGCGCTCGAAGTTCACGT
The DNA here is from genome assembly GCA_046735235.1 of Acidobacteriota bacterium. Taxonomy (GTDB): domain Bacteria; phylum Acidobacteriota; class Vicinamibacteria; order Vicinamibacterales; family JAENWD01; genus JAENWD01. Next base: position 12,885 of record JBKPSY010000113.1, on the reverse strand, counting down.
CGAAGCCGTACTGCTTCTTGAGCTCGGCCGCGATGCCGGGAATCTGCTCGATGGTCGACAGCTCGTAGACCGACTGCGCGTTGTCGGTGACCGGACCGTACGAGTCCACGGCGATCGTCACGGGCCCCATGCCGAGGAACCCGAACGCCACCAGGCCGAAGGCGAACACGGCGGGCGCGATCATGCCGATGTCGCCGACCCCGAGCTGGCTCACTTTGTAGGCGATGCCCATCAGGATCATGATGCTCATGCCCAGCCAGTAGGCCGAGAAATTGCCGGCCACGAGACCCGACAGGATGTTCAGCGACGCCCCGCCCTCTTCCGACGAGCTCACGATCTCGCGCACGTGCGCCGAGTCGACCGACGTGAAGACCTTCACCAGCTCGGGAATCACGGCGCCGGCCAGCGTGCCGCAGGTGATGACCGTCGACAGCTTCCACCAGAGCGACCCGTCGCCGAGCGTCGGGATGAGCAGGTACGACGCGGCGTAGGTGAGCGCCACCGACACGAACGAGGTCAGCCACACCAGGCGCGTCAGCGGCGCCTCGTAGTTCATGTGGTCGACGTTCTCGTACTGGCTCTTGGCGAGTACTTCGTTCACCAGATACGAAACGCCTGAGGCGATCACCATGACGATGCGCATCATGAAGATCCAGACGAGCAGCTGGACCTGCACCGTGGGGCTGCTGACCGCGAGCAGGATGAACGAGATGAGCGCGACGCCCGTGACACCGTAGGTCTCGAAGCCGTCGGCCGAGGGGCCCACCGAGTCGCCCGCGTTGTCGCCCGTGCAGTCTGCGATGACGCCGGGGTTCCGCGCGTCGTCTTCCTTGATCTTGAAGACGATCTTCATCAGGTCAGAGCCGATGTCGGCGATTTTCGTGAAGATGCCGCCGGCGATGCGAAGGGCTGCCGCGCCGAGCGACTCGCCGATGGCGAAGCCGATGAAGCACGGGCCCGCGTAATCGCCCGGGATGAAGAGCAGGATGAAGAGCATCAGCAGCAGTTCGACGCTGATGAGCATCATCCCGATGCTCATGCCGGCCTTCAGCGGGATCGCGTAGCAGGGATACGGCTTCCCGCGCAGGCTCGCGAACGCCGTCCGAGAGTTCGCGAACGTGTTGACGCGGATGCCGAACCACGCGACGCCGTAGCTGCCGCCGATGCCGATCAGGCTGAAGAGGAGGATGACCGCGACCTTGATGGCCGGAAGGTGCTGGAGGGCCCCGAAGTAGGCGGCGATGATCGTGCCGATGAAGAGCTCGAGGATCAGCAGGAACTTGCCCTGCTGCAGCAGATACGTCTTGCAGGTCTCGTAGATCAGCTCGGAGATCTCGAGCATCGATCCGTGGACCGGCATGTTCTTCAGCTGCGAGTAGATGCTCAGGCCGAAGACCAGACCGAGCGCGCAGACGATCAGGCCGAACATCAACAGCGTGTGGCCGTCGATGCCGAGGAAGGTCACCGATCCGAGATCCGGAAGCACCAGGTTCGCTTCGCCGCCCGCGTGCCGCTCCATGCCTTCGGCCGCCGGCTGGAACGCGAGCAACCGCGCCGGTCCAAGCGCGATCGCGCCGAACACGAGCGACGCCCACATGCTCCTGGTCACATTCAGTCTCATGAGTCCTTCCTTGACCCTCGCGAGGCCGCGGCCCCGCCTCCCCTGCAGGGCTGAAGCCCTGCCCCACGTTCAAGGCGCCGTACGGAGGTCCGCCGGTCGGCGGAATCCGGTGCGCACAAACGCATGATTATAACTAACCGGTCTGACCTCATGGAACCGTTTTGCCGGGCGCGTCGGGCAGTCGGCCCTCGACGCGTCCGGGCAGCGCCATGCCGCCGGTCAGGAAGATCCGAACGCCCTCCTCCACCGACAGATCGGGGAAGAGAAGGCGATCCCGGCGGAAAATCCGCACGTCCCCGAGATACAGGTGGTTCGTCGGGACGTACACCGCAAGGAGCTCCTGCGCCTGGTTCGGTCCGGCCAGGGTGAATTCGCGCGTCAGAAAGCCCATGACATAACCGCGCTCGGGGTCCTCGACGAGGACGACTTGCTTGAAGCCGTACTCGTTGTCCGGCGAGAACGCCAGCACGAGCTGTTTGATGGGCGCGTAGACGGTCTTGAAGACCGGCACCAGCGTCAGCCAGTGCTCGACGCGCTGCAGCAGCCGCCGGCCGATGACGTTGGTGGCGAGCACGCCGACGAGGAGCACCGCGACGGCCGTCGTCAGGAGACCCAGGCCGGGAACCGGACGTCCCAGCAGCCGCGCGTAAATCGGCGACGTGAAGCCGTCGATGACACGGAAAATCCAGACGAGCGCCGCGACGCTGGCGATGACGGGAAGCGTGACGAACAGGCCGGCCAGGAACCGGCGCCGCAGCCACTGCATCACGACCGCGACCCCCGGAATCTCACGCGAGGAGCCAGGCAACCGTGACCGCCGCCAGCGCGATACGATACCACCCGAACACCGACAGCGAGTGGCTTGCGAGGTAGCGAAGGAAGTATTTCACCGTCGCGTAGCCGACGATGCCCGACACGATGATGCCGGTGACGAAGACCTGGGCCGTCAGGGCGTCCATCGGGTGTCCGAGCAGGTGCCTGCCCTCGTGCGCGGCGGCCGCGAACATCGCCGGCACGCCGAGCAGGAACGAGAAGCGCGCAGCGGCCGAGCGGTCGAGGCCGAAGGCCAGGCCCGTCGTGATCGTCGCACCCGAGCGGGAGACGCCCGGAATGAGCGCCATGCCCTGCGCGACGCCCAGCGCGAGCGCCTCGCCCGAGGACAGGTCGTCGGCGCGGCGCGTACCGCGTCCAAGACGGTCCGCGACGAGCATCGCGACGCCGACCACGGCCAGCGTGACGACGATCACCTTCGGCGTGCGGAGCGTGTCCTCGAGGCCCGACAGAAAGAGCCCCATCGGAATGAGCGGGATCGTGCCGACGGCGACGAGCCAGGCGAGCTTCGCGGGTTCATCGGCAGCGCGGCTGAAGATGCGCGGCAGGGCCGCGAGCATCTGCAGCAGGTCGGTGCGGAAGTAGATCAGGATGGCGGCCAGCGTGCCGACGTGACACGCCACGTCGAACGGGCGGCCGAACTGCTCGGCGTCCCAGCCGAAGAAGAGCCTGGCGAGCAGAAGGTGGGCGGAGCTCGACACGGGCAGGAACTCGGTGAGTCCCTGCACCACGCCGAGCAGCGCCGCCTGGAGCAGCAGCACGCCGCTGGACCCGGCGCCCTACGAGACCCGCACGTTGCGGCCGCCGCCGGTGCGGCGCGGCCGCTCGACCGCTTCCTCTACCGGCACGGCGGCACGTCCGGCCGACGCCTTGCGTCCGCTGAGGATGATCGCGATCGTCGCGGCGATGAACACTGTCGAGTACGTGCCGCTGATGATGCCGACGATCATCGCGAAGGCGAAGCCGCGCAGGACTTCGCCGCCGAACAGATACAGCGCCGCGACCGAGAGGAAGGTGACGCCCGACGTGATGACCGTCCGGCCCAGCGTCTGGTTGACGCTCAGGTTCACGACCTTGTCGAGCGGCTCGCGTCGCAGCAGGCGCGCGTTCTCGCGTACGCGGTCGAAGATGACGATCGTATCGTTCACCGAGTAGCCGATGATCGTCAGCACCGCGGCGACGATGTTCAGCGACAGCTCGTAGTTGAAGAACGCGAGCATGGTGAACACGATGAAGATGTCGTGGAACGTCGCGATGATCGCCCCGACCGCGAAGATCAGCCGGAAGCGCAGGGCGATGTAGACCGTCAGCCCGAGGATCGAGAAGAGCGTCGCGTAGATGCCCTTCTCCTGCAGATCCGCGCCCACCACGGGGCCGACGACTTCGGTGCGGATCACCTTGAAGTGCGGCAGGCCGGCATTCTGGATCGCGTCGCTGGCGCCCTTCGCGCCTCGCTCGAGGCTGAACCCCTTCTCGGCGTCGTTGACCTGCGGCAGCCGGATCATGATCTGGTGCGCCGACTCGTCGCCGTACTTCTGTACGACCTTGTCGCCGGGCACCGCGTCGAGCGCCTTCCGGACCTGATCCTCGTGCACCGCCTGATCGAACTGCAGCACCACGAGCGTGCCGCCCGAGAAGTCGATGCCGAGGGGCACGCCGCCCTTGAGCAGCGCGAAGACGAGCCCGGCGATGATCAGCGCCGACGAGAGAATCAGCGCGTGCCAGCGCCACCGGATGAAGTCGTAGTTCGTGTTGTGGAGGATCTGCATGAGAAGGTTCTCGGCCCGCTAGATACTGAGCTTGGCCGTACGGCTCTGGCCGAGCACCAATTCGAAGAGTGCCCGCGACACGAAGACCGACGTGAACACGTTGGTCAGCAGGCCGATCGTCAGCGTCGTCGCGAAACCGCGGATCGGGCCGGTGCCGAACTGGAAGAGGAATGCCGCGGCGATGAGCGACGCAACGTGCGTGTCGAGAATCGTCAGGAAGACGCGATCGAAGCCCGCCTGGATCGCCGCGCGAACGCCCTTCGACCCGAGCAGTTCTTCCTTGATGCGCTCGAAGATCAGCACGTTGCTGTCGACGCCCATGCCGATCGTCAGGATGAAGCCGGCGATGCCGGGCAGCGTCATGGTCGCGTGGAAGTAGACCATGAGCGCCAGCAGCACCAGCAGGTTCACCGTCATCGCCACGATGGCGTTGATGCCCGACAGCTTGTAGAACGCCAGCATGAACAGCACGACGAGGCCCAGGCCGACGATGGACGCCATCACGCCGGCGCGAATCGAGTCGGCGCCGAGCGACGGACCGATCGTGCGCTCTTCGAGATACGTCAGCGAGGCCGGCAGCGCGCCCGATCGCAGCGTCAGCGAGAGATCCTGCGCCTCCTGCTGCGTGAAGTTGCCCGCGATGCGGCCTTCGTCGCTGATCCGCCCCTCGATAACGGGCGCAGAAACGACGCGCTTGTCGAGGACGATGGCGAGATATCGGCCGATGTTCGAGCCGGTGAAGTTGCCGAACTTCGTGGCGCCATCGGGCTTCAGCGAGAAGCTGACCGCCGGCCGGTTGTTTTCGTCGAGGCTCGGCTTCGCCGTGCGCAGATCGCGTCCGCTCACCACGGGCACGCGATGCACCAGGTAGTAGACGGTGCCGCCTTCGGCGGCGCGGCCGCTCGAGGCGCCCGGCAGGATCTCAGTGTCCGGCGGCACGGCGCCGTTGGTCATCAGCTGCTCTTGCGAGCTCACCGGGCCCTGCTCGACCAGCTTCAACTCGAGAAGCGATGTCGACCGGATGATCTCCTTGGCGTGCGACACGTCGGTCACGCCCGGGAGCTCCACCATGATCTGGTCCTGCGCGCCCTGCTTGGCGACGATCGGCTCGGCGACCCCCAGCTCGTTGACGCGACGCTCGATGGTGCGAATCGCCTGGTCCACCGTCTCCGTCCGGAGCTGGTTGGCGATGTTCGGCTTCATCTTGAACGTGTACGTGCCGTTGACGCCCGAGTCGCGGTCGTAGGTCTGCTCGACCTCGGTCGCCGCCTGGCGCAGCTGCGCGTCGTGGTCCGGGGTCACGCCGGTAAGTTGGAAGTCGCTGACGCTCTGCGCAGTCGCGGTGACCGACGCGGCGCCGCCTTTCACCATCTCCTCACGCAGCCGCTCCATCGCCGTCTCGGTCTCGAGCCGCAGCGCATCGTCGGTCTGCACGCGCAGGATCAGGTGGACACCGCCCTTCAGGTCGAGGCCGAGGCGGACAGTCTGCGACGGCGGATAGATCGCCCACGCGCAGACGGCGATGACACCGGCGATAGCGAGGATTCTCCAGCGAAGACTCTTGTTCATGACCTACTGCGCCGCGGCGCCTTCCGGCGCCACGATCGGCGCCTGCCCCTGATAGCCCACGACGGCATTCCTCGAAATCTCGACGCGGACCTTGTCCGCAATCTGCAGCTGGAGCGAGTCGCCGCTGATGCGCGTGACGCTGCCGTAGATTCCGCCCGAGGTGACGACCTTGTCGCCGACCTTCAGGGCGCCAAGGAACTCGTCCACCTTTTTCTGGCGGCGCCGCATGGGCAGGAGGATGATGAAATAGAAAATGCCAAGGACGAGGACGAATGGAATGAGCTGGACCCACGCGCCGGCGCCGCTCCCATCGGGAGTCGAGGCCATGGCCACGAGCAGGTCGTGCACGAACACGGAGGTCGGAATCATGACTCGAGCGCTGGCTGGTCGCGGAACCGGTGGAAATCCTGCCTGAATGCCTCGAAGCGACCGAAACTAATAGCCTCCCTGATTGCCTCCATGGTGTCAAGGTAGAACTGGATATTGTGGAGGGTGTTCAGAGTGGCCGCCGTCATCTCGTGGACCGCAAACAAGTGCCGTAAATACGCGCGGGAAAACGTGCGGCACGTGTAGCACTTGCACAGATCGTCAACGGGGCGATCGTCCTCGGCGTACTGCGTGTTCTTGATGTTGAGCCGTCCCTCGCGGGTGAAGAGTTGGCCGTTGCGTGCGTTGCGCGTGGGCAGCACGCAATCGAACATGTCCACGCCGCGTGCCACGGCCTCGACGAGGTCCTCCGGCGTGCCGACCCCCATCAGGTAACGGGGCCGATCGCCGGGCAGCACGCGGGTCGTGATCTCCACGATGTCGTACATGAGGGGCGGCGGTTCGCCGACGCTCAGGCCGCCGATCGCGTAGCCCTCGAAGCCGACGGCGACGGTCCCTTCGGCCGACTCGACGCGAAGCTCCGGGACCGTGCCGCCCTGCACGATCCCGAACTGCGCCTGCGCCGGCGTGACCAACGGCACCGGCGCCAGCGAGGCCCCGTCGTGCCCCGCCGACGCGTCGCCGGCCCTGAGCGCCAGCATCCGGTCCCGATTTCTGCGCGCCCAGCGAAGCGTCATCTCCATGGACGCGCGCACATCTGGGGCGGGCGACGGCCACGACAGGCACTCGTCGAGCACCATCGCGATGTCCGAGCCGAGCGCGGCCTGGATGTCGACGGCGCTCTCGGGTGACAGGAAGTGCGCGCTGCCATCGAGGTGCGACTTGAAGTGGACGCCGTCTTCCACAATCTTCCGGCGCTCGGCGAGGCTGAAAACCTGGTAGCCGCCGCTGTCCGTGAGGATCGCGCGGTCCCAGCCGATAAACCGGTGCAGGCCGCCGCGGCGTGCGATGAGGCCCTCTCCGGGGCGAAGATGCAGGTGATACGTGTTGCCGAGGATGATCCGCGCGCCGGCATCGGTGAGGTCGCGGTGCGTGAGCGCCTTCACGGCCCCCTGCGTGCCGACGGGCATGAAGACCGGCGTCTCGATGACGCCGTGAGCCGTCTGCAGTCGCCCCCGCCGGGCTCGACCGTCACGCGCAATGAGTTCAAACGGCAGCATTTGTAGCGCAGGCCTTCAGGCCTGCCACGTCCGAAGTCGGTAGTCCGGAGTCCGTAGTCGGTATCGCAGACAAACGCTATATTAGTACGCCCATGGCCGCCCTCCCGGCAGGCCCAGCTCCGCTCTTAAGGGTTGTCGGTGAAAAAACTGCGTGGTGGCGTGATCTACGGCGGCCGCTCGGGTGAGCACGAAGTGTCGGTGGCGTCGGCCGCCGCCGTGTTCAAGAACCTGCCCCGTTCGCGCTACGAGCCCGTGGCAATCCGCATCGACAAGGACGGCCGCTGGAGCCTGCCGGATCGCCCGCCGACGGCCCTGGCTGCCTCCGAGGTGATCGAACAAAGCCGCGTGGCCACGGCGCACCCCGTCCGGCCGGGGCGCGAAGCACATCTGGTCGCCTACCCGGCGGAGGACACGGTCCTGACGATCGATCGCCGCAAGGCTGCCAAGGGCGAGGCGGAGGAGAGCGCCCGAGTGACCGGCCTCGGCCTCGACGTCGTCTTTCCCGTGCTGCACGGCCCGCACGGCGAGGACGGCACCGTCCAGGGACTTCTCGAGCTGTCCAACGTGCCCTACGTCGGCGCCGGCGTGCTCGCCTCGGCGGTCGGGATGGACAAGGCGTTCATGAAGGTCGCCTTCGCCGCCCGGGCGCTGCCGATTGCCGAATACCGCCCCTTGCTCTTCGGCGACTGGACGACGCATCGGGACGCCTCGATTGCGTCGATCGAGGCGCTGAGCTATCCCGTCTTCGTCAAGCCGGCCAATCTCGGCTCGAGCGTCGGCATTTCGAAGGCAAAGACGCGACAGGACCTCGTGACGGCCGTCGATCTGGCGTTCGAGTACGACCGCAAGGTCGTGGTCGAAGCCGCCGTGCCGGCGGCGCGGGAGCTCGAAGTGGGAGTGCTCGGCAACGACGCCCCCGAAGCCTCGGTCGCCGGCGAGATCATCCCGGGACGCGAGTTCTACGACTACGAGGCGAAGTACCTCGACGGCGGCTCCACCACCCGCGTACCTGCCGACCTCGATCCGGCGATGCACGCGGACGTGAAGCGCCTGGCTATCGAGGCGTTCAAGGCCATCGACTGCTCGGGCATGGCCCGGGTCGATTTCCTGCTGTCGAAGGAGACCGGGCGACTCTACGTCAACGAGATCAACACGATCCCCGGGTTCACGACCATCAGCATGTACTCGCAGCTCTGGGCTGCCAGCGGCGTGGACTACCCCGCCCTGCTCGATCGACTGATCAAGCTCGCCATCGAACGCCACGCCGAGAAACAGCGACTGAAGACGAGCGCTTCGTGACCGAGCGCGGCCTCGCGCGTCGTTTGACGCTCGTCGTCGCGGCTTTGATGATCGCGGGGCTCGAGCTCCGCTTCGACGCGGCGTCGCCGGCACAGAGCGGCCTCACGGGCATCGCGACGCTGCGGCCCATCTACGATCGGATCCTCGACGCGCGCCTCGATCAGGCCGAGCAGGCGTTGAAGGCCGCGTGCGACCCGGCGCCTGTCGGCGCCTGCAAGGTCCTGCTGGCCACGGCCTCGTGGTGGCGCATCCTCCTCGATCCGAACGACACGAGTCACGACCGCGAGTTCACGACCCGCGTGGACGATGCGATCGACGAGTGCACCCGCTGGACCGAGAGCGAACCGCAGCGGGCCGAGGCGTGGTTCTACCTCGGCGCCGCGTACGGCGCGCGTGTGTCGTTCCGCGTCCAGCGCGCCGAGCGGCTCGCGGCGGCCCGCGACGGCAAGCGCATCAAGGAGGCCCTCGAGCGCGCGTACTCGCTCGACCCGCAGCTGGACGACGCGCGATTCGGCGTCGGGCTTTACAAGTACTACGCAGACATCGCGCCGACGGCGGCAAAAGTGCTGCGCTTCCTGCTGATGCTGCCGGGCGGCGATCGCGTCGAAGGCCTGAAGGACATGGAGGCCGTGCACGAGCGAGGCGCGCTGCTGCGCGGCGAGGCCGACTACCAGCTTCACTGGATCTATCTGTGGTACGAGGCCGAGCCGAAGCGCGCGTACGGGCTGCTGCGGAGCCTGCGCGAGCGCTATCCCGGCAACCCGCACTTCGTTCAGCGCATGGCGGACGTCGACGACCGCTACTTCCACGACGCCGGGGCCGCGCTGGCGGACTGGCAGGCCATGGTCGACCTGGCGGCGAAGATGGGCGACCCCGTGCTGGCGGACGTCGAGGGCCGACTCGGCGCGGCCTCGGCGCTCGACGAGCTCGCGGAGACCGACCGCGCGCTCACCGGGGTCGAGCACGTCCTGGCGACACCACCTGCGCGGCCGTACGGCGCCCGCGCGCAGGCGGAGTACCTCAGAGGGCACTTCCTCGATCGGCTTGGACGGCGCGAGGAGGCGGTCGCCGCATACCGTGCTGCCCTTGCCGCGTTGCCGCCTGAGGATCCGGACCATGTCGGCGAGAAAGCTCGGACGGGACTGAAAACCGTGCCCGACGGCAGGGCCGCCGAGGCGTATCGCCTGAGCCTGTCGGGATGGCGCGCGTTCGAGCAGCGCTCGCTGCCGGCGGCGGACGCCTCGTTGACCAGGGCCGAAGCGCTGGCGCCCGCCGATACCCTGATTCGCGTCCGGCACGCGCGCGTGCGCCAAGCGATGAACGACGCCGACGCGTCGCTCGCGACCTACGATCAGGTGATCGGGTTGCGGGCGTCAGCCCCGCCGCTCGCGGTGTCGGCGGCGTACCTGTGGAGCGGCGCAGCGCTCGAAGCGCGCGGCAACGTCGAGGGCGCACGCGCGAGGTATCGATCGGCGACGCGCGTCTTCGCCGGCGACTCGCGCCTCGCGGCTGAAGCATCGCGCGCGCTCAAGCGACTCGGCAACTAGCCGCTCGGCACCGCACACGGCATCAGGCACCGGACGCCGCGGCAGGCACCGCACGACGCACGTGGCACCGAGCGACAGGGACGTGCACGTCGACAGTCACCTACAGTTCTTCAGAATCCGAACCGACACACATCTCAGTACGACGTGGACGGATGAGACCGTCGGCGCGCGATCACGCGATCGCGCGACGCGACGGACGTCGCAACGCGAGGTCAGCCGATCGGGATCGCCCAGGACAACGACCATCCGCGCGGTCGTCGCGCTCCCGAGGTGTCAAGTCTTGACACTCCGAGAAAGTTTGTGCTTGACATCGGTTTTTTCTCATCCATAATCTACATCTTGTATGAGGGTGGAGTGCTCAGGCCACCCGTAGTAACGCCTGGTTGCTGCGGCCTGACGCGCGACACCTTCTATTAGGAGGAAGAATGGCGAAGAAGGCAAAGAAGGCAGCCAAGAAGAAGGCTGCGAAGAAGCGGTAAGCAATCAACCGCGCGGGGGTGGCCGACATGGTCACCCCCAACTTCTTTCAGGCCGCGCCGCAATGCGCTCGGCCTCATGCGAAGTTCCTCACCGGCCGCGACGTCGCCCGGTGAGCTCGAGGCGGAAGACACTGCGGCAGGCGATCGGTGGGCCAGGCGGCCAGGTCGAGACCAGAACGCAGTGCGGTCTGACGCGCACCCTAGACCCGGAGAGGGGGGATTAAGAGCGATGGCAAAGAAAGCCAAGAAGACCGCGAAGAAGGCGGCCAAGAAGCGCTAACGCGTTTCGCCCGCTGGAAGACCGAGGGGCTCCGTCACGCGGAGCCCCTTTTTTATTGCTTGATGATCGTCGGCGTGCTCATCGCGGTGACGCCGTCCCACACGCGGATCCCCCGAATCGTGTCGCCTTGCACCAGCTTCTCGGCGACGTCCATTCCCGCCAGCACGCTGCCGATCACCGTGTACTTCGCGTCGAGATGCGGCTGCGGCGACAGCGTGATGAAGAACTGGCTGCCGCCGGTATCGGCCCAGTCGAGAGCCATGCCCACGGTGCCACGCAGGTAAGGCCGCTCGTTCAGCTCGTCGCGAATCGTGAATCCGGGGCCGCCTTCGCCGTCGCCGCGCGGATCGCCGTCCTGCACGACGAAGTTCGGGACGATGCGATGGATGGGCACGCCTGAAAAATAGCCCGAGCGCGCGAGCTCGATCATCGTCCGCACGGTAAGTGGCGCGTCGAGCACCGCCAGACCGACCTGGATCGTCCCCTTGTCGGTGTCGATGAAGAGCTCGGTCGAGAACTTCGGCGCGATCACGTCCGCCGACGAGTACGTCGACTGGTCGTAGCGAGTCGGCGCCGGGCGAATCTTCGCGTCGACGTTCCTCGACGGGTCGAGCTTCCTCAGCAGCTCCGCGGCCTTCAGCCGCATCGCCCAGTCATGGTCGCCGAGCGCCGTCGTCAGCGGGCCGTCAGCGGCCGGGAGCCCGAACTCCGCGAGCGCCGTCAACGCCGCTGCGCGTGCGACGTACATCGAGTCGCGGTCCGCGTAGGCGGCGGCCTGCTTGAGGACGTCGGCCGCCCCGTCGGGCTTGAGCTCGCCAATGGCGCGCGCCGCCGCAGCCCGAACGACAGGATCCGGAGACTTCACCTTGTCGTACGCGATCGCCACCGCCCGCGGCGCCTTCAGCGTGGTCAGCGTCTCGAGGATGGCTGGCGCGACGCGCTGATCCTGGTCGGCGGCCATCGCTTCGAGCAGCGGCGCGGCAGTCTCTACCGGCAACGAGCGAAGCGACTCGGCGACGGCGGCGCGAACGCTCCACTGCCGATCGGGCTCGAGTCCGGAGAGTGTTTCGAGGAAGCGCGACGGATCGGACGCGGCCAGCGCCTTGACGGCCTGCGCGCGGACGCCCGGCGCCGAATCGGCCATCAGGTCGAGCAGCGCGTCCACCGCAGCCGGCGATCGGAGCTTGCCGATGGCGATGGCCGTGTCGGCGCGGATGCCGGGGTTGATGCCAGGAGTTCTGAGCAGCCCGAGGAACACCGGCAGCGCCTTCGGATCGCCGATCTCGCCAAGCGCGCGCACCGCTTCGACCGCTGGTCCAGGCTCACGGGCGGCGTCACCGACGACTATCTTCAACAGATCGAAGGCGCCGGCGTCCTTCAGCGAGCCGAGCCCGCGCGCGGCGAACCCGCGTGTGTAGCGGCCTTCTCCTGTCACCAGCGCGCGGAGTGCCGGAATGGCCTTCGGATCCTGCACCCGGCCGAGCGCGTAGGCGACCGGCCACCAGCGCGATACGGGCTCGCCGGCGGCATCGAGGATCGCGGCCGCCATCGGGTCGAACGCCTTGAGGCGCGTGAGCGCGTAGAGGCCAAGACGCGCGGCCTCGGTCTCCGGCGACAACGGGTAGCCGAGCTCGTCGGCCGAGATGGTCGCCAGCGCACCGCCCTTCACGTACGCCTGCACCATCTGGCCAATCGCGGCGGCGCCGGCGGTGTCGCCGATGAGGCCGAGCGCCTCGGCCGCGCGACCCCGCACGATCGGCGACTGGTCGTTCAATGCCGTGCGCAAGGCCGTCGCGGCGTCCGCGCGACCCACCAGGCCCAGGGCGAAAGCGGCCATCTGGCGCACTTCGGGCTCCGGGTCGCCGGCCATCAGCGCCGACAGCGGCCCGACGGCTTCGGCGAGCTTGACGCGTCCGGCGCCAAGCGCCGCGCGACGCCGGATC
>JBKPSY010000112.1:0-11196 GCA_046735235.1 Acidobacteriota bacterium | reverse complement strand
CGCGTCAAGAAGCAGATGGAGAAGGCGCAGAAGGAGTACTACCTCAACGAGAAGATGAAGGCGATCCAGAAGGAACTGGGCCGCAAGGACGACAAGGGCAACGAGGTCGACGATCTCAAGAAGAAGATCGAGCAGTCGCGGATGCCGAAGGACGTCGAGGAGAAGGCCGTCCAGGAGCTGAAGCGCCTGGAAGCCATGCCGCCGATGTCGGCCGAGGCGACGGTCTCGCGCAACTATCTCGACTGGCTGATCGCGGTGCCGTGGCACAAGAAGACCAAGGAGAGCCGCGACCTCAAGCGCGCCGAAGAAATCCTGAACGAGGACCACTACGGCCTCGAGAAGATCAAGGACCGCATCCTCGAGTTCCTCGCGGTGCGGGCGCTGGTGAAGAAGCCGAAGGCCACGATCCTGACGTTTGCCGGCCCTCCGGGCGTGGGCAAGACGTCGCTCGCCAAGTCGATCGCGCGCGCGATGAACCGCAAGTTCGTGCGCCTCTCGCTCGGCGGCGTGCGTGACGAGGCCGAGATCCGAGGCCATCGCCGCACCTACATCGGCGCGTTCCCCGGCCAGATCATCCAGATGATGAAGAAGGCCGGCTCGATGAACCCGGTGTTCCTGCTCGACGAAGTCGACAAGATGTCGATGGACTTCCGCGGCGACCCGTCGGCGGCGCTGCTGGAAGTGCTCGATCCCGAGCAGAACGGCACGTTCCTCGACCACTACCTGGACGTCGAGTACGACTTGTCGAACGTGATGTTCATCTGCACGGCCAACGTCCTGCACACCATTCCGCAGGCCCTGCGCGACCGCATGGAAGTGCTACAGCTGGCCGGCTACACCGAGCTCGAGAAGATCGAGATTGCCAAGAAGTTCCTCGTGCCGAAAGCGGTCGAGGGCACCGGCCTCACGCTGGCCAACATCCAGTTCGCCGACGAGGCCGTCCAGACGATCATCAACCGCTACACGCGGGAAGCCGGCGTCCGGAATCTCGAGCGCGAGATCTCGTCGGTCTGCCGCAAGGTGGCCCGCAAGGTCGTCGTCGAGGGCGCCGGGTTCACCGAGGAAATCAGCGCCAGCAAGGTGACCGAGTACCTGGGCGTGCCTCGCTACCGGTCCACCGAGGCCGAGGAGCAGAACGAGATCGGCATCGCGACGGGACTGGCGTGGACCGAGGTGGGTGGCGAGATTCTGGTGACGGAAGCCACGCTGATGCCGGGCAAGGGCACGCTGATGCTCACCGGCAAGCTGGGCGACGTGATGCAGGAATCGGCGCGCGCGGCCATGAGCTGGGTGCGCTCGAAGGCCGAGGACTTCGGTCTCGACAAGGACTTCAACCGGAAGCACGACGTCCACATCCACGTGCCCGAGGGCGCCATCCCGAAAGACGGGCCGAGCGCCGGCATCACCATCGCCACCGCGCTGGTGTCGACCCTCGTGCGCGTGGCGACGCGACGCGAGGTCGCCATGACCGGCGAGATCACGCTGCGCGGCAAGGTGCTGCCAATTGGCGGCGTGAAGGAGAAGGTCCTCGCCGCGCATCGCGCCGGCATGAAGACGATCATCCTGCCGAAGGACAACGAGAAGGATCTCGCCGACATCCCGAAGAGCGTCATGGACGTCCTCGAGATACACATGGTCCGCGAGATGGACGAGGTGCTGAAGATCGCCTTGACCGAGCCGATTCCCGGCCGCATCGCCCCCGTGGCGGAGCCGGTCGAGGTCGAGCCGCTCGACGACACCATCACGCACTGACGACGAAGGTTTTGAGAGTTTCTGAAACTCTGCCGCTTTGAGGCTCTGAAGCTCCTGTCGTGAGTACCCGTGCGGAGTTCGTCCGCAGCGCAGTCCGGCCGTCGGATTTTCCGGCCGACGGGCTCCCGGAAATCGCGATTGTCGGGCGGTCCAACGTGGGGAAATCCACGCTGGTGAACGCCCTGACGGGGCTCAGGCTGGCGCGCACGAGCGCGGCGCCCGGCAAAACGCGGACGGCGAACGTGTACCGGCTGCAGGCCCAGGGCGAGGTCGAGGGGCCGTTTCACCTCGTCGATCTGCCCGGGTACGGATACGCGCGGGCCCCTCGACAGGCTCGGGGCATCCAGAAGAGCGCCAAAGGTCGGCGGCAAGGGGAGCGCGAGGCGTTCGATACGCTCGCGGAGGATTACTTCGGCGACCGCGCCGGCCAGGCGCGCGTCGATCGGAAAGGGCGGCTGCCCGCTGCCTTTGCAGTGCTGCTGCTCGTGGACGGGCGGCATCCCGGGCTCGAAAGCGATCTTCGCGCCCACGACTGGCTCGCGGCCTTGAACGTGCCGCTGGGCGTGGTCGCCACAAAGATGGACAAGCTGACGCGCGCCGAACGCTCGCGCGCCCAGCATGCGTTTGAACGAGCGTTTACGGCGCCCGTGTTGCCGCTGTCGGCCGCGACGGGCGAAGGAATGAAGGACCTGTGGAAACTGATACCAAGACTGCTCAGCAGTCACCTGTGACAACCGAGGCGCCAGCCGTCATCGAGCTGAGCTCGCTCAAGGAGATGAGCGTCACCGAGTTGACGCGCATCGCGAAACAGCTGGAGGTGCCGGGCGCGACCGGCATGCGCAAGCAGGAGCTGATCTTCGAGATCCTCCGGGCGCGTGCCGAGAAGAGCGGCCTCATCTTCTCGGAAGGTGTGCTGGAGGTGCTGCCCGATGGCTTCGGCTTCCTCCGCGCCCCCGATTACAACTACCTGCCCGGCCCGGATGACATCTACGTTTCCCCCTCCCAGATCAGGAAGTTCGACCTGCACACCGGCGACACGGTGTCGGGCCAGATCCGGTCGCCGAAGGAAGGCGAACGGTACTTCGCGCTGATCAAGGTCGAGGCGGTGAACTTCGAGCCGCCCGAGCGCGCGCGCGAGAAGGTGTTCTTCGAGAACCTGACGCCGCTCTACCCACAAGGCCGGCTGATGCTCGAGACCGAGGGCGACAACCTGTCGGGGCGCGTGCTGGACCTGATGACGCCCGTCGGCAAGGGCCAGCGCGGCCTCATCGTCGCGGCGCCGCGCACCGGCAAGACGATGCTGCTCCAGAGCCTGGCGACCAGCATCGCGAAGAACCACCCGGAGGTGTACCTGATCGTGCTGCTCATCGACGAGCGGCCCGAAGAGGTCACCGACATGCAGCGCTCGGTGAAGGGGGAGGTCATCTCGTCCACGTTCGACGAGCCGGCGCAGCGCCACGTGCAGGTGGCCGAGATGGTCATCGAAAAAGCCAAGCGCCTCGTCGAGCACAAGAAGGACGTGGTCATCCTGCTCGACTCGATCACGCGCCTGGCGCGCGCCTACAACACCATCGTCCCGGCCTCCGGCAAGATCCTGTCTGGCGGCGTGGACAGCAACGCCCTGCAGCGGCCGAAGCGGTTCTTCGGCGCGGCGCGGAACATCGAGGAAGGCGGTTCGCTGACGATCATCGCGACGGCGCTGGTCGACACCGGCTCGCGCATGGACGAAGTGATCTTCGAGGAGTTCAAGGGCACGGGCAACATGGAGATCCACCTCGATCGCAAGCTGGTGGATCGCCGGGTGTTCCCCGCCATCGACATCCAGAAGAGCGGCACGCGGAAGGAAGAGCTTCTGCTGCCGAAGGAAGATCTCAATCGCGTCTACGTGCTCCGCAAGGTCCTCACTCCCCTGTCGCCGGTCGAGGCGATGGAGCTGATGCTCTCGAAGATGGGCAAGACGAAGAGCAACGCCGAGTTCCTGGGATCGATGAGCAACGGCAAGTAGGGCGCGGCTTCAGCCGCGCCGTATAGCTGGCAGCTGTCGGCTGACAGCTACGATGATCGCAGAGACGCCGCGGGGAACGCGCTTCGAATCTCCCCGCGGCTCACTTCCCTCCATTCGCGGGGCTCCAGCCCGCCGAGCTCCAGCGCTTCAATCGCGACTCTCGCCAGCGCGGTCACGTCGTGGCCGGTCGCCGCGAACATCCGTCGGATCTCGCGGTTCTCGCCTTCGGTGAGCTGCAATCCGAAGGTCTGAAATTACGGGACCAGGACCGTGGCTGCGGGGCCGTACGCAGCGGCGACGCGACTGGCGACGCCGGCCGCCTCGCCCGCACGCACCAGCGCGACGATGGACCCGCCGAAGCCGCCGCCGGTGAGCCGCGCGCCGAAGACGGCCGGCTCGGCCTCGGCCATCGACACGAGGCGATCGACCTCGGGCACGGAGCATTCGAAGTCGTCGCGCTGCGATGCGTGGGACGCGCTGAACAGCCGGCCCAGCGACATCGCGTCGCTGGTGCGCATCGCGGCCACTGCGTCCAGCACGCGCGAATTCTCGGTCACGATGTGCCGGGCGCGGCGGTTCATGGGCTCCGGCAGCGCGTTCACGTCGTCCAGGCGATCGAGGCCGACGTCGCGGAGGGCGGCGACGCCGAGCAGCGAGGCGGCGCGGTCGCACTCCGCGCGCCTGGTCCGGTAGTCCCCCGCCGCGTGGTTGTGCGCCACGCCGGAGTTGATTACGACGAGCTCGGTGGCGGCGGGCAGCCGAACCTGCTGATGGTCGAGCGACCTCGTGTCGATGAAGAGCGCGACGCCAGGCTGCGACAGGCTCGACGCCATCTGGTCCATGATGCCGACGGGTGCGCCGACGAAGTCGTTCTCTGCTGCGCGACCGATCTTCGCGATGGTCACATCGTCCAGGTCGAGCCCGAAGAGGTCACGCAGCGCACGCAGGACCGAGACCTCGAGCGCCGCGCTCGACGACAGGCCGCTCCCCACTGGCACGGTCGAGTCCACCGCGAGATCGAAGCCGCCGATGGCGAACCCGCGGCGTGCCAGGGCCTGAGTGACGCCTTGCACGTAGTCCACCCAGCCGCGCGTCGGCGTTTCACGGCCGACCTCGAACGTCGCGGTCGCGTCGAGCGTGACGCTGTGGATCGTCGCCTGCCGGTCCGCGCGCCGCGCGATCGCGACGGCGGTGGCCTGCGGGATCGACGTCGGCAGGACGAAGCCGTCGTTGTAGTCGGTGTGCTCGCCGATCAGGTTCACCCGGCCGAAGGCGTGCGCCTCTCGCTCGATCGGATGGCCGAAACGCGCGACGAATGCGGCGCGATCGATCGCGGGAACCCTACTCAATCGACACCTCGACCGCCTGTAGTTCAGCGGCCTTGTCCTCGGGCAGCGTGTCTGCGGTGAATACGCCCGCGCCCGCCTCGCTTCCCGCGAGATACTTCAGGCGATTCGGCATGCGATACGCCGGGTAGAACTCGACGTGCAGGTGCGCTTCCGGATGCTCACGCCCGTCGGTCGGCGCCTGATGGAAGACCATGATGTAAGGGAACGGCTTGTCCCACAAGCCGTCGTACTTCAGGATCACCGTCTTCAGCGCGCGCGCGAAGTCCGCGCGCTCGGCGCTGGTCAGCTGCGGGAGCGCGGGGACCGGACGGGTCGGCGCGATCCAGATCTCGTACGGATACCGCGCGCAGACGGGCACCACGGCGAGCACGTGCTCGCCGTGGTAGATGACGCGGCGCGCGGCGTCTGCGATCTCGCGCCGCAACAGATCCTCGAGCAGCCCCCGACCGTGCGTTTCGAAGAACGCCAGCTGCTCGGCCAGTTCGCGCGCGGCCACCGGCGGCACGAACGGATACGCGTAGATCTGCCCGTGCGGGTGGTGAAGCGTCACTCCCACTTCGACGCCGCGGTTCTCGAACGGGAACACGTACTGCACGTCGTCTCTGGCGCCGAGCGCTTCGAAACGATCGGCCCAGACATCGATGATGAGCTCGAGCCGTTCGAGAGGAAGCCGTCCGAGCGACGCGGTTGGGTCCTGCGTGAAGACGACGACCTCGCAGGCGCCCTTGCCGGGGCGCGTGTCGACGATGGCCTGCGGCGGCGCGCCGGCCTGACCCGACAGGGTCGGAAAGAGGTTCTCGAAGACCGCGACCTCCCAGGGGCCGGGCGGGAGCTCTGTCGGCACGGCCGGGTCCGTCATCACCGCGAGCGGGTTCCATTCCGGCGGCGGCAGGAACGTCCGGTTCTGCCGGTGCGAGGCATATGCCACCCACTCGCCGCGCAGGGGATGCCAGCGCAAGTGCGAGCTCGGGGTCACGGGCTGCGCGTTCGGGCTCGGCGCGATCAGGGCGTCAGGAATCGGCTGGTGCGCGTAGAGCCACAGCGACCGCCCGTCGGGTTTGGTGAGATGCGTCTTGTGCAATGTCGTGCGCCATGGCGCGGCTGAAGCCGCGCCCTACGTACGTTCCTTCGAGATGCGCGCGACGAGGCCGCTGAGGCCGAGCACGCCGATGATGTTCGGCAGCACCTGCAGCGCGTTCATCAGGTCGCCCCACGCCCAGACGAGCTCGACCTTCGTGATCGCGCCGAGCGGAATCAGCAGGCAATAGATCCAACGGTAAGGCGTCACCACGCGCGGCCCCAGAATGTACGCCAGGAACTGCTCGCCGTAGAACGCCCAGCCGATGAGCGTCGTGTACCCGAACAGGAAGACCGAGATGGCCACCAGGTAGCCGCCGGCGCCGGGAATCGCCGCGTTGAAGGCCAGCGCCACCGCGGCGGTGCTCGTCTGTCCCGATAGCCAGGCTCCGGTCAGCAGGATCGTCAGCGCCGAAATGGAGGACGTGACGAAGGAGACGATGAAGACCTCCATCACCGCGTTCAGTCCCTGCTGCACCGGACGGCGGGACTGGGCGGTGCCGTAGGCGACGGCCGCCGTGCCGTAGCCGGCTTCGTTCGCATACATCCCGCGCGCGAGCCCATACCGCATGGCGACGACGAATCCAAGACTGCCGCCCGCGACCGCGCGCATCGAGAATGCTTCGCGCAGGACGAGCGCGAGCACCTCTGGGAGATGCGAGGCGAACGACACGATCACGAAAAGGCCGCCCGACAGGTAGAGGCCGACCTTCAGCGGCGTCAGTCTTTCCGCGGCGCGGCCGATCGACCGGATCCCGCCGATGATGACCAGCCACGTCAGCACCGCGACCGCGATGCCGGTGATCCACGGCGGCACGCCGACGATGGTCCGCATCACCAGGGCGATCGAGTTCGTCTGCGTGAACGGCGTCGTCGTCAGGGCCGCGACGCCTGCGACAAGCGCGTAGATCCAGGCGAGGGCCGGCGATTTCAGGCCGTCGCGCAGGTAGTACATCGGACCCGTGCGCGTGAGGCCGTCGCGAGTGTCGCGGAACGTCACGCCGAGCACGGCCTCCGAGAACTTCACGGCCGTCGCGACGAACCCGTAGCACCAGATCCAGAAGAGCGCGCCGGGGCCGCCCGAGACGATGCCCGCGGCCACGCCCGCGATGTAGCCGGTGCCGATCGTCGCCGCCAGCGCCGTCATGAACGCCTGGAACGGCGACAGAACGCCGACCGCGCCCTGCTCGCCCTGCGCGATGAACGTGCGGAGCGCGTCGCCGAACCGGCGAACCTGGACGACGCCGTAGCGCGCCGTGAGGAAGAGGCCGCTGCCAAACAGCAGAATCAGCAGCCACGGCACGAAGAGGTGGTCGGCCAGCGATTGGATGGCCGCGGCCATCGCAGGAGGAATCATCAGTAGTTGGACTTCGACTGGCAGCCGTCCACGACGACGGACGAGCCGCTGATCCAGCTCGCGCGTGGAGACGCGAGAAACGCGACGACGTCGCCGACTTCTTCCGCGCGGCCGAACCGTCCGAACGGCAGTTCGCGGAGGACGAAGTCCGAGATGAAATCGGGGTCGGCCTGCTGGCGTCTATGCCACGACCCGCCCGGGAACAGGATCGATCCGGGCGCGACGCTCACCACGCGGACGTTGTCGCGCGCGAACTGCTGCGCAAGCGCCTTGGCGAGGCTCGTCTCGGCCGCCTTGGCGACGTTGTAGGTCATACGGCCGCCAGACTCACGGCCCCAAATCGACGTGATCATCACGATGACGCCGCCGCCGCGCTTCCGCATCAGCGGCACCGCCAGCTTTGACGCTCGAATCGCCGGGTAGAGCGTCTGGTCGAACGCCTCCTGCCACTCGGCGTCGCTCGTGTCGAGCAGGCCCGCCCCGCGCGCCAGGCCCATGTTGTTCACGAGGATGTCGACGCCACCGAACGTCGACGCCGCCGTGTCGACCGCGCGCGCGATGCCGTCAGCCGTCGCCAGATCCGCCGCGCACTGCTGCACGTGGCCCTGACTGGTGGCGACGGCGGCCACTTCCTCCGCTGCGCGTGCGAGCTGCTCGGCCCCCCGGGCCGTGAGCACCACGCGGCAGCCTTCCGCCGCGAGAGACTTCGCGCTGGCGAGGCCGAGGCCACGGCTGGAGCCGGTGACGAGCGCAACTTTGTCGCGTAGTCCGAGATCCATATGTCAGGGGTCAGGGATCAGGTCCGGGGTCAGGGTTCAGCAGTCGCGAGCTCACGCGAGGCCCGGCAGCCAGGATCGAACCGCGCCGTTGAAAGCATCCGGCGTCTCGAGATTCGAGAGGTGACCTGCGCCGGGAAGAACCGTCAGTGTCGCCGCATCGCGGATGGCCGTCGCGAGCGATCGCGAGTCGTCCACCGGCGTGAGCGCGTCCTCGGCACCGACCACGACGAGCGTCGGGACTGAGATCGTCGAAAGCTCGGGCGTCCGATCTGGCCGATCGCGGAGGCGACGTACCGCGCGGCTGATGCCGTTCGCGCTGTTGCTCTCGATCAGCCGCCGCACCTGCGCGACGACATCCGGGCGAGTCCGGTGCGTCGTGCTTCCCACGAGCTTTGGCATCATCTCGTCCGCGACGCCGCTTGCGCCCTTCGCTTCAATGAGGCCCAGCATCGTCTCGCGGGCGACGCGGCCGGCCGGCGAGTCAGCCGCGCTCCGGGTGTCGGCGAGGATCAACCCTCGCAGCCGATCCGCGGCGAGGTGGTGGAAGGCGAACGCCGCGTAGCCGCCCATCGACAGGCCGCCGAGAACCACCCTCCCGACGCCGAGATGATCGAGCAACGCGAGCGTGTCGCGGGCGAAGTCCGCGATGTCGGGCGGCCCGTCGTGATCGGACGAGCCGCCGAGCCCTGCCAGGTCCGGCGCAATCGTCCGCCAGCCAGGCATGTCCATCTGCGCGTCCCACATCTCGCCGCTCAGTGGAAACGCGTGCAGCCAGACGAGCACGTGGGACGACGAGGCGCCTGTCTCGCGCCACACGAGCGTGCGCGACCCGATCGTCAGCCTCTCGGTCCGGATCATGGCCACCCATTCTATCCAGCAACATCGTCGTCACCTATTTGAGTTACGCTGATGCTCGATATGGCCGGTTTCGAGCGAGTGCGAGTCGTCGCGGTGGCGCTGATCGCCTGTCTGTGCGCGGTAGTTCTGGTCGCGGCCCAGGCGCCCGCCCGCCACGTCGTGATGGTGTCGATCGACGGCATGCGGCCGCAGGTGTACCGCGACTCGAGTCAGGCCAAAGTGCCGACGATCCGGCGGCTCATGCAGCGTGGCGCGTGGTCGCGGGGCGTAATGGGCGTCATGCCGACGGTGACCTATCCGTCGCACACGACGATGATCACCGGCGTCACCCCAGGAGTGCATGGGATCTACGACAATCGCCTCGCCGATCCGGACAACACGTCCGGGATGGCCTGGTATTGGTACGCACGCGACATCAAGGTCACGACGCTGCCGGGCGCAGTGCGCGCCGCGGGAGGCACGGCGGCCGCCGTGAGCTGGCCAGTCACTGTCGGGATGGATCTCGATTACAACGTTCCGGAGCTGATTCAGGTGCGTCACCGGGAGAACCTGGAGCTCGTCGACGCCCTGACGATGCCGGCGCATCTTCTGGATGCGTATGCGAACGCCTCGGGCAAGCCGTTGTCGTGGCCCATCGACGACGACGATCGCGAGGGGCTTGCCGAGTGGATTCTCGAGCAGCACCAGCCGACGCTGCTTCTGCTGCACCTCGCGGACAGCGACTCGATGAGCCACGAACACGGGCCCGATTCGCCGGAAGCGCTTGCCGCCATCGAACACGCGGACCTTCTGCTCGGCCGGCTGCTGGACAAGGTGGCGGCGCTGCATCTGGACGCGTCCACCGACGTCGTGGTCGTCTCGGATCACGGCTTCCTGCCGCTCAGGCAGCTCGTGAACCTCAACGCGGCGTTCAAGGCCGAAGGGCTTCTGCAGACCAACGCCCGCGGCTCGGTGACGTCGTGGGAGGCGTACGCACACAGCGCCGGCGGCAGCGGCTACATCCTCCTCAAGCGGCCCGACGACCCGCTGCTCGTCGCGAGGGTCGCGGCGGTCCTGCAGAAGCTGGCGGCTGATCCGGCCAACGGCATCGATCGCGTGATGACGCGACGGGATCTCGAGGCGGCCAGCGCGCATCTCGATGCGTCGTTCGGCATCTCGATGAGGCGCGGGTTCTATCTCGGATGGGATACGTCCTCGGTGCTCGCGCCCCTGTCGAGCAAGGGCGGACACGGCTACGACCCCAAGTTCCCTGAGCTGCGGTCGTCTCTGGTGATGGCAGGGCCCGACGTGCCGCAGGTCGGGGATGTGGGCGTCGTGTCGATGACCCGCATTGCGCCGACGGTGGCAGGCTGGCTCGGGGTTCGACTGTCGCCGCAGTCCGCCGCCGCGCTGACGCTGTCGGCATCCTCGACGCGCTAGTCGTACGTGCGGCCCGGCTTCAGGACGTAGGGCCCGGCTTCAGCCGGGCCAGCTACCCGAATTCAATCTGAAGGGCACGTTTCGGCGTCTCGCGCGCGAGCTGCACCCGGACATGCATCCCGACGCGAGTATCGAACGCCGCACAGCGCTGGGCGTGCGGTTTGCCGAGGTCCGCGACGCGTACGAGCAGCTGTTGAACATTCCGACGTAGGGCCGGCGTTCAATCCGGCCGCAGATACGTCATCATCGCGAGGATCAGGAGGCCGCCGACGCCAATCGCGGCCAGCAGCGTCGGCACGACACGTCTCAGGTAATATGCGCGCAACTCCGCGCCGTCGAGCCACACGCCAGGCGGCAGCATCGACCGCAGAACCGTGACGTCGTCGCCCGACGCGTCCGGCACGCGCACATACCATCGCCGCCACTCGCCGCGAACCTCGACCGCCAGCCATCCGTTGCGCCACCAGACGCGCTGCAGGTCCGCCCAGTCGCCGAACCACTCCCGCCACGGGTGCTCGAGTCGCAGGTGGTCGTCCCAGGCAAGTTCGGTCCGTGAGAGCGCGACGACCGTCCACGCGATGCCGATGACGGCCATCGCCT
>JBKPSY010000111.1:0-21524 GCA_046735235.1 Acidobacteriota bacterium | reverse complement strand
TCTTCGAGGATCACGCCGACTTCCTGATCCAGGGCGAGCCGGAAGCCGCGGTCATGAGAATGGTTGCGGGGGAGCACCTTGCGGGCAAGGTCATCAGCGAGGAACTGCCCGATCTCGACGGCCTGCCGTTCCCGCGATGGGACCTGCTCAACGAACACCGGTTGCGCTTCGGCGTGCCGTACTCAGGGCGTCCGGCCGGCGGCGGCTTGTCGGTGCTGGCCAGTCGCGGCTGCCCCGAATTCTGCACCTACTGTCCGCACCGCATCCTCGCCGGCTATCGCACCCGGTCAGTGGACAACCTGGTCGACGAGCTTGCGTATCTCTGCGAACTCTATCCTCGCCCGTACATCATCTTTCGAGATCCGCTGTTCACGGAGTTCCGCGAGCGAACGCTCCAGATTGCCGACGCGATCGAGGCGCGAAGCCTCGAGCTCACTTTCGAGTGCGAGACGCGGCTCGATCGACTCGACACGGCCGTTCTCGATCGGCTGCATGCCGTCGGGCTGCGCGCCATCAGCTTCGGCGTGGAGTCGGTATCCGCCGAGACCCTCAAGAAGGTCGGCCGTCGGCCGATCCCTCAAGAACAGCAGCGGCTGGTCGTCAATCATTGCCGCCAACTCGGCATCGTGACGGCGGCGTTCTTCGTCCTGGGATTCCTGCTCGACAACTGGGACTCGATTGGCGCCACGATTGACTACGCCGTCGATCTCAGCCCGACCGTCGCGCAGTTCAAGTGGCTGACGCCGTACCCTGGGACGCCGCTCTGGAAGCAGATCGGACCGAAGGTGCATCAGGAGGACTGGGAACAGTTCGACGGTTTCACGCCGACGTTCCACCACCCGAACCTGACGGAGAACGAGATGCGGTACCTGCTGGGCGCCGCATACAATCGCTTCTATATGCGGCCGTCGTATCTCGCGAACTACCTGCGGATCCAGCAGGCCGGGCTGCGCGACGTGGTAGCGCGGCTCGACTCGCGCGTGGCCGGGATGCACTCCCGGCGCGAAGTGGCCGAGATGACCCGCAGCGTCACGTGCTGACGGCAGGCACGCGGAGCGTCCGATGGTGAAAGCCCAGGCGCGGAGCGCCACATGGTGAAGGCACTGTCGCGCTATGGGGCGCGCGTCGTTCCCGAGACCGAAGGGATCGTCGCCGAGCTGGCGCGGCACGGCCGGCTCGTGCAGGGCCCGGAAATCGCGGCCTTCGAGGAGAAATTCGCCCGCCGGCTCGGCGTGCCGCGGGCGACGTCGGTCTCGTTCGGCCGCATGGGGTTCTACTACCTGCTGAAGGCGCTCGACCTTCCGAAGGGCGGGGAGATCATCTTCCCCGCCCTGACGTTCTGGGTCGTTCCAGAACTGGCCCGAGTCGCGGGTCTGACGCCGGTTTTCGCCGACGTCGATCCGCGCACTTACACGATCGATCCTGAATCCTTCGAGCGCGCGATCACGCCCCGCACGTGCGCCGTCGTTCCGACGCATCTCTACGGGCTGACCTGCGACATGGACGCGGTGATGCGCATCGCCCGTTCGCACGGCCTCAAAGTCATCGAAGACTGCGCGCATGCCCTGGGAGCGCGGTATCGGGGACAGCCGGCCGGCACGTTCGGCGACGGCGCGTTCTTCAGCTTCCAGACACTGAAGCCGCTGAACACCTACGGGGGCGGCGCCGCCATCACGCGCGATCCGAAGGTACAGCTCCGCCTCGACGAGCTGGCCGCCGCCGAACCCTGGCCGAGCGAGGAACGCATCCGAAAGCGGTTCCGCCTCGGTCTCGTGCAGCGCACGTTCATCCGGCCGGGCGTCTTCACGTTTTCGCTGTTCCCGCTGCTGTGGACGGCGTCGTTCGTCACGCGCAACCCGGACGTGTATCTGTGGGAGAAGATCCGTCCCCTGTGGCCGCTGCCCGAGCCCTACACGGAGCGGTACTCGAACGCGCAAGCTGCCATCGGACTCAGGGCACTCGAGCGCCTCGACGAGTGGACAGCCGGTTCGCAGGCGCACGCGCGGATTCTGGACGCGCAGCTCTCTGGCGTTCCCGGCGTCGAGACGCCACTGGTGCCCGACGGCTACGAGCACGTCTACTACCAGTACTGCGTGAAGGTGCCCGACCGCTGGGAGGTCGTCCGACACGCGATCCGCCACGGCGTGGACCTCGAGAGCCTGCACGTGGACGTCTGTCCCACCCTCGAGATGCTCGGCGCGCTGCCAGAGAGCGCAGTGCCTTCGCGGTTTCCGGGCACGTCGCGCGCGGCCGAGGCCGTTCAACTGCCAGTCTACGAGTCGCTGCTCGACGCCGAGGTGGAGCGCGTCGCGCGCACGCTGACAGAGGCCGTCACCGGCGGACCAAACCCGTCGCTCGCCGCGTCGCGGGCCTGATCGCGTAAACTGCGCCCTGTGGAACGGCCCGTGGCCGTACATCGGGAGTCGTCGGCGCAGTCCTCTATGGCGAAGCGGTGTGCTCGGCAGCGGCGGTATTCGTGGCCCACGTGATGTTCCAGGACCGCTGAGGCCACTGGTGCCCCTCTCCCCTGGCATCGTCATCCCGACTTTCCGCGAGGCGGAGAACATCGCGGCGCTCGTCACGAAACTCCGCGCCGTCGCGCCGGACGCGCGGATCGTCGTCGTCGATGATTCTCCGGACCTCGAGACCGTCAACGCGGTCGCGCCGATGGCAGGGCCGACGCTGGAGGTCGTCCACCGCGGCGGCAAGGGCGGCCGCGGCTCAGCGGTGCTGGAGGGTATGCGGGCGCTCCTCACCCGGGGCGTCGACGTCGTCGTCGAAATGGACGCTGACCATTCGCATCCGCCGTCGGAATTGCCGCGGCTGCTGGAAGAGTTTCAGCGCGACCGCCTCGACCTGTTGATTGCCAGCCGGTACTTGAAGGACAGCCGAATCGAGAACTGGCCGCTCACACGACGCCTTTTCTCGCGGGCGGCGAACACACTCGCTCGGGCTGCACTTGGCGTCCCCGTCCACGACTACACGAACGGGTACCGCCTCTACAGCCGCCGCGCAGCCGAACTGGTCGTGGCCGAGTGCGGCAAGTCGGGGTCGGGATTCATCGCCCTCAGCGAGATCCTCGTGACCCTGCACTACCACGGCCTCCGGATCGGCGAGTTGCCGACCGTCTTCGTGAACCGCGCGCGAGGCGAGAGCTCGCTCAACGCGAACGAAGTTCTCTCCGCCGTCGTCGGACTCTGGAGCACCGTCCGACTCCGCAGACGCCTGGAGCATCGAGCAGCCCATGACCGACTTTCGTGACGCGCTCCTCGCAGAATGGCAGCGCCGCGAGCCCGCACGCGCGCCGCGCCCGCTGCTTCCGCTGATCGGCGACAGCTTCGATCACCGCGAGATCATTGCCGCGGTGGACGTCCTGCTGAGCGGCCGCCTGACCATGGGCGACAAAGTCCGGCAGTTCGAACAGGAGTTCGCACGTCTCGTCGGAGTGCCGTATGCCGTGATGGTGAACTCGGGATCGTCGGCAAACCTGCTGGCGGTCTCGGCGGCCAGTGTCCCGTCGCGGTCGTCCAGGCTGACCGCTGGCGACGAAGTCCTCGTGCCCGCCGTTTGCTGGGCAACTTCGGTCTGGCCGCTCCTGCAGCACGGGCTGCGTCCGATCTTCGTCGACGTCGATCCGCGGACGTTGAACGTGGATGTCGGCGACCTGGAACGGCGCATCATGTCGCGAACCCGCGCCATCTTCGCGGTGCACGTGCTGGGCAACTCCGCGCCCATGACCCCGCTGGTCGAGCTTGCCAGGGAGCACGGCCTTCTGCTGATCGAGGACACGTGCGAGTCGCTCGGATCGACGTCCGGCGGCCAGTGGCTCGGCAGCTTCGGCAACTTCGGCACGTACTCGTTCTACTACTCGCACCACATCACGACCGGCGAGGGTGGGATGGTGGTCTGTCAGACCCTGGAGGACGTGGATCTGTTGCGGAGCCTGCGATCGCACGGCTGGTCACGCGATCTCAGCAACCGTCCGGACGTCGAGCAGCAGTTCTCCGACGTGGATCCGCGTTTCCTCTTCGTCCACAGCGGGTACAACCTTCGCCCGCTCGAACTGCAAGCCGCCATCGGCCTCTGCCAGCTCACGAGGCTCGGCGCGATGAACGAGATCCGTCACCGCAATCGTGAACGGCTCATGCGGGCGCTTCACGATCACGAGCTGTGGGACGGACGGTTCGAGTTCCCGAGGGCAGCCGAGGGCACGACTGCGGCGTGGTTCGGGTTCCCGTGCCTGCTGAGTGCCGGCTTCCCGGTCGCGAAGAGCGTGTTCCTCGCGCACCTCACGCGGTCCGGCGTCGAAAACCGGCCGATTATCAGCGGGAACTTCACGCGGCAGCCTGCGCTTCGCGCTCACGGCCTGGTGTGCGATCCGAAGGCGTACCCGGGCGCCGAAGCCGTCGATCAGCGTGGCTTCTTCATCGGCATCCACACCGAGTCGCTGCCGCAGGCGACGATCGATCAGCTGACCGATATTCTGCTGGCCCCGGTATCCGCCTTCAAGGGCGTGAGCGTCAGCGGGCCGGCATAGGGGACGGAGGCGTGCGCGAGGCGAACCACGTCGCCGCGCAGACAATGAGCACGGGGTCGAGCACGGGAATCCGGTAGCGCTCCGTGCAGATGAAAAGGATCGAGAGCGCCACGGCCGAGAAGGCCAGCAGCCACAGCGCCCAGGGCTGAGAGGGTCCACGCACCAGCCGCACGAAGCCCCCGACCGCGAACGGCAGGAGCAGCAGGTAGGAGACGAGCGTCACTGCGTAGTACAGCCGCGAGTGCAGCGTGTACGACCGTCCGACCGGGACCCACAGATAGAAGAACTTCTTCGCCAGCAGCGTGACCCACCAGACCGGAGCTGACTCGATCGTGCGAAACGCCTCGCGATAGAAGATCGGCTCGAGTTGCTCCTGCGACGCGCCGGGGTGCTGCCGGCGGATGTCCAGGTAATCCCGTTTGATCGCGGGGTTGGCCGCCATGTCGCCTTCCCCTGTCGACAGGCGATGATTGCCCGTCCAGAACGTCAACCCGCCTTCCGACGCAATCAGCACGAATCGCCCGTAGTGCGCGACGTTTCGCGCCGTCCACGGGACGATGACGATCGCGGCGCCGAGGACGAGCGCCAGCGCCGTTGAACGGTGCCTCATCGCGAGCCAGAGCACCGCGAGCCCGAGAAACGCGAGCGCCGACGGTCTGATCAAGGCCGCGGCTCCGAGAGCGGCGCCAGTGAGAAGCGTGAAACCTGGCGATGGTTGCCGCGCGTCCTCCGCGCGGTCGGTCAACCGCGCGACGAGCAGGGTGACGGCGAAGATCACGGGCGAGTACAACGACTCGCTCAACGCGTAGCCGGAGAGCCAGACCAGCGGCGGATAAAAGGCCGCCAGAAATGACGCGTAGACGGCTGCCCGATCGCCGGCGACACGCCGAGCCAGCAGCCCGATCATCAGCACGCCCGCTGCGCCGAGCAGGCACTGCGCGAATTTGACCGAGGGCGGCACGGACGCCGGCAGCGGCCCGGCCCCGACGATTGGAGCAAGAAAGACCGGGTACCCCGGCGCGCGGCCGAACTTCGCTACAGGTGCGCTCTCGGGGGTGTCGGGATATTCGACCCCGTGACCGCTGGCGACGCTCTGGGCAAGCAGCAAGTACTCCTGCTCGTCGTTCGTGAGCGGTTTGTCTTTCCAGAATCCGAACGCAAATGCTACTCGCACGGCGAGCGCCGCCACCAGCGCCAGCATCATCAGCCGGCGCCACTGGCGACCCTGGCCGGCATGGGTGGTCATCGGGGGCCCTGTTCCAGCAGCCGCTGAATGGCATCGCGCGTCCGGGCGATCAGGCCGTCGCGATCGTCCATCGTCAGGCCTGCCGTCTCGATTGGCTCGCCGACGCGGACCGTGACGTGCGCCGGCCAGACCAGACGGCTGCCCTTCCGCATGGCCGCCCGTCCACCTTGGATGGCGACGGGAACGACCGGCGCCTGCGCGCCGATCGCCATGATGAATCCGCCCTTCTTGAACGGCAGAAGCTGCTCGGTCCGCGAGCGCGTGCCCTCAGGGAAGATCAGGAATGTGTTGCCGGCCGCAAGCGAGCGGCTGCCTTCGCCAATCGATGCCATCGCCTGCTCCCGGTTGTCGCGTCGCACCGGGATGAAACCGCCGCCGAGAAACACGCGACCGAGCAGCGGCAGCTTCAGCAGCTCCGCCTTGAAGAGCACGTGCAGCCTGCGGTGCAGGTAGGTGAAGAGGATCGGCGGGTCGACGTTGCTCTGATGGTTGGCGCAGAAGACGACTGCGCGGTCATGCGGCACGCGATCGAGCCCGCTGACGTCACAGCGAATTCCGGAAAGCACCAGGCCGAGGCGCACGCCGATGTGACCGAGGTCGTACAGGACGCCCGGCTGCTTGAACACGAACGCGACGAGCAGCCCGGGCGGTGCGGCCAGCAGGACGTATAGCGAGATGCCGAGATAAGTGGCGACCGATCGGATGGCCGCGATCACGGTGGACATGCGCAGCCATATCGTAGCCGACGCTCCGCCGATGCGGGCGGTGGCGCTGCCCTGTCGGGTGCCTGGTGCCGACGGCTAGAGACACGAAAGGCCCGGACCGCGGAGCGATCCAGGCCTTGCGTGACCGAACAGGGGCCGTCGAGATGACTACGACGCGCGAGTGCGCGGCGACGACTGATTCGCGCGCGCGACGACCGGGGCAGCGCCAACCCGTGCCTTCGGGCGGCTGGCGGTGGCACGCTCAGCGAGACGCGCCTTCGTCGTGAAGCAGCGCTCCAGCGCCTGGTCCACGCGTCCTTCGACGACAGTGCTCTTTTCGCGGATGACGTCGGAGACTTCAGTCACGATGAGGGCGCGCGCACGATCGAGCATGCGCTTCTCGCGGAACGAGAGGCTCTTCGAGCGAGACAGGAACGTCAGGCTCTTCAGCACATCGGCCATGTCGAAGATCGAGCCGCTGCGCATCTTGTCGGAGTTGTCCTTGAAGCGTCCCTTCCAATTCTGGTGATCGTCGATCTTGCCGTCACCGATGCGACCGAACAGCCGCTCGACCTCTTCGTCCGAGATCGCGCGCCGCAGTCCGACTTCATCGGCGTTGGCCACCGGCACCAGCACGGTGGTCTCGTTGGCGATAATTCTGAGGTGGTAGAACCCGCAGGTGGTACCGAGGATGGTCTTTTCTTCGATGCGCTCAACGACGCCAAGACCATGATTCGGGTAAATGACCTTGTCACCAGCCAGGAATGTCACGTGTCCCCCGTTCACGAAGTGGTAGTAGGGTGCGGCAAATAGGAACGTGTGGAACCTTCCCATTATAGGGGATTTGCCGAGGAAATCAAAGAAAATCGGCCGAAATTGGCCATTTCTGGCGGCAGGGCCGCACTGACCGGGCGCGGTCGGGATGTGTCTGGCGACGCACTAAACCCTTCAGGCTCCGAGAGTTGTCATGCCAGTTCAGCCGTGACCGCTGCCCATTGGGTGCACGAATTCGCGTTTGCTTCGCCTGTCCGGGATTGAACAATCCGGTCCCACTCGCGAAGCAGTCGACCAACTCGAAGCTGCCGATCTGCGTCTAATTCGGCCAGAACTCACCAGGTCACCTGGCACGCTCCTGGCGGGAGAAAGCCACGCATGACGACCATCCGGCTTCGGCGACCTGTCGGCCTTGCGGTGTTCGGGACGGTATTGGCAGTAGGCGGCCTCTCGCTGAAAGCGGCGATCCTTCCGCTGACGACCGACTTGCGCACCAACGCCACCGGCCCGCAGTCGACGCTCCTCCCGCCTGACGCTTCTGTGACGCTGCCCGGCACCTGGGTTGGACACACGCGCTGCGGTCACGACGTGAAGTTCGACCTGCGGATGACAGACGACGGCGTCGCCGGCCTCGCAAGCCTTGCGGGCCTGGTGCCGGACGCCTCTGCTCCTCTGACCGTGGCGCCTCTGTCGATTTCGGGCCGCACGCTCGTGTTCCGAGTGAAGGCCTGCCCGCGCGGGCGCGGCGCGACGTACGGCATTCTGACGCTGGTGTCTGAGGACTCCGCACAGCTGGAGCTGCAGTCTGACGCCTCGCCAATCTCGCTGCTCCTCACGAAAGTCAGCTGACGCTCAGGCGTTCAGGCCGCCCTCACCTCTAGCGCAGGCCTTCAGGTAACGCTCACCTGTAGCGCAGGCCTTCAGGCCTGCCGAAGGGGCTATCATGCGCGAGCCGCTCGCGCATGGAGCACTTCTACGAGCTCGTCGACGCCGCCGTCGACGACTACCCCGACAACGTCGCCATCGAGGTCCAGCATCGCGACCACCTGGAACAGGTGACGTACGCCCGGTTACGCGAGATGGCGGAGCGGACGGCGGCCTGGCTCGCGATGATCGGCCTCGATGCCGGCCAGCGTGCCGCGATCCTCGCCGACAACGATGCCGCCTGGTGCGCGGCCTACCTGGGCATTCTGCGCCGTGGCGCCATCGCGGTCCCGCTCGACACCAGCTACAAGGCATCGCAGGTGCAGACGCTGCTGGTCGACTCGGCGGCACGCGTGATCTTCACGACGCCGAAGTACTTGCCGACGGTTATCGCTGCCCGCGACGCTGCCGCCGTCGAGCTCCGCATCGTACTCCTGCACAACACCGATCCGGCAGCCGTCGCCTTCGACGCCATGGTCGGCGGCAACCTGCCGTCGCCGCCGGTCCCGTCCTGCCCTTCGCGCCGGTCGGATCCCGCCGTGATCCTTTACACGTCCGGCACCACGAGCGACCCGAAAGGCGTCGTCCTGACACACGGGAATCTGCTCGCCGAACGTGACGGCGCCTTTGCCGTCATTCGCGTGAGCGCCCGCGATGCCGTCCTCGGCGTGCTGCCCCTGTTCCACGCCCTGGCGCAGATGGCGAACCTGCTGCTGCCGCTGTCGATCGGCGCGCGGGTCGTCTTTCTCGAGGCCTTGAACACGACGGAGCTGCTGCGCGCGTTGAAGGAGCGAGGCATCACGGTCTTCGCATGCGTGCCGCAATTCTTTTACCTGATCCACCAGCGCCTGCACGACGAGCTCGACACGCGTGGTTCGCTCGCGCGTTGGGTCTTCAAAGGCATGCTGGCGACGAACCGTCTCACGAGGCGAGCCGGCTGGAACGCCGGGCCGTGGCTCTTCCGGCGTGTGCACATGCTGCTCGGCCGCGGCATGCGAATCATGGTGACGGGAGGGTCGAAATTCGACGCGCGGATTGGCGCCGACCTGTACGACATGGGGTTCGACATCCTGCAGGCCTACGGGCTGACGGAGACATCCGGAGCGGCGACGCTGATGCGACCTGGCGACGCGCACCTCGAGACGGTCGGACATCCGCTGCCCGGCGTCGAGATACGAATTGGCGCTCCCGAAGCCGGTGACGAGACGACCGACGGCGAAGTACTGATCCGCGGCGCGATCGTGATGCAGGGCTACCACCACCGCGCCGACGCCACCGCCGCGGCGGTCGATGTCGACGGCTGGCTGCACAGCGGCGACCTCGGCCGGCACGATCCCGAGGGCCGGCTCCTGATCACCGGCCGCCGCAAGGAGCTCATCGTCCTCAGTTCCGGCAAGAACATCTACCCCGAGGAGATCGAGGCGGTCTATCGCCGCTCCCCGTTCATCAAGGAAATCTGCGTGCTGGGCCTGGCCCGGCCGGGCGAACCGGCGGCGGAGCGGCTGTATGCCGTGGTCGTGCCCAACGAGGAGCTGCTGCGAGAGCGCAAGATCGCGAACGTCGGCGATCTGCTGCGCTTCGAGATGGAAGGCGCGTCGGTGTACCTGCCGCATCACAAGCGGGTGCTCGGATATGAGATCTGGCGCCAGCCATTACCTCGCACGACAACCGGGAAGATCCGACGGTTCGAGGTGGAGCGCCGGGTGAAGGACAAAGTCGCCAGTGCCGCGGCGCCAGGTGGGCCGGCAGTGTCGGGCGAGGACCGCGTCTGGCTCGAGCGCCCGGATGTGGCGGGCGTACTGGCGTCCGTCCGAAAGGCGGCCCGTCCAGGCGCGACGGTCGTGCCCGACGCCAATCTCGAGCTCGATCTCGGCCTCGATTCGATGGAGCGCGTCGAGCTGCTGACCTCGCTCGAGCAGCGCTTCGGTGCCGATATTCCGGAAGAGGAGACGCAGCGGCTCTACACCGTCCGCGAGCTGGTGGAGTCGATCCTGGCGCATGCAACCGGCGAAGGCGGCGACGAATCGGCCGCGTGGGATGCGCTGCTTTCACCATCGCAGATCGACGTGAGCGCGCTGGATGCCGCCCTGCGCCCACATGGCCTGATCTCGATCGCGATCTTTTCCGCCGTCAAGCTCCTCCGGCTGCTCCTGCGGCCAGGGGTCCGGATCGAGGTGCGGGGTCTCGAACACCTGGCTGCGACGGGGCCGCTGATCATCAGCCCGAACCATCAGAGCTACCTGGATCCATTCGTGCTGCTCAGCGCGCTGCCCCTGCGGATTGCGCGACAGCTGTTCTTCGTCGGCGCAACCGAATACTTCGAAAGCCAGGTGATGCGATGGCTCGCCCAACAGGTGAGTCTGGTGCCGGTCGATCCCGACGCGGGCCTTGTCTCCGCGATGCAGGCCGGCGCCTACGGGTTGCGCCGCGGTCGCATCCTGGTGCTCTTCCCTGAAGGCGAGCGCTCCATCGACGGCACCGTCAAGCACTTCAAGAAGGGCGCGGCGATTCTTTCGCACCAGCTGCAGGTGCCAATCGCGCCGGTCGCGATCTCCGGACTGTTCGAGATCTGGCCGCGCAATCGTCCGCTGGCGTGGCGCCGGCTGCTGCCCGGCGCCGGGACACGCGTGCGCGTGACGTTCGGCCCGCCAATCGTGCCCGCGGCCGCCGTTGGTGCTCCCGCAGCGGCGTACGACGCCATCACGGGCGCATTGCGCACCTCCGTGGACGAGATGTGGAAGGCCGACGCTGCCGCCGACGCGCCGGCTAGCTGAGGCCCGTTTCGGCGCCGGCTACGGTGGATGGCTCAGGCTGATCGGCAATCACGACGCGATCCCGGCCCTCACGCTTCGCGCGGTAGAGCGCCAGGTCGGCGGCGTGAATCAGGCTCGCGCCGTCCACGCCGTGCTCCGGCAGCGTGGCGATGCCGACCGAGATGCTGAGCGGTCCGAGCGTCTGCCGGCGAAACGTCATCGAGATTTCACGGACCCGATCGCGCAGCGCATTGGCGCGTTGCAGGGCGCCTTCGGCCGTCGTGTCGGCCAGCACGAGGGCGAACTCTTCCCCGCCGTACCGGCAGGCGACGTCCTCGCCGCGGAAGACGCTGCGCGTCACGGCGCCGACTTCCCGCAGCACGGCGTCGCCCGCATCGTGGCCAAACGTGTCGTTGAACTGCTTGAAGAAGTCGATGTCGAGCATCAGGATCGACAGGGGACGCCCGGCACGCACCGATCGACGGCACTCGCGCGCGAGTGACTCCTCGAGGAACCTGCGGTTGAACAGACCGGTGAGGGGGTCCCGAATCGACTGGTTCTTGAGCGTCTCGCGCAGCCGCAGGTTGGCGAGTGACAGGGCGATTTGCTCGCTCATTGCCGTCACGATGCGGAGACGGTCCTCGCGATCTTCGTCGACGTCGCCGTGAGCTGGCGGCGCGGGCCCCGTGAGCGAGAGCACGCCAATCGGGTCGCCCTGGGCGATGAGCGGCACGCAAGTCGAATGGGCCGCATCGAGGCCTTCGAGGTGCGCGCAGTGCGGCGCGGACGGGTCGGGGCCTGTGTCGTGGAGTCGGCCACGGCGCAAGGCCCAGCAGTCCCCTGACTCGAAAGACAGGTGCACGCTGTCGAGAGTGCCCCATTTCGCGCGACGCTCGACGGCCGTGCCGGCGCTGTTGATCAGGAAGAGCGCGCCTGCGCGCTGGACCAGCGCAGGGGCGGCACGCTCGATGACGCGATAGGCTTCTTCGGCCACTTCGCACATCTGCAGCAGCTGGCTCAGCTCGGCGAGCCGCTCGATCTCGTCGGCGCGCCGCTCTGCGCGTCGCGCCGTGTCGGCGAGCTGCTCGTGCACGAGCGCGAGCTCGTCGGCGACGCGACGCCGGTCACGGGCGTCGAGATACGCGAAGCTCCAGGCAATCGCCACGAGGCACACGGCCGCGAGGCTGCGCCACGACAGGCCGCCGGCGACGACGATCGCCGCGATGGCCACGAGCAGCACCGGGACCACGCGGCGAGGTTCCGCGAGCCGTGCGAGAGCCGCGGTGAAAGGATTCTGTGGCGCCACGATAGTCCGCGATCACGCTAACACGATCTCGCAGCGGGGACGTGCGCCCTGTCGCATCGCTGAGCTTGTGCAAGCTCGACTAGCGCACGCGCTCGAACGTCAGTATGCCAAGGTCCTTCGTCGTCACATGCAATTCCCCGTCGTTGATGTCGAACGTCGCGGCGGCGCTCAAGTCGCGAAGGAAGATCGTATCGAACGATCCTGGCGGGCACATCATGCGCGTGATCGCCGCAGGCCCGACGTGAAGCGTCGGCGGATCCGCGGAATAGGAACTGCGGCCGCGGTTGCAGTCGGCCAGCAGCGACAGCGTGCCGTCCTCACCAAACCGAGCGGTGTACTTCGAAGGGTCTTTCGGCACGACGGGCGGATCGTTGCCGTGCACTGCTTTCGTCAGGTGCCAGGTGCCTCCGATCAACCCGCCGGCGAGGTCGCGCGTCAGCGTCAGGCCGGCACTACCCCACTCCTTCGGATTCGGATCGACCGCCGTCAACGTGTCGCCGCTGGCGGTGAACGTGAGCACACGCGGCTTGGGCAGCGCCTTCGTGCCCCGGCGCGTCAGCGACACAACGACGTGGTCGTCTGCCGTCTTCCAGTTGCCTGAATCGGTGATCGGCGGCTTGCCGTTCTTGTAGTCCGCAGTCAGGCGCGCGGTGTGCTCGGCGGTCAGAATGAGCAACAGGGCGCCTCCGTGACTGTCGGCCGCGGCGAGCGTCGCGGCATAGCGGCCCGCGGGCGACGGCGTTTCCTGCTCGGGAAGCAGCGACGATCCGCGGGCGACCACGATACAGACGGCAATGGCGAGGGACAGCGACTTCATGTGTTCCCCTTGTTATACTCGTAGTTCCCTTCCTGGCCGGAATGGCGGAACTGGCAGACGCGCCGGACTCAAAATCCGGTTCACCGCAAGGTGAGTGTGGGTTCGATTCCCTCTTCCGGCACCAGCCTTCGCTGGGCTCGCTTCTCGATTCCTTGTTTCAGAAATTGGCCGGACTGATGAGCCGGCCGGCGACGATCAGCAGGTTGCTCCCGTCGGAGTGGCGCGGCTTCTCACAGTCCCTCGTCGCTTGCCGGTTGTGGACCGTTCCCCGATAATGATCCACGACTAACGGGCAATTCGGCTTTCGGGTTGCGCGCGAATCTTGCGTTACCGCTCAACCGTGATCATCCGTTCGCGCTCCTGGCCTGTTTTTGCTCAGGTGTGATTTGCCCGATCCCCCCGATCTGCCTCCCGACAAGAACCGGCCGGCACCGGAGGCCGAGGTGACGTTTTCCAACTCGCCGTTGCCGGCGGGCGACGTGACCTTGCCGATGAGCACGGGGGCTGCGTCCAGACGTTCGCCCAGCGGTGCCGGGTTGGTCCAGCCAGGCACTGACTTCGGCTGGCGCTACCACATCGAGTCCGCCCTCGGCGAGGGAGGCATGGGCAGCGTCTACAAAGCCTACGACCGCGAGCTCGATCGCATGGTCGCCCTCAAGGTCATCCGGTCCGCTCTGCTCGCGGATCCCTCGGCCGTTCAGCGCTTCAAACAGGAACTGCTGCTCGGTTCCAAGATCTCCCACCGAAACATCCTCCGGATTCACGATCTCGGCGACGTCGACGGGATGAAGTTCATCTCGATGGCGTTCGTCGATGGCGAAGACCTGCATACGATCCTGCGGCGTGAAGGGCGGCTGTCGATCGCTCGCGCCGTGAGAATCGCCCAGCAGATCACCGAGGCGCTGGTTGCGGCCCACGCCGAGGGTGTGGTCCATCGCGATCTAAAGCCACACAACATCCTGATCGATCGGGCTGGAACGGCATTCGTGTCCGACTTCGGCCTCGCGAAGTCGCTGGCTTCGTCTGCCGCGCCGGGCGTGACCCGCACCGGGGAGCTGCTCGGCACACCGCGCTACATGGCGCCCGAGCAGGTCGAGGGGGTCACGGTCGATCATCGAGTCGATCTGTACGCGCTTGGATTGATTCTCTACGAGATGGTCACCGGCACGGTGCCATTCCAGGCCGACTCGGCCATCCAGGAACTGCTGCAGCGCGTGCGTGTCCGCGCGCCCGACCCGCGCGCGATCAACGCCGAAACACCGGGGCCGCTGGCCGAGATCATCCTGCGCTGTCTCGAGAGGAATCCCGACGCCAGGTTCCAGAGCGCAGACGAGATCCTCGGAGCCCTGGAGGCGATAGCGGATCCGGCGACGCTCAGCGCCAGTTCGCGCCGGCGAAACCTCGCGGTCGCGGAGTTGGTTCACCCGCCTTCCGCGCCGCCCCCGCCGGCGACGTGGCAGCGGCCCATGCCGATCGCGGTGGCGGTCCTGGCTGTTGCACTCATCGCCGGTCTGGCCGTGTGGTCTGGCGTTGGCCGTGGCCTGTGGCACGCCACACCCGGCCAGCCGGCAACTACCGTCGCACCGACCCCCGCCGCCACACCCGGGCCGCAGTTCCTGGCGGTCCTGCCGTTCCGGATCCTCGGCGATCCCCAGCAGCTGCGGTACGTGGGGGACGGCGTCGTCGAGGCGCTCTCGTCACGGTTGTTCCAGCTGGGCAGCGTGCGCGTGGTCCCCGGTCGTGATCTTCAGGCGGCGGGCAGCACCGTGACCATCGAAGACGCCGCGCGAAAGTTCGGGGCGAAGCTGGTTGTCGAAGGCACCGTGCAGGGAGCCGGTGATCGGCTGCGGATGGTCGTCAACCTGCACGACACGACCACCGGCAAACAGACCTGGAGCCGGCAATTCACGGGCACCAGCGCCGACCTTTTCACGCTGGAGGACGACATCTACGACGGCCTTGTCAAGGCGCTCGGCATTACGACAGACGCGGCCGCCGTCGTTCGATCCGCCGTGCGTCCGACCGACGATATCGAGGCCTACGATCTCTACCTGAAGGGTCGCGACGCGCTGCGTTCCAGCCAGGACATGAAGCAGCTGCAGGCGTCGATCGATTTCTTCGAGCGCGCGATCCGCCGTGACGCCGGGTTCCCGCTCGCGTACGCCGGGCTCGCCGATGCGAGCCTGCAGATGTACTCGGAGACGAAGAACGGCTTCTGGGCGGAGCGCGCCCGGGCGGCGGCGCTGCGTGCGCGCGAGCTGGACGAGCGGTTGCCCGAGGTCCACTACGCGCTGGGCTCGGTCTATTCGGGAACCGGGAGGAACGCGGAAGCTGTCGTTGCGTTGCGGCGAGCCCTGGAGCTGGCGCCGAACTCCGATGAGGCATATCGCCGTCTGGGTGCGGCCTATCGCGATCTGGGCCGGAAAGGCGATGCGCTCGACGCGCTGCAGAAGGCGGTCACCGTGAACCCGTACTTCTGGGTCAATCACAACGAGCTGGGCCAGACGTATCTGCACTTCGGCGAAACCGAGCAGGCGCTCAAGGAGTTCGAGCAGGTCACGGAGCTCGAGCCGGACAATCCGGTGGGCTACGGCAATATCGGCTCCACGTATTTCACGCGGGGCGAGTGG
Source organism: Acidobacteriota bacterium (assembly GCA_046735235.1). Classification (GTDB taxonomy): domain Bacteria; phylum Acidobacteriota; class Vicinamibacteria; order Vicinamibacterales; family JAENWD01; genus JAENWD01. The sequence goes on along the minus strand of JBKPSY010000111.1, from coordinate 5,833 downwards.
GAGAAAGGCATCCCGGCGTACGAGCGCTCGCTGAAGCTGCAGCCCCACTGGCTCACGTACTCGAGCCTCGGCACGGCGTACTTCTATCTGAAGCGGTACCCGGAGGCCGTGAAGGCGTTCGAGCAGGCGGCCGCGCTGAACGCAAACGACGCCATCACGCTCGGCAACCTCGCCGACGGCCTGCGCTGGTCAGGTGATCGCGATCGCGCCCACACGACCTACATGAAAGCCATTGCTCTGGCCACTCAGGATCTTCAGGTCAACCCGCGGGACTCGACGACGCTGGCGATGGTGGCGCTCTACCACGCGAAGACCGGCAATGCCGTCAGCGCAACCGAGTTCATACGAAAGGCCCGCGCCGTGGATCCCAACAATCCGGCGATCTTGTACTACGAGGCTGTCGTTGATGCGCTTGGCGGCCGTCAAGAGGCGGCGCTGACGGCGCTCGACAAGGCGCTGCAGGGGGGATATTCCGCGAGAGAGGCTGCCGAAGACCCCGAGCTCCAATCGCTCAGCAAGTCCGAGGCCTTCAGCCAGCTTCTGCGACGCTATTCCGCTCAATCCAAGTAGGCGGCTTTCCTGCGCCACCGCCGACGGGCTTTGGCAGCCAATGCCAGGCCGGGGCCGACGAGCAGCAGGGTGGCGGGTTCGGGAACCTCGGATGCGCTCATCGTAACGATCGCCGTGGTGCCGTCGGGGAACCCGACGAGATCGATCCCGAACTCACCGCCTGTGCACGGTCCCTCGATTACCGGACAAGACCCGGACTCCACACCGGATCCGCTGAAGTGAGCGGTGAAGCCGAAGTACGACGACGGTGGGATGCTCGCGGAGAAGAATCCGCTGGTGTCTTCGAGTGTGAGTTCGAACGGGTCGGGCGAGCCGCCGAACGTGAAGTTCAGATCGTTGATGGTGAACCCGGTCAGGTTCTGAAAGTTGCAGCTCAGCGCATTCAACTCTGGAAACTCGTCGTCCGGTCCGAACGTGCAGTTTGCAGGATCCGGATTGTTGGGAGACACTCCAAAGTCAAATGTGAACGGTAACGGCGAGAAGATCTGGATCGACCCTCCACCACCTCTGGTACGGACTATCGGATCCGGGACGATAGGCGTCGCCAACGCCTGGGTCACGCCGAGGCCGCACATCACCAACGACAGGCCGGTCGCCAGTAACGCCCGATTCATGGAACACCCCCGCCGCACAAACGCGCTGCCGCGCGCGCGCGATTGATCGACTTCGCTGGGGAGCGGGTGCAGAGCATACAGCACGACGTGAAGCAAAGAAAAGAGGTCTGACGATGTCGCGCCGGAAGGTCATCCATATCGCACTACGGATGAGTCACGGCGCGGTGATGGACTACTGGCCGCAGAGCAGCGCTAGTTCAGAACCAGCACCACAACGGACGCGTATTTCTCCGGCGGAATGATGGTGCCTAGATCGATAACAGCGCCCGCCGCCTCGACGCTCTTGATTGTCGGCTTCATGTCGGTGCCGACGACTTCGATCGCGGTAGGCTTCACCGCCACGGGCACTCGCAGGATGCCGTCCTTCGGCCAGTTCCGCACGATGCAGTACACCTTGTCATGCGCCTTGCTCTGCGTGAGGTAGCCCCAGTCGGGTTGCTTCGCGAGCCCGAGCGGACGCGTCGCGTAGATGGCCTCGCCGTTCCTCTCCAGCCAGTCGCCAAGGAACAGCAGCCGCCGCTGCTGGTTCGGCGGCACGCGCCCGTTGCCGTCTGGGCTCACCATCAGCAGCAGGTTCCCGCCGTTGGCGACGACGCGCAGCAGCAGATCGAGCGAGTCGGCTTCGCTGAGGACGTAGCGATCGTCGAAGGACTCCTCCCAGTTGTAGCCATACGAGTGGCTGAGCGAGCGGTTCTCTTCCCAGGGATGCGCCTGGAAGCCCTCGATCACGTGGAACTCGCTCGTGTAGTAGTCGCCCCAGCCCGCGTGCCCGCGTGTGTCCTTGCCGAGCCGGTCGTTCACGGCGACGCGCTGCCCGCGCGCCTTCGCGCGGTCGTAGTAGTAGGCCACCAGCTCCGGCGAGCGCCACACCGAGGCGTCAGCTTCCCACTCGCCGTCGAACCAGAGCATGTCGGGAGAGGTCTGGTCGATCAGCTCCTTGAGCGACGGCAGGAGGTAGTCGCCGGTGTAGTCCGCCACAGGCACCTTGCCCGAGAGAAATGGCGTCTCGGCCGTCAGCGGTCCCACCGTTCCGTTGAAGCCGAACGACGCGAGCGCATCATCCTTCACGATCGGATAGTTCCACTCGCCAAGCGACACGTAGGCGCCATAGCGCAGCCCCGCGGCTTTGAGCGCGGCGCTCATCTCCATCGCGACGTCGCGGTGAATGCCCCACTCGACCGCGTTGCGGTGGGTGAACGACGACTTCCAGAGCGCGTAGCCCCCGTGATGCTTCAGAAACGGGACGACGTACCGCATGCCCGATGATTTGGCCAGCGCCGCGAGCTTGCGCGGGGAGAACGACTGCGAGCCCAGGAGCTCAATCAGATCGTCAGGACCGATGTCTGCGCCCCACGTCTTCACGTGGTAGTCGCGATAGTCCGTGAAGAGCTTCTGCTCGTACCAATCCGGGTAGGTGGCCTTCTCGGCCTGCGGCGCCCATCCGGCCACGGACCAGGGCCCCCAGTCCACGAACATGCCGAACTTCGCATCGAGGAACCACTCGGGAGCTTTGTGCGTCGCGATTGACGCCGCGTCGCCCTTGAATGGACCCTTCGCGATCACGGCGTCCATGTCGGCCCGCACGGTGGCCGCGCGACTGGTCTGATCGGCGGTCTCCGCGTGCCAAATCTGTTCGGGCGATCGCGGATAGCGGAAGGGGGAATAGCTGGGGGGACGCTTCGGCTGCTGGCCCGTTGGCGGATGCGCCTCTGGCCAGTCAGGCGCAGCCCACAAGCTGGCGACGGCCACGAAGGCCATCGCCAGCCGCAAGCCGGACGTGCTGACCCGGCGCAATGAAACCGCTATTTCTTCGGCGCGTCGCCGAACGAAACGACTGCGGCGGCCGTCCACGTGATGTCGACGCGGTCCCCGACTTTCACCTTCGCCAGCGCGGCCTTGTCCTCCACGCGCGTGCTGTAGTTCCAGCCGTTCGGGCCGGTGAACGCGATCGAGGGGACCGCCTGATCGATGGCCGTGATCTTCGCGGTGATGGTGCGCTGTCCCGACATCGTGCCCTTCGGCTTCTCGCCTGCCGCCGGGACGACACCGCCACTGGCTGTATTGACGTCGGGCTCCCCTTCGGGCTTCACCCGGAAGACGATGTTTTCGTAGTACCGGACGCTGAGCGTGTCCCCGACCTTCAGGGCGTCGAAGCGCTTCACCGACTTCGGCACGTTGAGCACTTCATATGTGCCGTCCTCTTTCTTCAGCGTGACCTCGCGGCGGGACTGATCGATCGCCTCGACGGTGGCGTTGACCGTCTGAGTCTCTCCGGTAACGGTCTTGGTCTGCGCGTAGGCGACCCCGCTGGCCAGCAGCCCTGACGCGATGATGCTCGTGACGAGTGCTTTCATGTGCCCTCCAGAAACCGAATGTCAGCCGTGTGGTCTTTCGTGAGCCGTTCAGCGCCGGCGTCCACCGCCGCCGCGCATTCCGCCGCCGCGCGAACCGCCGCCGCTCGGCCGGTAACTTCCGCCCCATCCGCTGGCGCCACCCGATCCGCCGCGCTGATACGTGCCGGCGTCGCGTGTGCGCGTCGCCCCGTCGGTCCGCGCCGCACGATCGCGATCCAGCTGCCCGACGGTGCCGCTGCCCGAGCCTACCCGATCGGCCGGGCGTGTCGCGGCTCCCGAACCATCAGCTGGCCTGGTTGACGCGGTGCCCCCGCGGTCGCCCGCGCGATTTCCCGAGTCGTTCGGCCGCGGACGCTCCGGCGTGTCGACGTTGTTCCAGCCGCCGTTCTCGTACTTCTGCCAGCCGCCGCCCTGGTTGCGATAGACGTTGCCGTCGCGACCGGCGTAGACATCACCACTTCCGCTGCGGGCGACACCGCCCGATCCCTCCGGTCCGCGCCGCGTGATGGCTTCGCCGCCGCCGCTGCCCTGCGTCACACGCGTCGTGTTGCCGGTGCGATTGTTCGTGACCCGTGCGGTGCGCGCCCAGTCATCGCCGCGCTGCACCGACGTGCTGCCCCAGCTGCCATAGACGTTCGCCCCCTGACGCGTCTGCGCGTATGTGCCGGTCCTGGGATTGTATGCGTCCGCGTAGCCGCGTGCACCATATGGTCCCCACGCGACCGCAGCTCGGCTGTAAGTGCCGGTGCGCGGGTTGTATCGCGCGGCGACGCCAGCCCCGCCGTAGGGTCCGTACGCGACCATCGAGCGCCCATACGCGCCGGTCCACGGGTTGTACCACGCGCCATATCCGTAGGTCGGATAGAACGGATAGTAGTACGGGTAATAGCCACCCCATCCCCAGTACGGCGGGTAATACCAGCCCGATCCCCACACAACACAGCCGTACGCGACCATCATGCCGGTGTATCCGGCGACGGCGGCGAACGTCACCCACTCGTCGTCGCTGTCGTCCTCGACGACGGTGACGTAGGTGACGTTGTAGACGGGCGAGCTCGCCGGGATCTCGTAGATCTCTTTCGGCACGCTCGACGCCACTTCCCACGGGCCTTCAGCCGATCGCGCCATGAACCAGACGCCCTGGAAGCACATGTAGTAGAGGTCGCCGGACCTGATGATCGTCTTGTCGGTGTTGACGGCGCGCGAGAGCTTGGTCGGCTCGATCGCCTCGAATTTCGGATCGCCGTTGTAGTCGACCTCAGGCGCTTTCATCGTCTTCTTGTTGACGCGCGCGGTCTGCGGAATCTGCGACACGAGAATGGCTTCGGCCGCCTCGGAGGTGCCGGGGATGGCGGCACGCACGCGCGAGCGCGGATGCTCGAGCGGGATGTCCTTGAACGCGTCGGGGAGCGACGGCGTCGCGAACGTCCACGGACCCGTAAAATCCGACGCCGAGAACCACCGTCCCGCGACGAGGAAGTAGACGGGCCCGGCCTTCCCGATGCGGAAGACGTCGCTCTCGGTGTTCTGCACCCAGTAGAGGTCCTTCGTGCCCGCGACGAGCTGATAGACCGGCGCGCCCTTCAGCAGGATCATCTCGGCCGGCTTCCGGCTGACGAACACCGTCGGCACGTCCTTCGCGCTGATCTGCTGACCGGGCAGCGCCGCCTTCACGTCCTTCCAGTTGTCGTCTGTCGGCAGGGCCGAGAAACTCTTCGGCAGTTTGCCGGCAGGCGTCCACGGCCCGTCGAGATCGGACGCCTTCAGGAACGTCTTCTCGTTGCGGAGATAGAAGGTCTTGCTCGGGTCATGCAGGAACAGATCCCAGTTGGTGTTGATGGCCGTCTTCAGGTCGTTGTCCCGGATCGGACTCCAGATCGCTTCGCCGTCGAGATTCACCAGGATGGCGGGACGCACGCTGTAGAAGATCGGCGGCGGGTCCGACTTCAGGCCGGGCACTTCTTTCGGGATGATCTGACTTTTGTCGACGTTGGCGAGCACCCGATCGAGCGCGATGACGCGCTCGGCTTCCGGGATACCGTCCACGATCTCTGCGACCGCCTCCCGCGTCTGATCGCGACTGAGCTTGTCGAAGTGCGCTTCGGTGACCTGCAGCGTCGCAAATTTCACGAGGCGATCCTCGAGCGACACCTTGGTGGTGGCCTCGATGGTGATCGTTCCGAGCTCCGGTTTCGGCGCGCCGTTCGGCTGATACGCTACCCCGGCGTACGCCACCATCCGCTTCTGGCCTTCCCAGCTGGCTACTTGCGGCTGGTAGAGCAGCAGCTCGCCCCC
>JBKPSY010000110.1:0-17158 GCA_046735235.1 Acidobacteriota bacterium | reverse complement strand
GGCCAGGCGGCCGGCCGCCGTCGGCGTGGCGCCCGAGAACATCAGCACAGCGCCGCCGAGCATCATGAAGACTGCCAGCAGCTTCGGCGCCACCGCCATCGTCAGGGTGCCGAAGGCGTTGCCCCACTGGCCGACCGCGTGCCGGCGCTGATAGAACTCGTCGATCGTGAGCACGGCCAGCGCGACGCCGAGCGGGAGCAGATAGTAGATGACGCGGAACATCGCCAGCGCTGGAAGCACGACTTCGGCCGGCAGCGCGAGCACCAGGATCATCAACGACTCGAAGACGCCCAGGCCTCCCGGCACGTGGCTCACGAGGGCGATGAGCTGGCTCGCCAGGAACACGCCGACGAAATACACGAAATCAGGACGAGGCGCAGGCAGCAGCACGTAGAGGACTGCCGCCGCAAGGGTCCAGTCGAGTGCCGAGAGCACGAACTGCCCGATGACCAGCCCGATGTTCGGCATCGGGATCGGCATCCCGCCGATCGAGACTGGCGCACGGCGGAAGAGCGCCACAACCGGATACGCGCCCGCCGTGGCAATCAACAGCCAGCCTATCGCGCGTGCGATGCCGAGCGGCACGTAGCGGTCGAGCCCCATCGCCGGCCCCGTCGCCAGCGTCCAGCCGCCGAGGACCAGCAGACCGAGCCAGAACGTGCCGGAATAGAAGATGACGACCTGCGAGATCTCCCGGCCGCTGAGTCCCCATCGAGAGTAGAAGCGGTAGCGCGCAGAGGTGCCAGACAGCAGCGCGAAGCCGACGTTGTTCGCGATCGCATAGCCGACAAACGACGCCATGGCGATCTGCCACCGTCCGATCGCGCGGCGGATGTAGAGAAATGCGAGCTGGTCGTACCCGGTGAGGATGAAGTAGTTCAGAAAGGTGAAGAGCGTTGCCAGGGCGATCGCGCTGCCGGGGAACTGCTTGAGCGCCGCCGCCAGCTTGGCCGGCGGCATGTAGCGGAGCTCGCGGCCGAGCACCGAGAGGGCGACGAGAAAGAGCGCAAGCCCGACGAGCGGAGACAGCCGGCGCCACAAACGGCCCAGGCCCGAGACGGTCGGTGCCGACATGCCGTCGGCCATTAGGCCACAGAGACGCGCGGTCGCGCTACGGGCACGCGGCCCCGATCAGGATGGGAGCCTGTCGAGGAGCAGCTCGATCAGGCGATCCGTGTCAGTCTGCTCCTCGAGAAAGAACGACGCGGCCGAATGCTCGCGGCGCCCGACGCGGATGGCCGCAAACGACGTCAGCTCGAGGCGGAAGGCGTCCTCGTCCGTGCGGTCGTCTCCGACGTAGATCGCCGCAGTGCAGTTGGCCTGTTTCATGAACGCGTCGAGCGCCGTGCCCTTGTTGGGGGCGTGCTCCGGCGCGATGTTGAAGTCCGCGTGCCGCCCGCCGAGGAGCCTCGCGTGCGGAAGGCGTTTCGCGGCTGCCTGGATCGCTTCTCGTGTGGCTTCCAGGTCCGGCGCGTGGCGATAGTCCACCGTGAGCGAGAACCGCTTGTCCTCGATGCCGACGCCGGGCCGCTTCGCCAGGTCGCGCAGCAGCGACTCGTGCCACTGGGCGACCAGGGCGATGACCTCAGGTGACTCGCCGAACGGCTCCACGCCGTGATTGCCGGCAATGCCGAAGAGCGGCACGCCGCCGAGGCGTCCTGCGACGTCGGCGCGCGAGCGGCCCGTGATGACGACGACGGGCACGCGCTCGGCCAGACGCGTGAGCAGCGCCCGAGTGTCGGCGGTCAGCGCCACCTCGTTGGGATGCTCGCTGAGGGCGACGAGGGTGCCGTCGAAATCGAAGCCGACGAGCACACGCTCGCCCATCAGGGCGGCCAGGCGTTCCCGGCCGCCGGAACCCAACGCGTTTCGCACGGTGGCTAGACTCCCGCGACGTCGACGAGGGGGGTCTCGAAGCGCCCCGCCGTTCGCTCGCGCCGACGCAGACGCTCGGCATCGCGCAGCATGCGCGACGCCCATCGGTAGACGTTGAACTCGGCGACGAAGCGGCGCATCGCCATCATCCGCGTCCGCTGCTCTTCCGGGGGCATCTCGAGCGCCGCCGCCAGCGCGTCGCTGGCCTCGTCGAAATCGTACGGGTTCACGATCAGCGCCTCGGGCAGATCCCTCGCTGCGCCCGTGAACGAGCTCAGAATCAGCACGCCCTGCTCGTCTTCCCGCGCGGCGACGAACTCCTTCGCGACCAGGTTCATGCCGTCGTGCAGGCTGCTGACGTAGGCGAGGTTCGCAGCCTTCAGGAATCGGAACACGCGCGGCGGCTCGTGATGCGCGCGCTTCAGGATGATCGGCCGGTACGTGCTCGTGCCGAAACGCGTGTTGATGCGCGCCACCAGGGCGTCCACGCGATCCTGCAGGGCCCGGTACTGCGGGATCGACGACCGGCTCGGCGCGGCCAGCTGCACGAACGTGAAGCGTCCCTGATACTCGGGGAAGCGCTCGAGCAATCGCTCCACCGCCAGCATGCGCTCTTCGATGCCCTTCGTGTAGTCCAGGCGATCCACCCCGACGCCCAGCTTCGCGTCCGGCGCCAGGCCCAGCTCCGCGAACACCTCCTCCCGGCAGCGATCCGGCGTCGGTGTCGTCATGGCCGCGCGATTCGGCCACTCGATCGAAATCGGATACGGCCGAACGAGCGTGCGCGATCCGCGATACACGACCGCCTGGAACTCGCGATCGATCCGCGATTCGAGATAGCGGTCCACGGCGTCGAAGAAGTTGTTGCAGTGGAACTGCGTCTGGAACCCCAGGATGCTGCTGCCGAGCAGGCCCTCGAGAATCTCGTCGGTCCACGGGCAGATCGCCAGCTGCTCGAAGTTCGGCCACGGGATGTGCCAGAAGGTGATGATCGTCGCCTTCGGCAGCTTCCGGCGGATCAGCTGCGGCGCCAGCGCGAAGTGGTAGTCCTGCACGAGGATGATCGGGTCGTCGGCGTCCACTTCCTGGACGACGGCACGCGCGAAGCGCTCGTTGACCTCCTGGTACTGCTCCCAGTCGGACGTGCGGAAAATCGGCCGCGTGTGCGCGATGTGACAGAGCGGCCAGATCCCCTCGTTCGCGAGGCCGTAGTAGTAGCCCTGTTCTTCCTTGGGCGTGAGCCACACGCGCCTGAGGATGTACGCCTCCTCGCCCGGTGGCACGGCGACATGATCCTTGGAGTCGACGACCTCACGATCCGCCGAGCCGCTGCCGTGGGCAACCCAGACGCCCGAACAGGCGCGCATCACCGGCTCGAGCGCCGTGACCAGGCCGCTGGCCGGATGGCGGATTTCGATGCCGCCGTCGGGCGTGTGGTCGTGGATGTACGGCTCGCGGTTCGCAAGCACCACGACGCGCTCGCCGAGCAGTCGATGGCGCAGCGAGTCCTTCAGCCGTTCGGGCGTCCAGAGGCCGCCCGATCCGTCCAGGTCGCGCTCGGCGCTCAGCCGGTCCATCAGATCGCGTACGTCGCTGATGAGCGGGAGAAACTCGGGCTTGTGCAGGCCGCCGCGCAGGACGCGTCGAATCTCGTTGGTCCAGCCCCGCCAGGACGCCCGGCGGACCACGACCGTGATGAGCGACGCCGCGCATGCCAGCACGGCGAACGTCCCGACCAGCAGATGCTGGATCTGCGCCTCGCGCCGCTCGGCGAAGCCGAAATCGTGGAGGAGCAGGATCACGCCGCGCGGCTTGTCGCCGTCGATGACCGGCAGCGCGCTCAGGTGCACCGGACCGCCCTCGATCTCGACCACCGATCGCCAGGGGGTCCACTCGGACGGCGGCGCGTCGGCGGAGTCGCGCACGTGCCGTACCGCCATCGAGCACGGCACTTCCGCCGGCCAATCGGAGGTCGCCGCGAGGACGCTGCCGTCGGCGCTGCACGCGGCTGCGGCGACGAGCCGCTCGTCGTGCGCGACGACCGTCAACAGCGCCCGCATGCGCTCGGAGGACGTGCCGGACCAGTCCTGCGTGAGCTTGTCGCGCGCGCCGGCGACGGCGAGATCAGCCCGCGCGGCAAGGTCGCGCTCGAACCATTCGTTCAGCGTGCGGCTGACGAAGAACGAGCTCGCCAGGACCAGCAGGCCGAGGCCGGCGAGTATGCCGAGCGTGACACGAAGGGCACGGGACATGGGCGCTCTGCAGTGGCGCCCGGCTCAGGAGTGCGACGGGGTCCGACGCGGACCGTTGGATGCGGACGACGGAAAGAGCGGGCGGGCGCCTCCCATGGGGAAGTCTTTCACGCACAGAGAAATCGGGTCAAGCCCAAGGCCGCTACCTCGACCGGCCCCGCGACCTGTGGGATGATCTCGGCAGTGACCTCACGAAGCCACCTCGTCCGGCTGGCCGTCTTGACGGTTCTGCTGGCCTCGGCCGTCGCGACTGCATCAGCGCCGTCTCCCGGCCACTTCGGGCCGGTGGATGCGATTACGGTCGCCGGGCTTCGTCGTGACCTGCAGTTCATTGCCTCCGACGCGCTCGAGGGACGCGACACGCTCTCGCCGGGGTTCCGCGCGGCGGCGGAGTACATCGCGGCCTCGCTCGATCGCATCGGCGCCGTGCCGGCAGGTGACAACCACACCTTCTTTCAGCACGTCGGCATTCGCCGCACCAGCGTTGACGCCGAGCGCGCGAGCCTGACCGTCGGCGAGACCGAGTTCAAGTACGGCGAAGACTACCTGGTGCCGACACCGGGCGACGCCTCGGGCGCGCTGGCGTTCGTCGGTCAGGGCTACCGGGTCCCCGTCCGCCATCTGGATCCGTTCGCGGGCGTCGACGTCAAGGACCGGGTCCTGGTCATCACGCAGCCGCCGCCCGAAGTCGGGAACCTGACGCGCGGCACCGACTACACCACACCGGCCGACAATGCCCGTGCGGTCGGCGCCGCTGCGGTCGTCAGCATCGTCTCGTATCAGCGGCTGGCCGCGTGGACGCGACTGCGGGAAATGGAGGAGCGAGGCAAGCTCGAGATCGACCGGCTGCCAGAGAACGACGAGTCGCGTCCGTTCGTTCTGGCCGGTCCGCGCCTCGCATCGGCGCTCCTCCGCGGAGAGAAGCTCGATGCGACGAAGATCACGACCCACGCCGCGGCAGGCGAGGTCGACCCGTCCTTTGCATTCAAGGCCGGCAAGACCCTGCGCATTCACACGACGGCATCGACCCGCGTCGAGGACACCGAGAACGTCGTCGCAATCATCGAGGGCTCCGACCCGATGTTGCGGAACGAGTACGTGGCGCTTGGCGCTCATCTCGACCACCTGGGCCGCGAGTCCCAGCGGGCGGCACGCACGGGACTGCCCGCGGTCCCGGGCAAGGACGACATCTACAACGGCGCGGATGATGACGGATCGGGCGTGGTGGCACTGCTGCAGATGGCGGAAGCCGCCGCGGCCGGCCCACGGCCGAAGCGGTCGCTGCTCTTCGTGTGGCATACCGGCGAGGAGTACGGCAGCTGGGGCGCGAAGTATTTCACCGCGTTCCCCCCGGTGCCGCTCGACCACGTCGTCGCGCAGCTGAACGTCGACATGATTGGCCGCTCACGTCCAAAGGGCGACGACACGCCGGAAGACCAGGTACTCAGCGGTCCGAACGAGGTCTACATCGTCGGTTCGCGACGTTTGAGCCAGGACCTCGGCGACACCTGCGATCGGGTGGATCGGGCGTTCCTCAACCTGGCGCTGAACTACAAATACGACGCCCCGGACGATCCGGAACGGATCTACGAGCGCAGCGACCACTACGAGTACGCGCAGAAGGGCATCCCGGTCGCGTTCTTCTTCACCGGCCTGCACGGCGACTACCACCGCGTGACCGACGAGGTCGATCGGATCGATTTCGAGAAGCTGCGGAAGGTCGCGCAGACGGTGCTCGCCACCGCGTGGACGTTGGCGAACGCCCCCGACCGGCCGCGGGTCACCGGCACGAAATAGCAGTCAACGCAGTCCCATCGCCAGCATCGACAGCGCTGCGACCAGACCCGCGAACGTGCCCGTTGTTCGAAGGTCTCCCGCGCCGCCGGCACCCTGTACCGCCCGCCAGATGGCGACAGCTCCCACGAGGATGAGCACGCCCACGTTGGTAAGCAGGTAGGCGGCGACGATGACGGCGACCAGCCCCCATCGCTCGTGGCGCGAGAGCACGTGGAAGCCGCGCGCGCCGTCGAGCTGCCAGATCGGAATGAGGTTGAACAGATTGATGAACCCCGTCAGGTGCGCGATTGCGAGCCAGATCGGCGCACGCACCGCGAGGTAGACGGCCATGGCCGCCAGGGCCGCGCCCAGGCCCCACAGCGGTCCTGCGAGGCCTATCTTCGCATCCGTCAGCGGATCCTCGATGCGCTGTCGCAGCATGACGAGCGCACCCACGCCGGGAATGAAGAGCGGGGCACCCGAATCGATGCCGAGGCGACGCAGCATCGACACGTGCCCCATTTCGTGGATGTAGATCGAAACCACGAGGCCGAGTGCGAGCGGCCAGCCATAAACCGTCCAGTACACGCCGAAGAACGCGAACATCGACACGAACGTCGAGATCTTGGTGAGGCCCAGGAGCAGGAACTTGAGCTTCCCGAGCAGGAGCACGCCGAGCGAGACGGCGCCTGCCGCGCCCCTGCGCCAGGTGCCTGAACGTTCCTGCGCCCCCGGCGGTGCGACCGGGGCGGCGTCGAGCCCCCGTGTGAGATCGATCACGCGTGCCCGGACCGCCGCATGCTGCTGCGATGACGGAGGCAGCATTTCCAGAGCGGCCCGCCATCGTGTCAGTGCTGTCTCGACGTCGCCCGTGGCCGATGCGCTCTCCGCGTCGGCGGCAAGACGCTTGAGCTCGTCTGCGTGGACGAGTGCTCCGCATGCGGGACACGCCAGCGCGATTGCGGCCAACTCGGTTCCGCACCGGGCGCAGAGCGTCGACATCAGGAGGTGAGCGGCGTCGAGTCGGCCCCGACGCGGAACGGACCCAGAATGTCCGGCGTGGGGCGGCCGGTCATTCGCCAGGCCTGTCGCATGCCGATGAAGATGATGATCGCGGTGATCACCCCTGAGGGAAACGAGCCCACGATCACCAGCACGGGAAGGACGGCGATCACTCCAGCGACGACCATGAGCCACACCCACACGCTGCGCACCGGCCGCGGCTGCGGCCCGGGCGCCGGCGCTTCCGCAGCCGCCGGCGTTGCAACGGCAGCCGCGCTGGTAGTCGCTGCCGCACCGGGTCTTGATTTCGTTTGCGCGGCGCCAATCGCCAGCGGCGTGTAAGCGAAGGCGACGGCCAGATACGTCAGCGTGACCGCGAGGATCTGGAACCGCAGACCACCGTGGTTTCCTGCGCCCTTCCGCACGGCGTATCCCACCATGTAGCCGATCAGGATGGCGACGATACCGATCTCGAGGTTCGCCAGAGCGATGACCGCGTAGTAGATTGCTGCGCCTACGAGGCCCGCGCCAAGACCGAAGAGACCGCCCAGGACGAGTGGCGCTACGCCTGTCGGCGTCTCGATGGCCGCCTCGATCAGGCCCTTGCACTCCGCGCAGACCAGATGAGCATTCACCTGGAAGTACTCGGTGTCGATCGGCGTGTGGCAGTTCTCGCAGGTCACGCCTGGCGTTGGAGTCACGGCCGACGCTGGCGTCACGTGGTCGAACTGCAGGGGAGTGGCGTGCAGATCCGATTCGTGCTCGGGCATGTCGCCTCCGTTGGGGCGACATCCTACCTCATGGCTGAGGTTCCGATTCTGGTTACTTGGGCGGGGTCACATCGAGGAATTGCCGGACGGCGGCAGTCACGGCGGCCGCCTCGCAGCCATTGGCGATGTGACCGCAGTCGCCAGAGAGCTCGACGAGCGTGCCTCCGGCCGCCTTCGTGAACTCGCGCGCGGACGCCGGGTTCACCATGTGATCCTGGGTCGAGACGATGGCAAGCAACGGCGCCTTCACTCGCGCGGCCGCCGCGGTCATGACGCCCCCGTCACCGGCGGTCAAGTCCTGCGCCAGCATCGCGCGCAGTTGCGACGCCCAGTCGTAGGGATCCCATCCTGCGGCATACGACGCTTCCTTGCCGGCGAGCCAGCCGTCGAACCCGTCCCGCGTCAACGTCGCGTTCACGTGGCTCGGCGTGCTCAGCGCGAGCTCGTGCACGGCGCCGACAACCCCCATGACGTGTGCCTGCGCGGCCTGATCGCAGGGAACGGCCATCGCGCGCTCGATGATGTCCAGCTCAGTTCGCCAGAGCAACTCGTCGTACGGGGAGAGCTTCGGCGAGCCGACGATCGGGATGATACGCCGCGCGAAGCCCGGGTAGCGGACGGCCCAGTCGAACGCCTGCATGCCGCCCATCGAGATGCCGATCACCGCTTCAAGCGACTGGAGGTGAAGCACGTCAGAGACCAGGCGCTTCTCGGCAGTCACCATGTCACCGATTGTGAAGTGCGGGAACGCGGCACCGGGCTGCGAGGGGCTGTTCGACGGCGAGCTCGACAGGCCGTCGCCGAGCGCGCCGACGAGGATCACGAAGTGGCGCGCCGGGTCGAGCATCTGGTCGGCGCCGACAAAGCCGGTGAGGTTCTCCGTGCGTCCCGAGAACCACGTCGGGAAGAGGACCGCGTTGGTTCGATCGGCATTGAGCGTGCCGAGCGTGCGGTACTCGAGCCGGCAATCCTTGATCGTGCCGCCGCGCTCGAGCCGCAGGTCTCCGATCGCCGCGATCTTCGGTGGTTCAGCGGCGTGCGCAATGGTCGCGCACAGCAGGACCGCGGCAGTCCAAACAATCGCGCCTCGCATGGGGCCCTCTGGCCGAACTGACCAGCCTCCGCCAAGGCTACGGCGGTCCGCCGAAGCATTTGCGAAGGCGGAAATTCGGGTCTACTTGAGTTCTTTGATCGAGATCTTCCGGTAGGCCACCGGATCATTGTGGCCGGCGAACCCGAAATGTCCGGACGTCCGGTCCTTCCCCGGGTGCGTCTTGCCATCCATGAATTCCGTGACCTTCGCCAGGTCCGCGTCGAGGATTTGGGTGCCGTTCAGCTCGACGACAACATGCGAGCCCTTCACGGTGACCTCCTCGAAGTTCCACACGCCAGGGCGGCGGAGAAATCCGCGAGCCGCCGGCACCATCCCGTACGCGGACCCGTGCGCCTGTCGCGGATCGATATGCGCGTACTCGGGCGCCGGGTCGTCGAGCGTCTGCACTTCGCACATGCCGGCGTACGCGGCGTCGCCTTCACCCGGATACCGGATCGCGAGCCCGTTGTTTCCGCCGGGCGGCAGGTTGAATTCCAGACGAGCGACGAAGTCCGCGTACTCGCGGGTGGTGAAGATCGTGCCGCCCTTGCCCGGCAGGCACGAGAGGGCGCCGCCGGCGATCTGGTATTCGGTCGTCGGTCCGCTCCACCCCGTCCAGCTCTTGCCGTTGAAGATCGGCGTGAAGCCCTGCGGGTCGATCTCCGCGAGCCAGCGGTTCGCTTCCTCGGGGTGTATGTCGCGGCCCATGATGTTTCGCCACCGGATCTCGCCGCCGTGCGTCTGCAGCTGGATCGGGCCCGTCGGCCAGAGCGGCACCTTGCGATCCCAGTAGTTCTCCATGCGCGCGCCGACCACCGTGGCCTTGTCGTTCAGCCAGACCCACGTGCGCTCGCCGACCTGAACGACGCGCAGGCTGTTCCACTGACCGAAGGGCTTGTCGGCCTTCACGAGGGGATCCTTGCCGGGTGCTCCCGGCGAGTTGTTCCAGAGGCCGCCGGATCCGAACTCCGCACCAAGGTTCCACTTGCCGCCGGCCTCGGTGGTGTCCCAGATCTGAATCTGCGGGTTGCCGCGCAGATAGATGCCGCTGTCGGCCTTGGCGACGGTTCGGTACTCGAGGCGCAGCTCCATGTCGCCGAACTCTTCCGCGGAGGTCGCGTACGGACCGTCTCCGTCGTTGACGAGCGCGTTGTCGGCGACCCTCCAGTGTTTCTCGAATTCCTCGCGGTGCTTGCTCCGCTCCAGCGCCTGGGCCACCGGAGAGAGCGCCCGCGCGACGCGCGGGTCCTCGTGCGGACGGCCGAACCAGCCGGTCAGATCCTTGCCGTTGAAGAGCGCGCGGAAGCCGGCCGGCATCCGCGGCTCGCGCGATGCCGCGGGCGGGACGCCGAGAACCGCGGCGCTCAGGGCGAGCGCCATGAAAAGAGACACGCTGCGCATGGCCCTCAACTATATCGTCGCGCGCGCAGCTATTTCGAGATCTTCGACGCGAGGGTGGCAACGCTGAGGGCGTACGTGTGGGCGCAGTTGTAGGCGAGCAGCGCCTCGTAGTTCGTCGTCACCAGCCAGGCGCGATCCCCGATCTTCAGGAGCGACGTGTCGAACGACGACTTGGGCAGTGGCTTTCCGTCGGCCATCGTGAGGCCGACGAGCCGCCACTTCTTCATCGGCTGCGGCGGCGTGAGCTCGCGCGAGGCACGGCACCCTTCCGCCCTGGGGCCGATCGACTGGACGGCGTCGGTTGCCGACTTCGGGACGGTGACGGAATAGCCCCACGGCATTCCCGGTGTCCAGCCGTGTCCCTTGAGGTAGTTGGCGATCGACGCGAGCACGTCGGGCAGCGAGTCCCAGATGTCGCGCTTGCCGTCGTTGTCGAAGTCCACCGCGAAGGCGAGATAGCTCGATGGCAGGAACTGGACCTGGCCGAGCGCGCCGGCCCATGAGCCCTTCATGCGGTCGAGGGTGATGTCGCCGTGATCGAGGATCGTCAGGGCGTTGATCAACTCGCCCCGGAAGAGATTCGCCCGCCGGCCGTCGAAGGCCAGCGTCGCCAGCGTCGGCACGCTGGGACGCACGCCGCTGAAGCGCCCGAAGTTCGACTCGAGGCCCCACACCGAGACCAGCATCCGCGCATCGACGCCGTACGCCTTGCCGACACGCGTCGCCAGCGAGTGGTTCTCGTGCCAGATCCTGCGGGCCTGCTTCAGCGTGTCCTTCGTCAGGCGCCGCCGGAGGTATGCCTGCAAGTCGAGCGCGAATTCGGCCTGCTGGCGATCGCGTTCGAGCGCAGTCGGCTCCGGCTGCACGTCGCGGAACGCGCTGTCGAGCGTGGCTTTCGAGATCCCGCGCGTGAGCGCTTCCTGCCGCACCTCTTCGATGAAAGTCGCGAAGGCCGCCGCGTCGATCGCCGGTGCGGCTGCCGGAGCCGCCGCGGGAGTGGCGGCAGGCGGCGCCGGCTCGGACTGCCGCGCACTGGCAGGCCTCGCGGACAGCCAGAGCAGCGTCAGAACGAGCGCGACACGGCGAAGCACGTCATGACGGTAGCACGATCGGGCTTTGGGCTCTGGGCTCTAGCCTCTGGGAACCGCAGTCCCAAAGCCCAGAGCCCAGAGCCCAGAGCCCAGAGCCAGTCTGCGATAGTCTCTAGATCCGATGCGCATCCTGCTGCTCGCGTCCGAGGTGGCGCCGTTCGCCAAGACCGGCGGTCTGGCGGACGTCGCCGGCTCGCTGCCGATCGCGCTGGCGGCCCTCGGCCACGACGTGCGTGTCGTCATGCCGGCGTATCAGTCGATCGAAGCTGCGGCGCACTCGGGCCGCTGGAACATCACGCCGGATCCGGTTCACCTTCGGGTGCCGATTGGCGGAGGCCTCGTCGACGCGGGCGTTCTGCGCGCGGTGCTGCCTGGCACGAACGTGCCGGTGTACTTCATCGGCGAGCGGAACCTGTTCGATCGGCCGTCGCTGTACGGCTACGAAGACGACCCGTACCGGTTCGCCTTTTTCAGCCGCGCCGCGCTCGACCTGGTGGTCGGCGCGTGGGGCTGGCGTCCCGATGTCGTGTCCGCGCACGACTGGCACGCCGCGCCGGCGATCGCGTGGCTCGCGACGTCAGGCCAGGCCGATGAACGGTACCGGAACCTGCCGACGGTGCTGACGATCCACAACCTGATGCACCAGGGGCGTGGCCCGCGCCAGGTGCTGACGTACCTTGGCGCTCCGGGCCCGAAGCTCATCGAAGAAGGGGCGGACGAGACGAACTTCATGGCGCGCGGGATCTATCACGCGACCATGGTCACGACGGTGAGCCCGACCTACGCGCGGGAGATCCTCACGCCGGAGTACGGCGAGCGGCTCGATGGCCTGCTGCGCTTTCGTCACTTCGACGTCCACGGCATCCTCAACGGCCTCGACTACGCCGTCTGGGATCCGTCAAAGGACCCGCAGCTGCCGACAACCTATTCGGCCCGCACGCTCGATCGGAAACTCGAGAACAAGCGCGCACTCCAGGCAAGATTGGGACTGCGGGCCGCGGATGTCCCGCTCGTCTCGATGGTCACGAGGCTCGACGCCCAGAAGGGCCTGGACATCACCGGCCATGTCGTCCACCTCCTGCTGAACGCGTTTGCCGGCGAAGCGCAGTTCGTGATTCTCGGCTCGGGCGCGCCTGAGTTCGAAGGGATGTTCCGGCAACTCGCGGGCTATCACACCAGCAACATGGCCGCGATCCTCCGGTACGACGCGGGGCTGGCGCCCCTCGTCTACGCGGCGAGCGACATGTTCCTGATGCCGTCGCGGTTCGAGCCGTGCGGACTCGGCCAGATGATCGCGATGCGTTACGGCGCCGTCCCGGTGGTGCGGGCGACCGGCGGGTTGGTCGACACCGTGCACGAAGGCGACACCGGATTCTCGTTCGGGCCGTACTCGGTGGAGGCGTTTTGGAGTGCGCTGACGCGCGCGATGAATCTGTATTACTCGGACCCTGATGCGTGGCGCGAGATGGTGCTCAGAGACATGGCCGCCGACTTCTCGTGGGCGACCTCCGCGCGCGGATACGAGCAGGTCTTCACGTGGGCGATCGCGCGAGCGCGGGGATGGTAGCGGCTGGTCCCTGACGGACCGCTCTACCGAACCCCGAGTTTTTGGCGGGCGTGGTCCACGGCCTGCTGGAACGTCACGAGCGGATCCGCGTTGGGCGCCTTCGTCGTGAAGTTCCACGTCTTCCCGCCACGCTTCTTCACCTTCAACGTCTTCTGCGCGTAGTCGGTCGAGAAGACCTCCAGGTCGGACAGCGGCAGCGAAAACGCATCCGCCGCATTTGCCGTTTCGTATCGGAGGGCCCCCGGATCGGCGCGCAGCGTGCCCTCGCACGATCCCAACGCGTGCTTGTGGACCACTGGCATCGAGACGTCCAGTGACACGGTCTTCAGCTCGACGTGCAGGTCCGTGGCGCCGGACTCCGCGACGATCACGCCTCGCGACACGCCGTCGTAGCCCTCGGCCGAGACGTTCACCTGGTGACGCCCCGGCGTGACCTCGCTCGTGTCGAGCGGCGTGTTGCCGACATATTTGCGATCGACGAAGACGTGCGCGCCCTCGACGTCGCTCGACACGTGCAGTGTCGGCTTTGCAGCCGGCGCGACCGCCGGTGGCGTCGGGACTAGCTCCGGCTTCTCGCCTGAGCGCGCTGATTTCGACGGCCGTGGCGCTGCCGGCACCGCTGGCGGGACCGGGGTTGGCGCTTCTTCGACGGCGGGTTTCGGCACGGGGACCGGCGCGGGCGCCGGGCGGTCTTCGGCCGGCGGGCGCAGCCACCAGGCCACGGCGGCGCCGAGCGTCACGACGACCAGCAGCGGGACAAGCAATCGGGCGGAGAAGCTGTGCGGCTCGCGCGCTTCGCTCACGCGCGCGCCTCCCGGATCCTGGCAATCTTGCGTTCGCGGTCATCCGCCACTCGCTGCAGGTCCGCGCGATGGGCGGCCTCGATGCTTTCGCGCTCGGCGGGATCGAAGACCGCTGCCAGCGACGACTGATGCAAAATCTTCAGCTCCGCCGTACGCGCCTCGGCGACACGGCGAACCTCTGCGATTTCGCCCTTTTGTTCGTCAGTCAGGCTCTCGTGGACGATGCCGGCGTCGGCGTCCTTCTGGCGGAGCCGCTCCATCGCGAGCTCGTAGGCGGTCTTCGGGGCATTGCTCATGGTCGACTCTGGCGATCGAGGAGCATACCATCGGCCCGCGGCCGGTGACTTACGCAGTTCGTCCGTCGAGCGCGCACGCGGCACCTGCCGATCGGCGGTGTGCCGCGAGGCGCGGAAGGGGGACAGCGCGGCGAATGATAGGCTGTCTGACAGGAGACAACAACAGCGCCAGCGATGGACGGCTTCGACGCGATCGTGATTGGGTCGGGGGCCACCGGCGGGTGGGTGGCCAAGCGGCTGACGGCGGCAGGCGCGCGGGTGGTCATGCTCGAGGCCGGGCGTCCCGCCTCGGATGGCGACTACCGCGAGCACGTGCCGGCCTCGGCGCTGCCGTATCGGGGACTCACGAAAGCGCCGCTCGCCGCCGCGCGTCCCGAGCAGTCGCAGTCCTACGCGTGTGACGAGTGGAACGCGGGCTTCTACGCCGACGATCGCCTCGAGCCGTACACGACGCCGCCCGGACAGCGCTTTCCGTGGGTGGGCCGAATCCGGATGGTGGGCGGGCGCACGAATGTCTGGGGCCGCCAGAGCTATCGGTTCAGCGACCTCGACTTCAAGGCCGCGTCACGCGACGGCGTCGGCGTCGACTGGCCGATGGGGTACGCCGACCTCGCGCCGTACTACGACATCGTCGAGTCGTACATAGGCGTGTCGGGACAGCGAGAGAACTACCCCTGGCTGCCGGACGGGACGTTCCAGCCGCCGATGCCGATGACGTGTCCGGAACGCGCGGTACGCGACCGCGTCCGCGCGAAGCTGGATCGCCTCGTCACGATCGGGCGCACGGCCAACTTGACTGCGCCGCTGAATGGCCGGGCGTCCTGTCATTACTGCGGGCCGTGCGAGCGTGGCTGCACGACGCACTCGTACTTCAACTCGACATTCACGACCGTCGCCGACGCCCTTGCCACCGGCAAGCTGACGCTCGTGACGGGCGCGATGGCGCACCGGGTGTTGATGGATCCGGCGAAGCGCCAGGCGGTCGGCGTCGAATACGTCGATCGCGCGACACGAGCCGTACGCGGCGTGCGCGCGCGCGCCGTCATCCTCTGCGCGCAGACGTTCGAGTCTACGCGCCTGCTGTTGAACTCCTCCTCGACGGATTTCCCCGCGGGCCTGGGTAACTCGAGTGGGCTCGTCGGCAAGTACCTGCAGGTGCACTTCACCGACGCGGGCGCGTCGGCGGAGTTCCCAGAGTTTCCGGCGCGTCCGTCCCTTGGCGCCGCGCGCCGTCCGAACGGGATCTACGTGCCGCGATTCCGGAACGTCCCCGGCACACCCGCCAGCGGGTTCCTGCGCGGCTACGGCTACCAGGGCAACTCCAGCGAGGGATTCCGCTTCGGCGCACCAGGTTACGGCGAGGCCTACAAGAAGGCCATCCACGACTCGGCCGCGAGCGTCTCGCTGCAAGGCTTCGGCGAGTGTCTCCCGAACGAGGCGAACCGCGTGGAGATCGATCCGCAGATGGTGGACGCCTGGGGAATCCCCGTGCTCCGAATCGTCATCGAGCTCCGCGAGAACGAGCGCGCGATGCTGAAGGACATGGCCGACTCGGCGGCGGAGATGCTCGAGGCCGCTGGCGGCACTCGCGTCCGGCCTCGCACTAATCCGCGCTGGGCGAGCCACGAAGTCGGCACGGCGCGCATGGGACCTGATCCCAGGACGTCGGTTCTCACGCCGTTTCAGCAGCTGCACGATGTCGGAAACGTCTTCGTGATGGACGGATCGAGCTTCCCGTCAGGCGGCTGGACGAATCCGACCTTGACGATGATGGCCCTGGCGGTGCGATCCACGGATCAGCTGTTGGACCGCATGAAACGCGGGGACGTCTAATTAGAGTGCAAAGTGCAAAGTGCAAAGTGGAAAGTGTAGAACGTAACTGTCAGTTGAGCCCTAGCGGCTGACAGCTGGCAGCGGTCAGCCTGTCGAGCCTGCCGCGCCGAAGCGCGGAGCGCGAAGGCGGGAAACGTTCTGGCGGGTCCGGCTGTCAAAGGGGCGGAGGCAGAAATGATTTTCGGAAAGTCGAAGCTGCGAATACCCGAGGCGGACCAGGCGTTGCCCGGTCGGAAGGAAGCCATGCCGGTGCCCGCTCGGCATCTCGTGACCGGCGCTCCTCTGATGGGGCCGTTCCCCGGCAAGGCGACGGCGATCTTCGGGATGGGCTGCTTCTGGGGTGCCGAGCGGAAGTTCTGGGAGGCGCCCGGCGTCTACACAACGGCAGTCGGCTATGCCGGTGGCTTCACGCCAAACCCGACGTACGAGGAGGTCTGCTCGGGACTCACCGGCCACACCGAGGCCGTGCTCGTGGTCTATGACCCGGTGGTGACGTCTTATGACGCGCTGCTGAAGATCTTCTGGGAGAGCCACGACCCGACGCAGGGCATGCGGCAGGGCAACGACGCCGGCACGCAGTATCGCTCGGCGATCTATTTCAACACCGCCGCCGAAGGCGACGCCGCGCGCGCGTCGCGTGACCGGTTCCAGGAAGCGCTCGACGGCGCAGGGCTGGGCACGATCACCACTGAGATCCGCGAGGCGCCGGCGTTTTATTACGCAGAGCCGTACCACCAGCAGTACCTCGCGCGGAACCCCAATGGCTACTGCGGCCTCGGCGGCACCGGCGTGACCTGCCCTGTCGGCGTCGCTACCGCGTAGCCACAAAGCGCACCGGGAAAGAAACAGCCACTGAGGCACAGAGAGCACAGAGACACTTTGGGCTTGGCCACAGAGACACAGAGGGCCCAGAGCGATCTGAATTAGGCGCAACTGAAGTTGCGCGCCTACGACAGGATGGGCGCGACGACCCAAGATCATCGCGAGGGCGAACACATCGCAGGGCCGAACTTCCGTTCGGTGGCGCCCCGGTCTCTCTCTGATCTCTCCGTGCCTCTGTGGCCGCGCCCCAACAAATCCTCTGTGCTCTCTGTGTCTCTGTGGCGGCTTTCTCTGATCACTCGGTGGCTCGGTCGCGTCGCGTCAGCAGGAAGAGCCCCGGCAGGACGTACAGCACCAGCAAGGTCGACAGCGTCAACCCGCCAATCACGGCGAGCGCCAGCGGACGCTGCAGTTCCGCGCCTGCGCCGAGGCCGAATGCCAGCGGGGCGAGCCCTGCCAGGGTGCAGAGCGTCGTCATCAGGATCGGTCGCAGCCGCCGCGCCCCGGCCTGCAGCAGCGCGTCGCGCCAGCTGCTGCCGGCCGCGTGACGCCGTGCCGCGAAATCCATCAGGACGAT
>JBKPSY010000109.1:0-15586 GCA_046735235.1 Acidobacteriota bacterium | reverse complement strand
GCTCACAGGCTGCCGGCGTCCAGATGACGCATCAGCTCTACGTGGACGGGCTGAAGCTCTCGCCGCCGTCGCCGACGATGCTCGACCTGCGTGACGCCATCCTCGACGCCGACGGCATCAGGAATCCGAGCGGCGATCCGGCGGGCAGCCAGAACCACTGCCGCATCTGGGACGTCTTCGCGCTGCGCGGCATGGGCGCCGCCGCGCAGGACACCGACGATACTGGCACGGCCTCCGTTCTCGAGGACTTCACGGTCCCGGCAGAGTGCCCGGCGCTGCCGGCGCCGACCCTGATCTCGGTCACGGCAACCGTCGCGACCGCGGCGGAGGCGGGTCCGACGCCCGGACGGTTCCGTCTCGCGCGCAGCGGCGACGCGTCGTCCGCAGTCACGGTCTATTTCAATGTCAGCGGCACCGCCTCCGCAGGGAGCGACTTCGCGCCGCTGCCGGCGAGCGCGACGTTCGCGCCAGGCGCGGCGACGGTCGATCTGGCCGTCACCCCCATCGACGATGCCGTCGTCGAGCCGACCGAAACCGTAGTCCTCACAGTGACTGGCAGCGTCGGCTACAAGGTGGGAGCGCCGTCGGCCGCCACCGTCACGATCGTGAGCGACGACGTCGCGCCAGACCTCGTGGTGACCGCGCTGACGGTGCCGGCCACCGCTGCGGCGGGCAGCGTGCTCGCGATCTCCGGGACGACGAAGAACCAGGGAACCGGCGCTGCGGCGGCGTCGACCACGCGCTTCTATCTGTCGGCGAACGCCGGCATCGACGTGTCGGATCCGGTGGTTGCGTCGAGCGCCGTCGGGACGCTGGGGATCGGTGCTTCGGCGGCGGCGTCCTTGAACGTGACGATCCCGGGCGACACCGCACCCGGCACGTATTTCCTCATCGCACAGGCCGATGCCGACAACACCAACACGGAAACGTCCGAGGCGAACAACATCCGGTCGGTCGCGTTCCGGGTCGGGCCCGATCTGACGATTTCGGCGATCAGCGGCCCGGGCATCGCGGCTGGCGGCGCGACAGTGACAATCGCGGAGACGACCAAGAACGGGGGCGGAGGCGCCGCTGGGGCCTCGGTGACGCGGTTCTACTTCTCGACGGACACGACCATCGACGCGAGCGACCAGATGATTGGAGTCCGGAACGTGCCGGCGCTCGCCGCCAACGCGACAAGCGTCGGCTCGACGACCGTGACGATCCCCGCGTCAGCACCCACGGGAAGCTACTACATCATCGCCAAGGCCGACGCCGACAACGCGGTCGTGGAGACCGTCGAGACGAACAACAACGGACAGACCACGCTGAAGATCGGTCCCGACCTCGTCATCTCAGCTGCGGGCGCGAACGGGACATTTGGAGCCGGCGGGCAGATCACGATCGCCGACACGACGAAGAACCAGGGCGGCACCGACAGCGGGCCGTCGGTGACGCAGTTCTATTTGTCGGCGAACACCGCGCTCGACGCCGGCGACACGCCGCTGGGGTCGAGAAACGTCCCAGGCCTGGCGGCCGGCGCCAGCAACGGTGGCTCGACGACCGTGACCCTTCCCGCGGACACCGGGACCGGCACGCTCTACATCCTGTCGCAGGCGGATTCGACCAACACCAACGCGGAGACCGTGGAGACGAACAACGTCGTCGCGACGGCCGTGAAGATTGGTCCGGACCTCGTCATCTCTGCCGTCAATGGCAGCACGGTGGCGGCGGCTGGAGCCACCATTTCGGTAACCGACACGACGAAGAACCAGGGCGGCGGTAACGCGGCGGGCTCGGCAACGCGATACTTCCTCTCGACGAACACCACGCTGGACGCCGGGGACACACCGCTCGGATCGCGTGTCGTGCCCCCGCTCGCGCCTGGTGCCACGAGCTCCCAGACGTCGACGCTCACGCTCCCACCAGGGCTGGCGGCCGGCACGTACTACATCGCGGTCGCGGCGGACGCCGACGCTGTCGTGCCGGAGACCACCGAGACGAACAACGTCTCGTACATGACCGTGCGCGTGGGCCCGGATCTCGTGGTGTCCGCGCTGAGTGTGTCTGGCACACCGATGCCCGGCGGTTCGATTACCGTGACCGACACGACGAAGAACCAGGGCGTCGGCGACGCGCCCGCGTCGACCACGTCGTATTACCTGTCCACGAGCGTGACCTTCGACGCGTCGGACCCGCTGCTCGGGTCGCGAGGCGTCGGCGCGCTGGCGGGGAATGGCGGGAGCCAGCCGGGCTCGGCCACGGTAACGATTCCTGCGGACACGGCGCCTGGAAGCTACTTCCTGCTGGCGGTCGCCGATGCACCGTCGGCGGTCCCGGAGACGAGCGAGACCAACAACGTGCTTGCCGTCTCGGTGCGCGTTGGTCCGGACCTCGTGGTGTCGTCGCTCAGCAAGCCCACATCCGTGTCGCCAGGGACGGTCGTCACGCTGACGGACACGACGAAAAATCAGGGAAGCGCCGCCCTGAACACATCGACGACGTATCTCTTTTTCTCCGCAAACACGGCGCTCGATGCCGGCGACGCGTTGCTCGGGTCGCGTGTCGTGCCGGCGCTCGCTGCCGGCGCCTCGTCGTCCGGGCCGGTCGCTGCGGCGATCCCGGCGGGACTGACGCCGGGGACGTACTACATCATCGTGAAGGTGGACGGCGACAACACGGTCGTGGAGTCGCTGGAGACGAACAATCTGCTTGCGATTGCGATTACGGTGAAGAACTAGGAGAGGGAGAGGATTGGTGCGCGCTGGAGGATTCGAACCTCCGACCCCCGCCGTGTGAAGGCGATGCTCTACCGCTGAGCCAAGCGCGCCCCGGAGAGACTTACGATCTTAGCCCAGCCAGGCCTCTCCGGCAACAGGCGCAGACGGTAGGTCCATGGGCGCATGGGTGCATAGGTGCGTGCAGGGACGCTGGCCCACCCATCAACCTATGGACCCATGGACCCATGGACCCATGGACCCGTGCACCCATCAACCTACTTCCTCGTCTGCGGCAGGCGCCGCTCAGGCGGCCCGTCGTACTGGTGATTCTTGGGGTCGATCTGCCGCATCGGCCGCTCGCGCAGCTTCTCTTCGTGCGCGTGGGCGATGAGGCCGGGCACGCGCGAGATGATGAAGAGCGCGTTGCCGAATTCGTGATCCAGCCCGATGTCCCCACAGATCGCCGCGATGGCCCCGTCGACGTTCACGTGCACCCGCGGGTGGTCGGGGCCAAGGGCTTCGGCCAGCGCCGTGTCCACGACTCGCATCAGACGAATGTGCTCGCCTTCGAGATCCAGCTCATACGCCATTTGCAGCAGCTTCGACGCCCGGGGGTCGTGCGTGTGCAGCCGGTGGCCGAGGCCAGGCACGCGCTCGCCGGCGTCGATCTTCCGCTGCACCATCTCCCGCGCAGCGTCCTGGTAGCTCTTGCCCTCCCGCACCAGGGCGAGCCCCGCGTCGAGCAGGTCCATGCACGCCTCGACGTCGCCGCCGTGATAGGTCCCGAAGCTGAGGACGCCGGCCGCGACCGCCGCGCGCAGCGGCGCTCCGGTGGTGGCGACGTTGCGCGACACCTGCGTGGAAGGCGGCATCGCGCCGTGATCCACCGATGACACGAGGATCGCTGAGATCATGCGGCTCACGGACGGTGTCGGCAGCTCACCGACGAGCAGCAGATAGATCGCGTCGCCGAACCCGACACGCCCCATCATCTCGTCGAGCGGGTAGCCGCGGACGAGCACCTTGTTCGCCTCGATGTGCGTGAGCGCCGTTTTCCAGGACGCCGGCGGAGCATTGGCGTCCGGTCGCTTCGTCAGTTCGCTCGCCATGTCAGGCCGTCCCATAGAGCCGATCCCCGAAATCACCGAGACCGGGCAGGATGAACTTGTGGGGAGTGAGCGCTCGATCGATCACGGGAGTGTAGATGTGCACGTCCGGGTGCGCGGCTTCGACGACCGCGATGCCCTCCGGCGCCGCGACGATGCAGGCGATCCGCACGTTGCGCGCACCAGCCGTCGTCAGTCGGTCCAGTGCGGCCACTGACGACCCGCCCGTGGCAAGCATCGGATCGACGAGCAGCACGAAACTGTCCTTCAGGTTCGCGGGCAGCTTGACATAGTACTGCGACGCAATCGCAGTGGTTTCGTCGCGCTGCAGGCCGAGGTACCCCACGCGCGCGGACGGCACGAGGTCCAGCGCGGCATCCAGCATGCCGAGGCCCGCTCGAAGGACCGGCACGACGACGACGTCGCCAGCCAGCCGATGGCCGGGGGCAGGTTCGAGCGGCGTCTGCACGGTGACGCCCGTCGTGGGCATTCCGCGCAGAGCCTCGCCGACAATCACCGCGCTGATGCGTCGCGCGGCGCGGCGGAATTCCTCGGGAGCGGTCCGCTGATCGCGCAGCGTGACCAAGGCATCCTGTGCAACCGGATGGTCGATGACGTGGACGGGCACCGCGGAAACTATACAGGATAAGATGCCCGCCATGCGTCGAGCGCTCGTCGTCGCGCTGATTGGTCTCACGTCTGTCGTTCTCGACGCCCGCGCGCCGCGCGCCGTCAGCCTGATCCTGACCGGCGGTACCGTCATCACCATCGACGCCGCGCACCGGGTCATCCCGCATGGCGGCGTCGCAGTTGACGGCACGGACATCGTCGCGGTCGACACCGCGGAAGCCGTGGCCGCTGGGTTCATCGGAAGGGAAGTCGTCGATACGACGGACGACATCGTGCTGCCCGGACTCGTGAACACGCACGGCCATGCGCCGATGGTGCTCTATCGCGGGCTCGCCGACGACCTCGCGCTGATGGACTGGCTCCAGCGCTACATATTTCCTGCCGAGGCGAAGACCGTCTCGCCGGAGATGGTGCGCGTCGGCACGAAACTGGCCGCGCTCGAGATGATTCAGTCGGGGACGACGGCTTTCACCGACATGTATTACTTCGAGGAGGAGATCGCGCGGACGGCCCGCGACGCCGGTCTCCGCGGCGTGCTTGGCGAGACGATCATCAAGTTTCAGGTCGCCGACGCGAAGACGCCCGCGGAGGCGCTGAAGCGCGCCGAAGCTTACATTTCGGAGTTCAGGCATGACCCCCTGATCACGCCGGCGGTCGCGCCGCATTCCGCGTACACGCTGGAACGCGAAACGCTGCTCGCGTGCCGTGATCTGGCGCTCAAGTACGACGTGCCGCTCCTGATTCACCTCGCCGAGACGCAGGACGAGGTGCGGATCATGCAGGAGTCGTCGCATCTGACCCCGACGGGGTATCTCGAGTCGATTGGCTTCTGGACGCCGCGCGTCGTCGCGGCACACGGCGTGTGGGTGAGCGACGACGACATCGCGATCCTGAAACGGCGAGGGGTCGGCGTCTCCCACAATCCCGAGAGCAACATGAAGCTTGCGAGCGGCGTCGCCCCCGTGCCGAAGTATCTCGCCGCTGGCGTCAAGCTCGGCCTCGGCACCGACGGCGCCGCGAGCAACAACGACCTCGACATGTTCGAGGCGATGCGGCAGGCCGCGTTCCTGCACAAACTCGAGAGCCACGATCCGCGCGCCGTGCCCGCCGCCCAGGCGCTGGAATTCGCAACGATGGGCGGAGCGCGCGTTCTCGGCCTGCAGGACGCGATCGGGTCGCTCGAGCCTGGTAAGCGCGCCGACGTGATCGTCGTCGGCACCAACCGGGCGCGGCAGACACCGCTCTACGACCCCATCTCGCAGCTCGTCTACGCCACTCACGGGGACGACGTGAAGACGACGATCGTCAACGGTCGTGTGCTGATGCGCGACCGGAAGGTCGCCACCCTTGACGAGCCGGCGGTGCTCGCGGACGCGCGCCGGCTGGCAGGACAGGTGCGTCAGGCTGTGACGCCGCAGTAAGTTCTGGGCGCGCAGTTCTGCGCGATCCCGTGAAGCTCAAGTATTGGAGGTCGTGGCCGATAAGTCCTTTACCTTCAGCCATGATCGTCCGCGTGCCTGCGAACGACCCCCCGCTCGCGACGCCGACGCCCGCCTTGCGCCGGGCCGACGGCGACAGTCTTCGCGGCCTCGCCGTTCCCGTGTCGCCCATTGCGAGCGACTCCCGCTGCTACCAGGCGCTCGACCTCTTCGCGGCCGATCCGACCCTGCTCGCGCTGCCTGTCGTGGACGACCACGGCACGCCCGTTGGCCTCCTGAATCGCTTCACCTTTCTGCAATCGCTCTCCGGCGCTGACGGGCAACGGCTCGTCCTCGCAGCTGTTGCCGACCTGATGAACACCTCGCCGCTCGTCGCCGACGAGGACACGTCGATCGACCTCGTGGCGGAGGCGCTGGCCGACGATCGCCAGCGCTACTTTTTCGACGGCTTCATCGTGACCCGCGGCGGACGCTACGTCGGGGTCGGCACGGGACAGACCGTGATGCGGCGCCTCACCGAGCGGCGGCAGGCAGTGCTGTTCCACGTCACCCACCATGACGCGCTCACGGGGCTGCCGAACCGGCAACTCTTCGAAGATCGGCTGTCGCAGGCGCTGGCACGCGGCCGTCGATCCGGGCGGCCCGCTGGGCTGCTCTGCATCGACGTGGATCGCCTCAAGGACGTGAATCAGTCCTTTGGTCACGCTGTCGCCGATCGACTGCTCGGCAGCTTCGCCGAGCGGTTGGCAGCGCAGGAGCGGGAGCAGGACACCGTCGCACGGCTCAGCGGCGACAAGTTCGCGGTGCTGCTGGCCGAGATGCAGCAGGCTGCCAGCGCGGAAGTCGTGGCGAGAAAGGTGCTCGAGGCCTGCCGCCGGCCGCATCAGATCGACGGGCACGAGCTGAGCCTCTCGTGCAGCATCGGCATCTCCGTCTATCCGGACGACGCCGAGTCGAAGGCGGACCTGCTGCGCGCGGCGTCCGATGCGGTTCACGCCGCCAAGCAGGTGCGGCACACGTGGGCGCGCTACACGCAGGGCATGCACCGGCCCGCGTCCGCGATGCCGCTGGCCTTCAGCTCGGTTCGTCGGGCACTCGAGGCTGGGCACCTGACCGTGCACTACCAGCCACAGATCCGGCTGGCCGACGGCACCGTGACGGGCGTCGAGGCGCTCGTACGATGGATGGACCCCGAGCGCGGCTTGATGTCCACAATCGATCTGATTCGCGCCGCCGAAGAGACCGGCCTCATCGTGCCGCTCAGCGAGCACGTGATGCGGGTGGCGATGCGCGATGCACGGCAGTGGCGCTCTGCCTCGGGCGCCCAGATCGCCCTTGCCGTCAACATCTCAGGCGTGCAGTTCCGCGGCGGCGGCCTGGTGCCGATGGTCTCCCGCCTTCTGGAGGAATCCGGGTTTCCGCCGGACGCGCTGGTGCTCGAAATCACCGAGAGCACCGCGATGCACTCGGCCAGCTCGGCCCTCTCGGCGCTGGACGACCTGCGTGCACTCGGCATCCGCATGGCCGTCGATGATTTCGGAACGGGCTACTCATCGCTGAGCCGCCTGCACCGGCTGCCGGTCGACGCGGTGAAGATCGATCGCAGCTTCGTGCAGGGACTCGGGGCGTCCGACGGCACCGCCGTCATCGCGAAGACGATCGTCACCATGGCGCACTCGCTCGGCCTGAAGGTCACGGCCGAGGGTGTCGAGCAGCGATGCGAGCTCGACGCGCTGGCAGGCTACGGCTGCGACGAAGCCCAGGGGTTCCTGCTGTCGGTGCCCCTCGACGCCACACTGCTCTCGAAGTTTCTGAACCGGTTTGAGCCTGTCGAGGGCGATCCATCCGTCGCGGCAGCGCGTCGCGCATAAGCGCGCGCCGCCGGCCCCTTACTCGCCGTCCAGATAACCCACGTAAGGAAGGTTGCGGTACTGCCCCGCGTAGTCGAGGCCATAGCCGACCACGAATCGGTCCTCAATCGTGAAGCCGATGTACTCGACGTGCACGTTGACCTTGCGGCGCGAAGGCTTGCTGAGCAGGCACGCCGTTCTCAGCGACTTCGGACCGCGTGCCTTGAGGATCTCCTGCAGGTAGCTCAGGGTCAGACCGGTGTCCACGATGTCCTCGACGATCACGACATGCCGGCCATCCAGGGCGGCGTCGAGGTCCTTCAACAGCCGGACTTCGCCCGTTGTGGTGGTGCCTGCCGCGTAACTCGAGACCGCGAGGAAATCGAACGTGCAGGGCAGCGGCACCGCGCGCACCAGATCGGCCAGGAAGAGCACCGCTCCTTTCAGCACGCAGACCAGATGCAGGCTGCCGGCGTCGGCGGCGTCTCGGGCAATCTCGGCGCCGAGCTCGCGCACGCGCGCGGCGATCTCATCGGATGACAGTAAGATAGGTGGCGTTTTCATCGGCGATTCCGGAGCGCCGAGCGTAGCACGGGTCCAAGGTCGGTGGGCCGGTGGGCCGGTGGGTCTGTGGGTCGGTGGGTTGCTGGGCGTCGCCGTGTCGTCCGCGGGAAGCATGACACTGAAGCAATTCGAGATCATCACGGAGGCTGACGCGCGGATGCTCGAACGTGGGAGCACCGTGGTCCTCACACCCAGGGGACACATCACGCCCTTGGCGGCCGACACGCTGCGGGAGCGCCGCGTCTCGGTGATTTCAGACGATCCTGGCGCTGCGGCTGTCGATCTCGTGCCCGTTGCTGACGTCCGCCGACTGGCGATCGCGAGTGACCATAGTGGGGTCGCCTTGAAGCGGACGCTCGTCGTTTGGGCGCGGGCCCGGGGCCTGGCCGTGGAGGACCTCGGCGTCGAGGACGCGACGCCGGTGGATTATCCCGATGTCGCCGCTCGGGTCGCGCGTGCGGTCGCCAAACGTGAAGCCGATGCGGGCATCGTCATCGACGGCGCCGGGCTGGGCTCCGCGATTGCCGCCAACAAGGTGACAGGAGTGCGCGCCGCGATGTGCGTGAACGAGACGCTGGCCCGCTATGCCCGCGAGCACAACGGCGCCAACGTGCTCACGCTCGGAGCGACCCTGATCTCGCCAGACGAAGCCGTGTGCATCGCGGCGCGGTTCATAGAGACGCCGATGCGGGAAGCCCGATACATTGCCCGGCTCGCCAAGATCGCCCGGCTGGAGCGGAGCTGATGGAGAGAGCGTTTGACACCGCGTCGCTCCGGCGGCTCATCGAGCTGATCGTCGACGAGCTGAACCAGGCGTCGAACCGATCCGCACGCCGGCCATGCGCATGTCACGGCGTCCTCTACGAGTGCTGTCCGGATCGCGTACGCGGCGTCCTCGACGCCGGAGCCACCCGGCTCGGGCTTCACGCCAGTGGCAGCCCGACCGGAAACGTCGCCGCGCTCATCGACCACACGCTGCTCAAGCCCGACGCCACACAGGCCGACATCGAGACCCTCTGCCGCGAGGCGGCCGAGTTCGGGTTCGCCACCGTCTGCGTCAACCCGTGCTGGGTGGCCCTGGCCGCGCGACTGCTGCGTGGGAGCCAATCGGCGGCGTGCTCGGTCGTGGGGTTTCCGCTCGGTGCCACCACGCCAGACGTCAAGCACTACGAGACCCGCCGCGCGATCTTCGACGGCGCCGCGGAGATCGACATGGTGATCAACATCGGCGCGCTGAAATCGGGCGACCTTCGCGTGGTCGAGCGTGACATCGAAGCGGTGACGGCGCCCTGCCGCGACGCCCGCGTCCTGAGCAAGGTGATCATCGAAGCCTCGTATTTGACGGATCAGGAAAAGATCACCGCGTCCACGCTCGCCAAGGCGGCTGGCGCCGACTTCGTGAAGACCTCGACGGGCTTTGGCCCGGGGGGCGCAACGGTTGCCGACGTGGCGTTGATGCGCCGGGTGGTCGGCGCCGACATGGGCGTCAAGGCCGCCGGCGGCGTGAAAGATTTCGCCTCGCTCGAGGCGATGGTGGCTGCCGGCGCGACGCGTGTCGGCGCGTCTGCCGGCGTTCGCATCGTGCAGCAGTCACGAGGGACGTCTACGACGGCACCGGCGCCTTCCGGCTACTGAGCCCTCCACGATCAAATCGCCGGCGGCGAGGAATTCTGTCGGCGAAGTTAGATTCCGCAAGAACTCCCGCGATGACTAGGACATTGGTCTTAGCCGGGGTCCCTTGTGCTCGACTCGGTGTACCATTAGTTGTCGGCGGCCTGCGATCAGCGGAGAGGCGGGCCAGCAGGAGGAGCAGTGGCGAAGATAGCTTCAGCGGAGTTGCGTCGGTTGGCGGTCGTAGGCGCTCGCGCGCGGCTGCAGGAACTGCAGGGTGAGATTGCGGCGCTCGTCAGCGCGTTTCCGGAGATCGGCCGCACGGGCGCCAGGCCCGCCGCGACCAGCATCAAGCGTCGGAAGCCTGGCCGCAAGACACCGATGACGGCTGCCGAGCGGAAGGAAGTGTCCGAGCGGATGAAGCGTTACTGGGCGGGCCGTCGGGCCGCAAAGAGCGCAAAGAAGTAGCAGAGAGCCTTCCCCGTGGCTGCCATCACGCTGATCGTCAACGGAACCTCACATCAGGTCGACGTCGCCGCCGACGTTCCCCTCCTGTACGTCCTGAGAAACAGTCTCGAATTGCGCGGACCGCAGTTCGGGTGCGGGCTCGCCCAGTGCGGCGCCTGCTCGGTCCTCGTGGACGGCAAGGAGGAGCGGTCGTGCATGTGGCCCGCTACCGCGGTGTCCGGCAAGCAGATCACTACGCTCGAGGGATTGCCCGCCCGCTGGGCCAGCCAGCGAAAGCTCACGCCCGAGCAGGCGCAGCAGACGCTGCATCCGGTCCAGCAGGCCTGGATTGACGAGCAGGTCCCGATGTGCGGGTTCTGCCAGAACGGGATGATGATCAAGGCGACGGAGCTGCTCGAAGGCAATCCGTCGCCGAGCGTGCAGCAGATTACGGACGCCTTCATGAGCGGCCCGTCGCCGCATTTGTGCCGGTGCGGCACGTATTCAGCCATCCTGGCCGCGGTGCAGCGCGCGGCCTCAGCGATGGCGAAGGTCGGGTAGCGTCATGGCCTCAGAGACACGCAACGTCCATGGCGCGACGCTGACACGACGGCAGTTCGTCCTGACTGGCGGCACGCTCGCGGTGGGCGCGGCCCTGCTTGGCCGCGAGGTGCTCAAGGGTTCGCCGGCGGTGACGGCCACCGGAAAGAACTCGCTCGACGCGCGGCTCACCACCTCCTGGTTCGAGATCCACGCGGACAACACCATCCTGATGCGGACCGGCAAGGTGGACTTCGGACAGTCCACCGCGCACACCGCCTACAGGCAGCTCGTCGCCGAAGAGCTCAGCGTGCCGTTCGAAGCCATCACGACCGTCGTGATGGGCGACACGGATCGCACCCCGGACGGCGGGTTCTCGGCGGGCTATCTCGAATACGGCGGCACGAACCTGAAGAAGGCCGCAGCCTACACGTACCAGGCCCTGCTCGATCTCGGCGCGACGACGTTGAACGTCGACAAGAAGCAGCTCTCCGTCAAGGACGGCATCATCACCGGCGGCGGCAAGAGCGTGTCGTACGGCGACCTCGTCCGCGGTCAGGACCTGAAGCTGACCATCCCGGTCGCGGGCGACTTGACGAGCATGTTCGGCCTGATGGTGACTGGCGATCCGCCGATGAAGCCGGTGGCACAGTACTCGGTGGTGGGGAAGTCCTTCGCCAACGCCGTGACGCCGGCAAAGGTCGTCGCGAAGGAGTTGTGGGTCACCGACGTGAGACTGCCCGACATGTGGCACGGCCGCGTCGTGCATCCGAAGACGCTCGGGTCCACGCTGGTGAAGGCGGGCGCGATCGACAAGGCGCAGTTCCCGAACGCGCGCGTCATCGTCCAGGGCAATCTCGTCGGCGTCGTCGCGCCAGACGAATGGGAGGCCATCAAGGCCGCGCAGGCGGTCGAAGCCAGCACGACCTGGACCGACTGGAAGGGGCTACCCATCCAGGCGCAGCTGCACAAGTGGCTCCGCGATCAGGCCGACTGGAAGAGCACTCCGGTCGTGAAGGGCGAGAAGAACCGCGGCTCGACCACGGACGCCTTCCAGGGCCCGTCGTCTCACACCGCGAGCTACGAGTTGCCCTTCATGAAGCATGCGCCGATCGGCCCGACCGTGGCCGTGGGCGACGTGCGGCCCGACGGCACCGTCTTCGTGCACACGCACAACCAGAACCCGCAGGCGTTGCGCGGGCAGCTGGCGATGATGCTCGGCACGTCGGTGGAGAACGTGGTCGTCCGTATCTACGCAGGGCCGGGCCACTACGGGCGATCGAACGGCGGCAACGCCGGTGCGGAAGACGAGGCGGTTGTTCTGTCGAAGGCGCTCGGGAAGCCGGTCCGCGTGCAATGGATGCGCGGCGACGACCTGATGTGGTCCACACAGTCGCCGGCCGCGTTCTCCGATATTCGACTCGCCTGGGACGCCCAGGGCGTGGTCACCGCGTATCAGGCCGACCACTACATGCCGGCGATGCAGGACGATCGCCTCGTGGGCGCGGTGATCGCGGGACTGCCGACGCCGCCGGCGCCCACCGTGTCGAAGGACCCGATCGCGTCCACGTCGAACTCCATCCAGGACCCCTGGCTCTACAGCCGCGTGCCGAACGTGGCCGAGTCGGGGTTCGGCACGTTCCAGGTGGGCCAGAAGTCATCGCCGCTCGGAATCGGCCTGCGCGACCACAGCATGCGCACTCCGGGGCAGCTGCAGCAGAACTTCCCGCGCGAGGTCGCGTTCAGCGAGGCCGCCGCCGCGGCGGGCCTCGACGCGATTGAATTCCGGCTGAAACAGACCGACGATGCGCGTCTGATCGGCGCATTGAAAGCGGCCCGCGAGGCGTCGGGCTGGGAATCGCGGACATCGCCGGCGCCTCACGCGAAGGCGGCGGGGACGACACCTGTCACAGGCCAGGGCGTCTCGGTGATGTTGCGCTCTGGGACCTACTGGGCGTGCGTCTGCCAGGTCAGCGTCGTGCCTGCCACCGGCAAGGTGGCGGTGACGAGGTACACCATCGCCGTGGACCCAGGGGTCGTCGTCAACCCGATGCAGCTGAAGCGCCAGATCGAAGGCGGCGCGCTCATGGGGCTCAGTCACGCGCTCCACGAGGAGATGGCGTTCGATCAGAGTGGCGTCACCAGTCGCGACTGGCAGACCTATCCGATCCTGACGATGGCCGAAGTGCCCGAGATCAAGGTGGTGATTCTGAGCCACCCGGAGGTCGGCAGCGCCGGCGGCGGATCCGAGGCCGCCAATGCACTGGCGATCTCCGCGATCGCCGCGGCGTTCTTCGACGCCACGGGGCGCCCCGCGCGCAAGCTGCCCCTGCGGCCGGAGTACGTGCAGGCGATGCTGAATGCTCGCACGTGACCGACAGCACTCACCGGGCCGCCCAGTGCGGGAGCGCGATGGTCAGCCAGGGCACGAAAGTGATCAACAGCACTCCGATGTGCAGCACGACGATGATCGGTAGCACGGCTCTGAACACTGTCGGGACCGGCTTGCCGAATCGGTAGGACGACATATAGACGTTCAGCCCCACCGGCGGCGTCAGATACCCCAGCTCCATGTTCGCGAGGAAGACGACACCCAGTTGAATCGGGTCGATGCCGTAGGCGGCGCCGAGAGGCACCAGCAGCGGCGCCTGGATGATGATCGCCGAGTACACGTCCATCAGGCAGCCCACGACGACCAGGAACAGGTTGAGGAGCAGAAGAAACACGATCTTCGAGTGGACGGCGCTTACCGTCCAGTCCACGGCGCGCGCCGGGATCTCCGCGTCGACGAGGTAGTTCGTGAACCCCAGCGCGACACCCAGCACGAGCAGGATCCCGCCGATCAGCAGCCCGCACTCAGTGAGCACTCGAGGCATGTCGCTGAACAGGCGCAGGTCGCGATGCAGGCCGACCTCGACGACTACGACATAGAGCGCGGTCAGCGCGGCAGCCTCCACCGTGGTCGCCTTGCCGCTGAACAGGGCGGCCACCGCGACGACAGGGGTCAGCAGTTCCCACTTCGCGTCCCAGGCGGCCGCCAGCGCCTCGCGTGCATCGAATCGACCGTCGGGCCGCACACTCGCCCGGCCTTGCCGGATGCCCCACCACGCCGTGACCAGCGTCATGACCGCCGCCGGAACGAGACCGCCGAGAAACATCTGCTTGATGTCGATGCGCGCGACGATGCCGTAGACAATCAGCGGCAGGCAGGGCGGAAGGAGCATGCCGAGCGAGCCGGCACCCGTCACCAGGCCGAGTGCGTCCCGTTCCGAGTACTTCGCGCCGATCAGTATCGGCATGAGCAGGCCACCGAGCGCCAGGATCGTGACTCCTGACGCCCCCGTAAACGCCGTGAAAAACGTGCAGACCAGCACCGTGACGACGGCGGGGCCGCCGGGAAGGCGGCCGAAAAGCGCATTGAACACGCGGACGAGCCGTTGCGGCGCGGCGCTTTCGGCGAGGACGTACCCGGCGAGCGTGAACAGCGGCAGGGCAGGAATGGTTGGGTTGGTGGCCAGCGAATAGTGCGACACGGGGATGGCGGCGATCGGCTCTCCGCTGGACCAGAACAGCACCAGCGCGGCGCCGCCGAGCGTCACAAATGCCGGCGTGCCAAGCACGGTCGCGACGGCCAGGGTGACGAGCGCCGGCCAGAAGAGCGTCGTCGACGCGTCGGGCATCGAACGGGCGAGTAGAGCGAGGGCGAGCGCCGATGCGAGCGCCGCCAGCCGTCCTGACCAATGGCTCGACGCACGATAGAGCAGCCGGGCCGCAATCACCGCGAATCCGAGTGGCAGCGCGGCCTCGACGAACCAGACGGGCACGCCGTACACCAGGGTCTTTCCAAATCCGCGCTCCGACTGGACGAAGGTGTAGCTCGCCACCGACAAGAGAGCCGCCACCAGAGCCCCAGTGGCGCCGGTGAAGACGCGCGCGATGGTCCGGGCGCGCCCTTTCATGACGTTCTCTCCGACCGTCGACAGCAGGAGCAGGCGACCCTCGCGCGCGGCGATCGC
The DNA here is from genome assembly GCA_046735235.1 of Acidobacteriota bacterium. GTDB lineage: Bacteria > Acidobacteriota > Vicinamibacteria > Vicinamibacterales > JAENWD01 > JAENWD01. The sequence goes on along the minus strand of JBKPSY010000109.1, from coordinate 684 downwards.
GCCGCCGATCATGCCAGCTACCAGACCCAGGTGTTGGACGATGAGCGGCGCGGCCGTGATGCCGATGCCGAACACGCCACGCAGCATGGCGTCTGAGATCGGCACGACCACCATCGCCGCCAGAATCGCCGACACCAGAAGGTCTTCGACTCGGTGGAGGGAAGCGGTCGACCCGGCGGTCATTGGTGCGCCGCCCGATACTCGGCGACGCGCTGTCTGGCCTGATCGAACATGTCCGCGGGCACCATCGACCCGCGAAGCCGTGGGTAGATGCCTTCCGCGAACCGCCGCCACTCGTCTTCGAGTTGTGGCGTGACCGCGTGCACCTGCAGGCCCGACCTCGCCTTCAGCGTCGCCACCGCCTGATCGTTCTCCTGCCGACTCGCCAGCCGAATCCGGGTACCGGTATCGGCGGCGATCTGAAGCAACTGGTCGCGAAGTGCCGGCGGCACGCCGTCCCATGCCCGCGAGGTGACGACAGTGGCGCCGACCAGGGGCGACCAGTTCACGTCGAGCATGTGCTTCGTCACCGTGGAGTACTGACCGGCCAGCGCCATCAGCGGCAGGGTTGGCACGACGTCGACGCCACCGGTCTGCAGTTGGATCAGGGCGTCGGCCGAGTCGAGCGGCACCGGTGTGTAGCCAAGGGCCTGCATGATCTGCATCTGGGCGGCGCTGCCGGAC
>JBKPSY010000108.1:0-18822 GCA_046735235.1 Acidobacteriota bacterium | reverse complement strand
GGCTCGTACATCGTCCGCGTCGAGCCGCTGGACGACGGCGACACCTCGAGCTACTTCGACGCAGACGTGGAGGTCGACACTGATTTCCGGGTGTCGTATTACCCGCACATCCTCACGGTGCCGGCCGCGGGCGGCGCGCCAGCCATTACCGTGACGGTGTTCGCGAAATGACGGCGTCGCGGCTGGCCGCGCTGGCCATCGGCGTCCTGGCCGTCACGGGGCCCGCCGCGCGCGCGCAATCGCCGCCACCGCGCGTCGAGCTCACGGGCGCGCTCCTGATCGCCGGCGGCATCGACTTCGGGACACAGAAAGCCGCGTTGACCGGCAACGACCCCGGCAACCCGGACTTCACGCTGTTCAGCACGACGACGACGCTCGGCACCGGCGTCGGGCCCGAAGTGAGGCTTGGCATCGCGCTCTCACGAGCACTGTCGGTCGAAGTTGCGTTCTCGTGGGCCCGGCAGACCCTCGACGCGCGCATCACCGGCGACACCGAGAAGGCCCCCGACACGACGGCCACACAACCGATCTCGACGATCTCGATTGGAGGAGATGCGCTCGTGCGGCTGTCGTCGATCGCCTTTGGCGGCGGAAAGGGGATTCCGTTCGTGCTCGCCGGCGGCGGGTTCTTCAAGCAGACCGACGATGGTCAGCTGCAGCTTGCGTCGGGCGGATACTTCGAAGCCGGCGGCGGCGTGAAGTACGTCGTGTCGCAGCGTGCCAGAGGATTTCCGCGGCTGCTTGCCATCCGCGGCGACGGCCGGCTCGTCGTGCGATCGAACGCCTTCGCCCCGGCCGGCGCAGCCTCACACACGACGTGGGCCATGACCGCGGGATTGACGGCAGGGTTCTGAAGGAACCAGGACCACAGATTACGCAGATTCCACAGATTCTTTGGGATCAAGGTGGCGCGATCCGTACGCATGTCAGCGTGACGGCGTGATGCCGAGATCTCAAAATCTGTGAAATCTGTGGAATCTGTGGTTCTACTTTCGTGATCTGAGAAGGCTCTTCACATCATCGCTCGCCACGAGCGCGTCCGTGATCTCCGGCGGCGCCGCGCCGGCGTCCAGCATTGCCTGCACTGTCCCTGCGTAGTCGCCGTGCTGGCGATGCCATCCGTGCACCGATCCCCAGAGCGCCCAGCCGAGCGGCGTGCCTGAATGCACGTCGTCTCTGATGTCCAGCGGCGCACCCGCCGTCAGCAACGCTCGCGCTGTCGCCGCGTCGCCATGGAATCCCGCCCAGTGGAGCGCTGTCAGTCCGCCGCGATCGACGGTACCTGCCGGCCATCCGATTGCCAGCATCCGCTTCACGGCGTCGCCATTGCGAAGCTCCGCCGCCGCGACGATGCGGGTGACATCGGCCGGTTGAAGCGCCCGCACGAGTCCGGGATTCGCGGCGATCAGCGAGCGAACGAGGCTATCGTCGCCGAGCTCACACGCCATCGTCAGGCTCAACGAGTCGTCGCTGGCCTTCCACAGCAGCTGTTCGACGTCAGAGTGCCCGAACTGGCGGGCAATCGTGTGGGCCGTCTTCCTGCCGCCGAGCGTCCAGATGTAGATGCTCCCGCCAGCCCGATGACTCTTCATCGGGAACCACGACGCGTCCACGCTCGTGCGGACGGACGCCGGGCTCTCGGCGAGATGACGCGCGACGATGGCCGCGTCGCCGAGCGCGGCGCCGAGCAGGATGTCGGTGGAGCAGCCGCGCGAGACGAGGTGCCGCGCCACGTCCGGCCGATCGCTGACCAGATATTGTGCCGGCGTGGACTCGTGATCGACGTCGCGCGCGTCGATGTCGGCGCCGTGGTCGAGCAGGAACGCCGCCATCTCGACGGTCCGCGCGCGATGCAGCGCCGTCTGCCCGTCGCCGCCGCGCGCGTGGACGGCGGCCGGATCCGCGGCGACCATCGCCTTCAAGTCGTCGAGACGATTGAGCTTCGCCGCAGCCGTCGGATCGAGCCTCGCACCACGTGAGAGCAGGTAGTCGGGCAGCCAGTCCGCGGCGTCTGCGTCGTCCAGGACGCCGAAGCTGCCGGCCCACCAGTGACTGCGCTGGTTGATGTCGGCGCCGGCGTCGAGCAGGGCCTCGATCATCGCGCGATTGGCGCGCCGCACCGCAACCTGAAGCGCGACGGTGCCGAATGACTCCGTCGGCAGCGCGTCGTTCAGTCTCGCTTTCAGAAGAGGATCGCGCTGGAGCAAGCTTGTCACGGCGGGCACGTCGTCGGCGGTGACAGCGGCGCTCAGCTGCTGAAATTCGTCGGAGACCATTTTGCGCAGTAGGCAGAAGGCAGTAGGGCGGGGCTTCAGCCCCGCCGCCTATTTCGAACCGTCAATCGTGTATTCGAAGACGTACGAGTGCTCGCCGTTCTCGATGAGGATCGACAGCGTGCCCGCGATGCCGAGCAGTTGACCCGTGCCAGAGTCCGGCACCACCGAGATCGACAGCCACGGCGCTCCGCGGGTCATCGTCGCGGTGTGCTGGAGAATAAACGAGCCCTTCCGTCCTTGCAGCGTCCCGGTGACGCGCTCCATCGCGACGTAGCCGGCCGAGCCCTTGGTGGCCGTTCCGGCCGTGAGCATCTCGCCCTTGCTCGTCCCCTCGATGTCGCCGTGGAACAGCTTGTCGATCGTCATGTGCCCGAGGTCGGCCACCGCGGGATCGTCGGTCGCGGGGCCCGGCGTGAGCTTGACGATGAACGTGCCCCGGGCCACCTGCTTCACGGGAGTCTCCTTCGGAGCGGACTTGAGTGCGGCCGTCTGCGCGCCCGCGGGCAGGCTGAGGAGGGCCACGGCCGCGACCACAGCAATGCCCACGCACGCGGTGCGTCTGAACATCCACTGAGTGTAGCGCAGGCCTTCAGGCCGGCTTCGTGTCGTGCTGCAGTAGGGCGGGCCTTCAGGCCTGCCTTCGCTTCCTGTAGACAATCATTGCCAGCGCGATAGCGCTCGGAATCCACACCCAGAGCAACTCGCTGAGCAGCACCGAGACGCCACGTGCCGAAACGAATGCCGCGCCGATGGGTGACACCTCGATGGGGTGCCACGGAAAGAAATAGCGGCTGTCGCTGAACGGCGCGAAGAACGCGACGCCGCGGCCTCCGTTAGTCATCGCATCCAGCATCCCGTGCGACGCCGTGGCGAGGAGAAAGACGAGCCCGGTCGCCCGCGCTCTCGCCAACCGTGCCCGCCTCATAGCAATCACCTCGCGGTCCGTCTTGGACCGTCTGGAGTACTCGGCGATCGATCCCGCGACCATCGCAAAGAGGAGGCTGTGGGTGAGGCCGCGATGGCCGAGCATTGAACCATAGGGGACGCCGAAATGAAACGCGATGACGTCCATATCGGGAAGCGCGGCGCAGATCGCCGCGGCGATCATCAGGCGCCGCGTCGACGTCGCAGAAGACGCCCGCGCGATTGTCGCGCCGACGACGGCGTGGGTGAGGATCGTCGGCACTATCGACCGACGCCGGCTGCCAAGTGCGGCGCGAACACGAGTACGCCGATGATCGCCGCGCAGCAGGCGGCGATCAGCACCGCTCCGGCCGCCACATCCTTCGCGCGGCCCGCTAGCGGATGCATGTCGGGCGACGCCAGGTCGACGATGAGCTCGATCGCGGTGTTCACTGCTTCCGCCGTCCACACCGCCATCATCGCCAGCACGAGCGCGCACCATTCGAGCCTGGAGAGGCCGACGAAGAAGCCTGCGGCCAGCACGACACCTGTGGCAATCGCGTGCAGCGACGCGTTGTGTTGCGTACGGAGCACGACCCCAACGCCGCGCGCCGCATGCCTGATGCTCAGCCATCGTGCCGACACGCGGATCGCCATGCGCGAATCCTGCACGACAGGCTTACCGCAACCGGGCAACCAGACGGTCGCGGACGCCCGGCCATTCCGATCGGACGATGCTGAACACCACCGTGTCCCGGATGCGCCCGTCGTGCACCAGCATGTGGGAACGGAGCACGCCTTCGCGTGTCGCGCCGAGTTTGACGATCGCTGCCTGCGATCGGTGGTTGAGCGCGTCGGTGACGAGCGAAACGCGATTGCAGCCCAGCACGTCGAAGGCGTGGGAGAGCAGCAGCAGCTTCGCGTCGGGATTCACGGCCGTCGCCCAGACGCTCGGGTGATACCAGGTCGCGCCGATCTCGACGCGCTTGTGCGGGAGCGCGATGTCCAGGTAGCTCGAGCTGCCGAGCAGGGCGCCATCGGTCAGGCGGACAACCGCGAAGGGCATGCGCGTCCCCGCACCCGCTTCCGCGAGGGCCGCGTCGAACCAGACGTCGAACTCGGCGCCCATCGCGTGCGTCAGCGTGGCGGTCCAGATGCGCGGGTCCTCGGCGACGGGCCGCAGGAGCTCGCGATGCCGCGCTTCGAGCGCCTCCAGCCGGACGACGCGACCCGTGAGCGTCGGGACCTCCATCATCAGGACACCGATGCCAATGAGGGCGTTCCCGGCGCGCGACCGTAGGTCACGCGGCGCCAGAGCCACTCGAGCGGACCGAAGGGGTGGCGTTTCAGCCACCAGACGCTGAAGGCGATCTGCGCGGCCCCGACACCGACGGCCAGTGGGAGCCCCAGCGTCGGCCGCACGGTGTCGAACAGGCCGAACGCCAGGCAGATCGGCACGACGATGCCGGCCTGGAGGACGTAGTTCGTGAAGGCCATTCGGCCTTCCGCCCGGAGCCATTGCAGCCGATCGGACCACCCGGGGCGCTGACAGAGCAGCGCGAACCCGCCGGCGTAGGCGGCCGCGAGCAGCCATGCCGCGACGTGATGCGCGGCGTAGATCGGCACGCGGTGCGGCGCGGTCCACGGCAACCCCTGCAGCCGAGAGGTCAGCAGTTCCACGCCGACGCGCGCGACGACGGCCCCGGCGAGCGCCGCGGCGAACACCCGACCCGCGAAGGCCGAGTCTTTCGCCAGCCGCGACATCGTTCCGCTTCGATCGGCAAGCACCCCGAGCACCATCAGCGCGAGGACGCGCGGCCACGAGAACAGCGGGTTGGTCAGATACCAGTACCGCATCCACGCGAGGTTGCCCGCCAGCGGACCAGGTCGCGACGGCATCGACACGTCCGCCGCCTCGAGTCCGATCTCCAGCACGTAGGGAAGGAGCAGCAGGACGCAGGCGCTGGCGATCAGGAGGCGCCTCGACGCCGAGCGAAACGGCAGGAGGAAGAGTCCCGTGATGGCGTACGGCGCGAGAATGTCGCCGTCGCGCAGCAGAGCGCCGTGCAGCATTCCCGCGACAAACAGGAAGGCGATGCGTCGCAGGTAGATCGGCACCGGATTCCTGCCGTTGGCCGCGATGCGCCGCCACTGCTGCGACGTCCCGACGCCAAACATGAACGCGAACAGCGTGATGAACTTGCCGTCGACCAGCAGGTCGCCGAGCCAATCGATCGCCCGGTCGAGACGGCTCCACTGTTCTTCCGGCGCGGTGCCGAGGCTCCAAAGCGTGTAAGACGCCAGCACGCCGAGAATCGCGACGCCACGGAGGACGTCGACGAGCGGAAGCCGTTCGGAGGGCGAAAGCGGGGCGGCTTCAGCCACGGCCTCTTACGCTCCGGTGGCCGCCGTCAGCTTGAAGTGTTCCTCGAACTCGGCCAGGCTCTTCCCGAGGTGCACCGGCGCCTGCGTGCGTCCCGTCAGGACGTCCGACGTCTTGTAGCCGTTGCCGGTGACGCACACCACGACGGCCTCGTTGGCGGGGATCGTGCCGTTCTTGATGAGCGCGATCGCTCCGGCGAGCGTTGCGCCGCCGGCCGGCTCCGTGAAGATCCCTTCGGTCTCGGCCAGCAGCTGGATCGTATCGAGGATCGCGTCGTCGTCCACCATGGCCGCCGAGCCGCCCGTGGCGCGCAGCGTCTCGATCACGTGATGCCCGTCGGCAGGATTGCCGATGGCGATCGACTTGGCGATCGTGTTCGGCTTCACCGGCTCTGGAAAGTCCAGGCCCTGCTCGAACGCGCGCACGACAGGCGCCGAGCCCGAGGCCTGGATGGCGTGGATGCGCGGCAATTCGCCGGCGACCCAGCCGAGGGTCTTCAGCTCCTCGAACGCGCGGCCGATGCGCGGCAGCAGCGTGCCGCCCGCGACCGGGCACACGACGTGGCGCGGGAAGCGCCACCCCAGCTGCTCGGCGATCTCGAAGCCGTACGTCTTCGCCCCTTCGGCGTAATACGTCCGGAGGTTGATGTTCGCGAAGCCCCAGCCGTGGCGATCGGCGATCTGCGTGCACAGCCGGTTGATGTCGTCGTAGTTGCCCTTTACGGCGACGACGTGCGGCCGGTAGACGGCCGACCCCATGACCTTCGCCGGCTCGAGGTTGTCGGGGATGAAGACGTAGCACGTCAGCCCGAGCCGCGCCGCGTGCGCCGCGACGCTGTTGGCGAGGTTTCCGGTCGACGCGCACGCGAAGACGTCGAACCCGAGCTCCACGGCACGCGTGGCCGCCACCGAGACGACGCGATCCTTGTACGAGAACGTCGGGTGATTGACCGAGTCGTCCTTGACGTATAGCTCGCGGACGCCGAGGCGCTTCGCGAGCCGGTCGGCCTTCACGAGCGGCGTGAACCCGGAGTGGAAGCCGGTGCGCGGCTCCTTTACCGGCAGCAACTCGCGATATCGCCACAAGTTCTCCGGACGCGCGCTCACCTCGTCGCGCGTCACCGCGCCGCGGATGGCGTCGTAGTCGTAGGTGACCTCGAGCGGCCCGAGGCACTGGTCGCAGACAAACAGCGCTTCGGCCGGGAACGGCGTCCCGCACATCCTGCAGCGCAAGCCGGTAAAGAAAGACATAGGTGGAAAGATCAGGTTAACTCAGGTCTGCCGGGTCTGTCAGGTCGGTCGGGTCTGCCAGGTCGGTCAGGTCAGTCAGGTCTGACAGGTCGGTCAGGCCTGACAGGTCGGTCAAGGGCGGTCCGGTTTATCGCGCCGAAGCCCGAAGGGCGAAGGCGGATTATGCGCCGTGAGCACGCGGACCGTGCACCCGAGCCCCAGCTTCTCGTAGACCCCTCGAAAGGCACGCTCGACGTCGCCCGTGTCGGGGACGTCGGTGAATCCGATGACGGTCGGGCCAGAGCCGCTGAGGCAGACGCCGAGCAGCCCCGGCGTCTCGAGCTCGAGGGCCTCGACCAGGCCGGGCACGAGGGGAGCGCGACACGGCTGGTGCCAGCGATCCTGGAGCGCCTCCTTGAGGACGTCCCGGCGGCCGTTGTTCACTCCAGCGACGAGGAGCGCCGCGCGCTGCAGGTTGAAGATGGCGTCAGCGAGCGCGATCGTCTCGGGAAGCACACGACGCGCCTCCGGAGTCTTCACCCGAGCGTCCGGAGTGACGGCCACGAGCCGGACGTCTTCGGGCCAGGCGCTCGACACGGCGAGCACGCCGCCGTCGCTCGTGTCGCACGCCACGGTGAGGCCGCCAAGCACCGATGCCGCGATGTTGTCCGGATGGCCCTCGAAGCGTGTGCCCTCGACGAGGAGATCGCCGGAAAAGTCATCGATCAGCGTCTGATAGAGCCGCAACCCAGCCACAGTGGCTGCGGCGCTGCTGCCAAGGCCCGCCTGCATGGGGATCTCGCTCGCAATCTCGAGCTGCAGGGCGGGGAAGTCCACCCCCGCGCGCGCCGCCAGCGTCGTCACGCTGCGCGCGACGTAGTCGTCGCCTTCGAGCACCACGCCGTTGAACGTGCTCCGCACGCGATTCCGTTCGCGATCGTCCACCCGCGTCATGGTCACGCGCACGTAGAGGCGAACCGCAATCGCCAGCGCGTCGAAGCCGGCGCCGAGGTTCGACGTCGATCCGGGCACCGCGATCGTCAGCCCGTCCAGGCGCGACCGCGTCTCGGCCACGCCGAGCGAGCGCGCGGCCTCGGTCTCGCTCACGCGGCGTCTCCGTTCGCGAGGATCGGCAGGTCCACCGGCGGGACGACGTGGAAGTCCATGGCGCCGATTTCGGCGACGGCTTTGGAGAGGGTGGCCGGCAGGCACGGCTCCACCGTGACGACGAACGGGAGGGCGTCCTTGTGCTCGTTGGGCAACTGCAGCACCGCGTCGATGTTGATGTCGTGCCGCGACAGCGCCTGCGCGATGCTCGCGAGAATCCCCGGGCGATCGCGCACGATGAAGCGCAGGTAGTGCGCGGTGACGAACTCGGGATCGACGGCGGTCGCGGGGTCCGCCGGCGCTGCGACGTCACGCTCCGGTTCGAACAGCGCAATCGCGGCGAGATCGGAAACGACCGCCACAGCGGTCGGCCCGCCGCCGGCACCGGCGCCCGAGTAGACGGTGTCGCCGCCGTACTGCCCGCGCGCGACGATGACGTTCTGCCCGCCTTCGACGCGTGCGAGCGGCGAGGACGTCGGCACGAGCGACGGCCCGACCGACGCGACGATCCGGCCGGGGCGCGAGGGATCGATGGCGACGCGCGAGATCTGCCGGATCGTGCTGTCGAGCGTGCCGGCGTAACGGAAGTCGATGCCGTCGACGAGCGTGATGGGCCGCGTCGCGATGTCGGCCGGCGTCACCTGCGCGCGCAACCCGACCGCGCACAGGATGGCCAGCTTCGCCCGCGCGTCGTAGCCCTGCACGTCGTCGGTCGGATCCGTCTCGGCGAACCCGAGCTGCTGCGCGCTGGCGAGTGCGCCGGCGAACGAGGCGCCGCCCTTCGCCATGCTCGTCAGGATGTAGTTGCACGTGCCGTTCAGGATGCCGGTCAGCCGGATGAGGCGATCGCCGCTGATGCCGTTCCTGAGCGCGCCGATGACGGGAATGCCGCCGGCGACGGCCGCCTCGAACCGCAGGTGCCGTCGCGCGGTGGCCGCGAGGCGCCCGAGCTCGACGCCCTCGTGCGCGATGAGCTGCTTGTTCGCGGTGACGACCGAGCGGCCCGACTCGAGCGCGCGGCGCACCCACGCGCCGGCCGGCTCGCGTCCGCCGATGACCTCGACGATCACGTTCGCGTCGGACGCGAACACTTCGTCGATCGACTCGGTCCATGTGACGTCGCCGCCGACCCAGTCGGCGCGCTTTCGCGCGATGCCGCGATTGAAGATGTGGGTGAGGCGCACGCCGGCGGGCGGACGCTCCGTGAGGATTTTCGCCACGGACTGTCCGACAGTACCGAAGCCGAGCAGCGCGACGCGGGCCGAAGGTGCAGTCATGAACTCGCAGGGCCGGAACTCAAGTTCGGCCGCGGATCGGCCGAAAGTCTTCAATGGTGGGGCAGCGGAGCGATCCGGTCAAGTTTATGCTCCTAACGATTTCATAACATATCGAAATGGCATTTGACCGCGATCCGGCGAGTCCCTATACTGAGGCAGCAATGTCGCGCACGATGACTACCACCATGATTACGATGACCACCATGCGAAAGCATGGCGGCCGCGGCGGTGGTGTCTTCGGGCTCGACGCATAAGACGACGCTCAGACAACGAGCACAAACCACCCGCTGCGGCGCCAGCCGACGGCGGGTTTTTTTTTGCTCGTGCGCGGATCGACGGTAGGGCGGGGCTTCGGCGCCGCGGACAGGAACGTGGGGCAGGGCTTGAGCCCTGCAGAAGGAGAAGCAGGTCATGCAACGGATCGACGTCGGGGTGCTGGGCGCGACGGGGATGGTCGGCCAGCAATTCATCGCGCAACTTGCCAACCACCCGTGGTTTCGCCTGACCTGGGTCGGCGCCAGCGAGCGGTCCGCCGGGCAGGCGTACCGCAATGCGGCTCCCTGGCGTCTTCCGGTGTCTATTCCGGCAGATGTCGCCGATCTGGTCGTCCAGGAGGCGCGCCCGGGCGCCGGCAACCCGCCCGAGCTGCTGTTCTCGGCGATGGACGCCTCGGTCGCTGGCGAAATCGAGGAGGCCTTCGCACGGGCCGGCCACTTCGTCGTCAGCAACGCACGCAACCACCGCATGGCGCCCGACGTCCCGCTGCTCGTTCCCGAGATCAACAGCGACCACCTCGGCCTCATCGACGCGCAGCGCAAGGCGCGCGGCTGGACCGGCGCGCTCGTCACCAACCCGAACTGCTCGACGGTCGTCCTCTCGATGGCGCTCGCGCCCCTGCGCCAATTCGGGCTCAAGTCGGTCGCCGTCACGACGCTCCAGGCGCTCTCGGGCGCCGGCTATCCCGGCGTTGCCTCGCTCGACGCCGTCGGCAACGTGGTCCCGTTCATCGCGGGTGAGGAAGCCAAGATCGAAAGCGAGCCGAAGAAGATCCTCGGGCATCTCGAAGGCAGCGTCATCGTGCCGCACCCCGTCGTGCTGAGCGCGTCCTCGACGCGTGTGCCCGTCGTGAACGGCCACACCGAGTCGGTGTCGGTCGCGCTCGAGCAGTCGCCGTCGCTGGACGCTGTGCGGCAGGCGCTGGCGAGCTTCAGCGGCCCGCCGCAGGCGCGTAAGCTGCCGTCGGCGCCGCCGCAGCCCGTGCTGTATCTCTCCGAAGAAAACCGGCCGCAGCCGAGGCTCGACGTCGATCGGGACGGCGGCATGACCGTGACGGTCGGACGCCTGCGTCCATGCCCGATTCTCGGCTACAAGTTCTTCGCCCTCGGCCACAACACCGTGCGCGGCGCGGCTGGTGCGGCGGTGCTGAACGCCGAGCAGATGGTTTCGCAGGGCGTGCTGTCGGCGCCGGTGCGGGGGTGACGCCATGAAGGTCCTCAAGTTCGGCGGGACGTCGGTCGCCGACGCGGACGCCATCCGGCGCGTCGCGGCGATCGTCGCGACCGAGCACCAGAGGTCGCGCGGCGCCGGACCGGTGGTCGTCGTCTCGGCGCTCGGCGGCGTCACGGATCGCCTGCTCGAAGTCGCCGCGCTCGCGCGGACGGGCGACGCCGCGGCGGCGCGGCGCGTGGTGGACGCGATCGGCCAGCGTCACCTGGCCGTCGCGGACGCCATTCGATCCGTCGACGCGCGAGACGCCGCGCGCGCCGACATCCAGGCCGAGATCGCGCACCTCTCATCGGTGGCAGGCGCGCTGGCGGTGACACGCGAGGCGTCGCCCCGCTCGCTGGACGCCGTCGCCGCGATCGGCGAGATCCTCAGCTGCCGGCTCGTGGCCGCGCTGTTCGCCGACGCGGAGATGCCCGCGACCCCGGTCGATCCGCGGACGCTCATCGTCACGGACGAGCACTTCACGCAGGCGGTGCCGCAGCCCGAGCCGACGCGGGCGCACGTGGACGTACACCTGCGGCCCGTCGTCGCGTCGGGCCGCGTGGCGGTCACCGGCGGGTTCGTCGGCGCGACGCGCGCCGGCGTCGTCACGACGCTCGGCCGCGGCGGATCCGATTACTCGGCAGCCATCCTCGGCGCGGCCATCGACGCCGCCGAGATCCAGATCTGGACCGACGTCGACGGCATGCTGACGGCGGATCCGCGCGTGGTCGCCGAGTGCCGGCTCGTGCCGTTCCTGTCGTTTGCCGAAGCCGCCGAGCTCGCGTACTTCGGCGCCAAGGTGCTGCACCCGAAGACGATTCAGCCGGCCGCCGCGCGCAACATCCCGGTCCGCATCCTCAACACGTTCCGTCCCGAGGCGCCCGGCACGCTCATCGCCGACAACGCCGCAGTCGATGCCGCGTCGGTCACCGCGCTGGCTTGCAAGAAGGGCATTACGGTCGTCACGATCACGTCAACCGGCATGTTGATGGCGCACGGCTACATGCGACGCCTCTTCGAGATCTTCGAGCGCTTCCGGACGTCCGTGGACGTCGTCTCGACGTCCGAAGTGAGCGTCTCGGTGACCATCGATAACGTCGCGCACCTCGACGCGATTGTCGCCGGGCTGTCGGCGTTCGCCGAGGTCAGTGTCGTCGGAGACCTGGCGCTGGTGGCGGTGGTCGGAGACCGCTATGGCACCGACCCCTCGGCGTTCACCCGGGTCGTCCGGGCGCTTGAAGGCATCCCGCTGCGGCTGGTCTCGCAGGCCGACGCCCGGAGGAACGTGACCCTCGTGATCGACGGGGACGATTTGTCGAGCGCGATGGGCCGACTTCATGCAGAATTCTTTCCGCCGGGGAGAGCAGGACAGGGCTTCAGCCCTGAAGCGACAGTAGGGCGGGGCTTCAGCCCCGCCGAGCAGAAACGCTGACCCGCGGAGATGACGCCTGACATGGACCTGAGACAACTGGAGATTCTCAAGGCGGTCGCCGAAACCGGGTCGTTCACCGGCGCCGGCCGCCGCCTTCACGTCTCCCAATCCGCCATCAGCCGCCAAATCCTCCTGCTCGAAGCCGAACTCAACGAACCGCTGTTCTGGCGCATCAAACGCAAGGTCAAGATCACGCCCGCCGGCGAAGCGCTGCTGCAGCTCTCGCTCCGTGTCTTCGACGACATCCGCGAGACCACCGAACGGCTCAGCGAAACGCAGCAGCGCCTCACGGGCACCATCCGCCTCGTCGGCGGCATGACCGTCTCGATCTACGTGTTCCCGACGTTGCTCAAGGAGTTTCAGCGGCTGCATCCCGACGTGGACGTGAAGGTGATGACCGGGCCGGCCGATCGTCTCGTGCGCCGGCTGCGCGCCGGCACGGTCGACCTCGGGCTGCTCACGCTCCCGGTGACCGAGCCCGATCTCGTCGCGCGTCACGTCATGCGCGAAGAGCTGCAGATGGTGACGTACCCGTCGCACCCGCTCGCGCAGAAAAAGCGCATCGAGACGCAGGACCTCAACAAGCTGCCGTTCATCCTCTACGAGCCGGGCTCCAACACGCGCCGCGTCATCGACGAATTCTTCGTCCGCGCGCAGGTGCAGCCGCGCATCGTGATGGAGACCGAGAACGTCGAGATCATCAAGGCGATGGTCGCCAGCGGCATCGGATCGACGCTCATCTCGAACCACGCGATCGACCGGGAAGTGAAGGCCGGCACGCTGGTCGCGCACCGGCTGCACGGGCACTCACTCGTGCGCGAAACCGGGTGGGTCTACCTGAAGGCGAACCGCGTGCCCCGCAAGATCAGCGAGATGATTCGCGTGCTCGACGAGTTGCTGCCGAAGATGGGCCTGGCTGGCGTTCACTCCGCCTGAAGCGTCACGTCCGCGACGATGACGGTGACGTTGTCGCGCCCGCCGGCCTCGAGCGCCGCGTGCATCAGCTCGCCGCACGCCGCGTCGCAGTCTCCCCGGCTCAGCATGGCGTGAATCTGCTCGTCGTTGACGCCGTCGGTGAGCCCGTCCGAGGACAGCATCAGCCGGTCGCCGTCCTGGAGCGGCAGGTGCTGCGCGTCGATCACGACCTCGCCCTTGCCCATCGCCTGCGTGAGCATGTGCCGCATGTGATGCGAGTGGAGCGCCTCCGGCGGCATCACGCCCGCATCGACCAGCATCTGCGTCATCGTCTGGTCGCGGGTGAGGCGCTGGAGCCGTCCACTACGCAGCAGGTAGCAGCGCGAGTCGCCGACGTGGAAGATGAAGAGCCGGTCGGCCGCGACCGTCGCGACGGTCAGCGTCGTGCCCATGCCCTTCAGGCTGGCCTTCTGATGCGACTCCTCGGCGATGGCGCGATCCACCGACGACAGGATCGCCCGCATGCGCTCGATGAGCGCTTTGGCCTCCTCCTCCCCGATGTCCACGTACCACTGCGAGCCCTGCTGCGACATCTTCAGCGCGAGCGACAGCGCCAGCGTGCTTGCCACTTCGCCGCCGGCGTGGCCGCCCATTCCGTCAGCCACCGCCAGCGCCCAGCGGGCTTGATAAGGCACGAACTGCAGCTGCGCCGCGTCGATGTTGGTGGAGATCGGCGTGTAGCTGCGCTCGATTTTGAGCGCGAGATAGCGGTCTTCGTTGTTCTCGCGGACCAGCCCTCGGTCCGAGCACGCGGAGACGCGCAGCGTGACCGCGTGCCGGGCGTGCGTCTCGGGCGGGGCGTGCGTGTCGACGGCCTTCGGGAGCGTGGTCTTCGTCGTGGAGAGGTTGTCTGCGCTCATGTCGCCCGCTCCTTTGCGCCGCCGGAAATGTAGCGCAGGCCTTCAGGCCTGCCTCGCCCCGAGGCCACTAAGATTAGTCCCGAGTGACCCACGATGTCATCGTTCTCGGGGCCGGGGCCGCGGGGCTGTTCGCGGCGGCAGAAGCCGGCCGGCGCGGGCGGCGGGTCGTGGTGCTCGAACGCGCGGCTGAGCCGGGACGCAAGATCCTCATCTCCGGCGGCGGCCGCTGCAACTTCACGAATATTTACTGCCGCCCGGAGAATTTCCTATCCGGCAACCCGCACTTCGCGCGATCGGCGCTGGCGCGCTACACGCCGGCGGACTTCATCGCGCTCGTCCAGCGCCACGGGATCCGGTATCACGAGAAGACACTCGGGCAGCTCTTCTGCGACGGCTCGGCGACTGCGATTCTCGAGATGCTGTTGGCGGAATGTGCGTCGGCGGGCGTCGAGGTCCTCACCGGCTGCGACGTCGGCCTCGTGTCCGCGGGGTTCTCCGTCGAGACCTCACGCGGGCGCTTCGACGCGCCGCGCGTCATCGTCGCCACCGGCGGCCTTTCGATCCCGAAGCTCGGCGCGACGGATCTTGGATACCGCGTCGCGCGCGACTTCGGCATTGCAGTCGTCCAGCCGCGCCCCGCGCTGGTGCCGCTCGTGTTCGACGGCGACGATCGCGCGCGATGGACGGATCTGGCAGGTGTCGCGACGACGGTGGACGCGTCGGCCAACGGCGTCACGTTCCGAGAGCGGCTGCTCGTCACCCATCGCGGACTCAGCGGTCCGGCGGTCCTGCAGGCGTCGTCCTACTGGCAGCCGGGCGAGGCTGTAGAGATCGATCTCCTGCCGGACGTCGATCTCGTGCGCCAGCTCTCGGATCGCCGTGCGGCGGGCGACACGCAGACGACGAAGACCGCGATGGGCGAGTGGCTGCCACGCCGTTTCGCGGATCGCTGGTTCGAGGTGATGGCCGCGCCGTCGGTGATCGCCGCGACGGGGAACGACGAGCTCGCGAAGCTCTCAGCAGGTCTTCACGCCTGGCGCGTGCGTCCCGCGGGCACTGAAGGGTTCGCGAAAGCGGAAGTCACCGCCGGCGGCGTCGACACGCGCGAGCTGTCGTCGCAGACGATGGAGGCGCGACGCGTGAAGGGGCTCTATTTCATCGGAGAGGTCGTAGACGTCACCGGCCATCTCGGCGGATTCAACTTCCAGTGGGCGTGGGCGTCGGCGCATGCGGCAGGTGAGGCTGTGTGATCGTTACGCCGTCACGCCGCGATCGAATCGGCGCAATCTGCGGTGGGTCTTCTCGGGACAGCGAAGTCGGCGTGACAGCCTGATTCCGAAGTCTGTCTCATCCATGGAATCTGTGGTTACCCGCGTCGTCCAGTCCGCCCCGCCTTCGCCAACTTGCGGGCCTTACCTGGCCCGGCGATCGAGCGGATGCGAAACTTCTCGCCGGACAGCTTGTGGTAGTTCACGAAGAACGCCTCCAGTTCGCGGATGAACTTCTTCCCGAGCTCGGAGATGTGCGTCACCGTCGCATAGGCGTGGTTCAGTGCTTCGACCGCGACGAGCCGATCGTTTCGTTCCTTCTTGCCGTCCTCGTCCTCCTGCTCCGCGACGATGGCGCCGATGAGCCGGCACGACATGACGCAGCCTGCAAAGGCGGGTTCGTCCATGAGGACCAGGACATCCACCGGGTCGCCGTCCTCGCCGCGCGTGGACGGTAGAAACCCGAAATCGTAGGGAAAAGCCATGCCGCTCGGCATGACTTTCTTGAGGCGAAAGACGCGAGCGTCCGGATCGAAGGCGTATTTATTGCGGCTGCCCTTCGGCGTCTCGATGACGACCTGGAACTCGCCGTCAGTCGTGGAGCGCAGCGGGAGCCGGCTCAGATCCACGCTCGCCGATCGGCGAGAGCTGCGAGGCTTCGGCATTGGTCGCGAGCGTCACCGGCCGCACGCGGCGTGTCCGACGACGTACCAGAGGACGATGATGCCGAACGGGACCCCGAGAATCCACGCGACGAGGTAACGCATCCTGGCCTTTCGCGCTGGGGTGCCCATTCGCAGTCGCAAGAAAGACGCCAGTCGTCGGCCTCAACCGGACTATCAGGATTCCCGCGCAAACGTTCGCGCGGCCGCGGTGAGGCCGTGTTAGAAATGCGGACAACTTCGCGCGTGGAGCGATCGGCCTGTCGGACAGGCCGACCGGACCGACCAGACCGACCAGTCTGACCAAGCCCACCAGTCTGACTCGACCGACCTGTTCGACCGGACCGACCCGACTGACCTGCTCGACCCGACCGACCCGACCTGTCAGACCCGTCCGGCCCTGCTCCGCTTGCCCCGACTCAGCCGCCATTGCACAATTGATCGTTGATGGTTCCCCAGGTCGCTCCCGGCCGTGCTCTGCGCGTCGGGTTTGTCGTGATGGCCCTGAGCCTGCTCGCGGCATGCGGCGGCAGCAGCAATCCTTCCGGTCCCTCCGGCACCGGCAACGCACCCACGCTCACAGGCATCGCGCCCGCCACTGGCCCCGCGTCGGGTGGCACCAGTGTCACGCTCTCCGGCGCGAACTTCACGGCCGGCGCGACGATGACCATTGGCGGTGTGGCTGCGACGGAGGTGAGCGTCGTGTCCGGCGGGAGCATCACCGGCAAGACCGGACCTCACGCCGCGGGCGCGGCGGATGTGGTCGTCACGCAGGGTGGCCAGAGCGCGCGGCTTGTGAACGCATTCACATACGTCGCCGGCGCCCCGCCCGTGATTCAGTCGATCGTCGCGCAGGGGACGCGCGCGAAGGAGCCGGCGCAGTTCGCCGATCTCAACGAGTCGGTCGACGTCACCGCGACAGTCACCGACGCAGACACCACCGCGGCGTCGCTGCAATACACGTGGACGGCTGACCTCGGCACGATCGCCGGCACCGGCGCGAAGGTCACCTGGCAGGCGCCCGCGAGCGCCGCCACGCCCATCAAGGCCACGATCACGCTCAGCGTCAGCGACGGCGCAAGCGCCGTCACCGGCACGACGGCCGTCAGCCTGCACGACTCGACGAAGGAGATCGGCGACATCGCCACGCTCTTCCTCGTCAACTTCTCGAAGACCGAAGTCCCGGTGGACACCGTGATGAAGGACTTCACGACCGAATGCCCCGGAACCGCCGGCGAGCGGCAGGACGTGATCAACAACCGGGCCGGGTTCGTGATCACGTCATGGAGCGTGCAGCCGCCTCAGGTCAGCGTCGCCTTCGGCGCGGGCTGCCAGACCCTCCACGGCCTGCGCCAGGGCGACGGCTGCTCGTACTCGCAGGTCCGCTGGGACTCGAACAAGGTCGGCGGCGGCACCGACAGCGTCGAGGGCGTCGATCAGATCGCGGCCGTGTTCCTGTCGGATCGCTGGTGGCTCTGCAGCAGCGACTTCGACGGACACCATCTCAATGGCAGCCGCTTCCTCGGGTGGGGCAGATAACTCCGCACTGTAGTGCCAAGTGCGAAGTGCGAAGTGCTAAGTGGAGTGACGAATGAAGAATGAAGAATGAAGAGTGAAGTTCCCCTGCCAACTGAGGAGCGTCAGAGGAGTCGCCCGTTCGATTCATCACGTAGCACTCCGCAGTTAGCACTACTTCGTCGGCGGCACCAACACGTTCGCTACGATCAACCCGCCCGCCAAGGCAAACGCGATGAGCACTGCGCTCACGCCGGCCGACAGTCCCGTCTCGAAGTTCTGGTTCAACAACAGCGTGAGGCTGCGGTAGCCGATGCTCCCGGGCACGAGCAGCAGCACGCCTGGCACCAGCGGCACTGACGCGGGTCCGAAGCCGAATCGCTCGAAGGCGTTGCTGACGACGCCGATTGTCAGCGCGCCGATCGACGCGCCGAGCGTCTGGCCCAGGTACGCCGCGCCGAACTGGAATGCGCCGTAGCCGACGAGGCTCGCGCAGAACACGAGCGGGATGTCGCGCGGCCGTGCGCGAAGCAGCAGCGCGAACCCGAGCGGCGCCAGCAGCAGCGCCACCAGTCGCGTCCACGCCGCCAGGATCCCGGCCGTGTAGACGGGCACCGGCGTCCCGTGGTGCAGCGCCGAGACCACCGCCGACCCCAGCGCGACGCCGAAGGCCATCGACGTGAACACGATGAACGCCGCGCTCAGCCGCGCCGATCCGGACGACAGGTGCCGGCTCGCCAGTTCCGTCATCGCGACGGTGATGGTCAGGCCCGGCAGCAACGAGATAAGGCCCGCCAGCGTCGTCGTCGGCACCGAGAGATGGACGCCGCGACGCGCGAGCTCCGTCACCAGGGCGGATGCGAGGAAGGCGCCCGTCAGCTCGAAGATATGTGACGAGATCGTCAGGCGCTTGAACGCGAGCGCCAGCAGGCCGACGAGCAGCCCGACGCCCATGCCGACCGCGACGTCCGCCGCGCCGCCGCCGAGGAACTGACAGCCGGCCGCCGAGACGATGCCGTAGCCAATGACGCGAAGCCACCACGGATAGGTCGGCTTTTTCGCCCAGATTTCGGCGATCCGCCGCGACCCGTCGCTTGGCTGAATCGCGCCGGACATCACCTGGTGCGCCACGCGATCGAGCGACGCGAGCCGCCCCAGATTCAGCTCGCCCGGCTGGACGCGGATGAGGAACGTCCGCTGGCGATCGAGCGGGCCAAACGCCGCCTGGATGGCCGTCGGCGTCGTGAAGAACTGCCCGATGAGCTCGAGCTGATCGCAGACGCGCTGCAGGACGTCTTCGAGGCTGTGGGCCGCATAGCCCGACGAGTGGAGCGCCTGCGCCAGCCGCAGCACGAACAAGTCGCGCTCGTCCGCCGCGGGTGGCAGGTCAGGCGTCATCGCGGAAGTGTAGCCGCGAAGCCGACCTGACCGACCTGACCGACCTGTC
>JBKPSY010000107.1:0-10795 GCA_046735235.1 Acidobacteriota bacterium | reverse complement strand
GGGTTGATCCACTCGAGGCCCGTGTCATCGAACCATTCGCTCCTCGCCCAACCTTTCATCGCGACGACGTCGAGGTCGCAGCCGATATGGGCTTCGCCGTTGTAAAGACGTGCAAGCTCGCCGATCGTCAGGCCATGACGGATCGGCATCGACGACAGGTATCCGGTGAAGCCGACGGCCGCCGCTTCGAGCGACGGCCCTTCGATCTGCCAGCCGTTCACGGGATTTGGCCGGTCGAGCACGACCACTTTCATCTGCCGCTTCGCTGCCTCCTCCATCACGTAAGCGACGGTGGTCGGAAACGTGTAGAACCTGACGCCGACGTCCTGCAGATCCACCACGATCGTGTCGATGCCCTTCAGCATCTCCTCGGTCGGCCGTCGAGTCGCGCCATAGAGCGAGTAGATCGGCACGCCCGTCCCGGCATCCGTGGACGACGGCACGCTCTCGTCGAGAACGCCGCGGATGCCGTGCTCAGGGCTGAGGAGCGCCACCAGAGTCACCCCCTTTGCCGCATGCAGCAGATCGATCGTGGAGGCTCCGTCGCTCGCCCGCCCGCTCTGGTTCGTGAGCAGCCCGACGTGGCGCCCGTTCAGCCGCGCGAACGCTTCGGCGCGCAGCACGTCGATGCCGGTCTGTACCGGCACGCGAGCCGTGGACGCGACAGGTGCCGGCGACGAAAAGTCGGCGCCGGCCATGTCGGTGGACCGTGGCAAATGGACGGCGGGGACGGCGGACGCCACGATACTCGCGACGCGCGCGCGGAGCGCCGTCACGTCGCCCTGGCCGTCGGGATGCACGCGGTTCGACAGGAACACGATCCAGGCGCCAGTCAGCGGATCCGCCCAGATCGACGTGCCCGTGAACCCCGTGTGGCCGAAGGAGCCGATCGGCAGCAGCTCCCCGCGATTCGCCGAGTACGCTGAGTCGATGTCCCACCCCAGCCCGCGCCGCGCCGTCAGCGTCGGCGGCGTCGCGCGCCGGGTCATCGCGGCGACGCTCAACGGCGACAGGATCCGCGCGCCCTGCCAGGTGCCGCCGTCGAGCAGCATGCGCACGAAGATCGAGAGATCGTCGCCGGTCGAGAAGAGGCCCGCGTGCCCGGCGACGCCGCCCATTCGCCGCGCGGTCGGATCGTGAACGAGGCCGCGCATCATCGCCGCGCCGGGCTGGCCGCACGGCCATGCAAGGCGCTCGCACGCCTCTGTGGGCGCGATGCGCGACGTCTGGCTCGGCGCCGGCAGGAACGTCGTCGTGCTCATGCCGAGCGGCGCGAAGATGTGCGTCGCCGCGTAGGCGTCGAGCCGCTCGCCGCTCACCTGCCCGACGATATGCCCGAGCAGGACGAAGTTGAGGTCGGAGTAGCTGAATCGGTCGCCAGGTGAGGCGACCGGCACTTCCTCGATCGCACGTCGAATCGCTTCGCCCTCGCCCTCGAACGAGACGGACAGCTCGAGATCGGGCCTGAGGCCGGACGTGTGTGTCAGCAGGTGCCGGATCGTGATGCGCTCCTTGCCGTAGCGCTCGAAGCCTGGCACGTAGGCCGAGACCTTGTCGGCGAGTCGAATCCGGCCGTTCTCCACCAGCTGCATCACCGCGGTCGTCGTGGCGACGACCTTCGTCAGCGAGGCCAGATCGAAGATCGTGTCGAGCGTCATCGGCTCGACCGACGGGACGAGCGCGCGATTGCCGAACGCCTGCCGGTACTCGACGCGATCGCCGCGTCCGGCGACGATCACCGCGCCAGGGAGCTTGTGCGCGGCAACGGCTTCTTCGACGACCGGGCGGATCAGCGCGAGGCGCGCGACGTCGAGCGACGCGGCGGGCTTCGCGGAGGCGAGCGGCTGGGCGCCGGCGTTCGACGCGCAGACGACGAGGAGCAGGGCGATCGGGACGCTGGCGCGGCAGCGGCTCACGCGCGAAAGCTTACCTTATCCGCCCTCGCCCTTCGGGCTTCGGCGTGACTGGCTTCGCCAGTCCGCTGCAGTCAACCTTCGGAAGGCTCCGAGTCCGCCGACTCGAGACGCGTGAGCACGACGCCGGCGAGCACGGCGATGGCGCCGGAGACTTTCACCGCGGTCGTCGGCTCGTGCAGGACGAGCGTCGCCACGATCATCGCGACGATCGGAACGACATTCTGGTAGATGGCCGTGTGACCGCTGCCGAGCTCGCGCACCGCCGTGTACCAAATCACGTAGGCCGCCACGAGCGAGAAGGCCGCCGAGTACAGAATGCCTGTCCACCCGACGAGGGAGATTCCGGCAAGGCCCCCTGGCGGCAGCCAGTGCAGGCCGACCGGGATATACAACACGGTCCCCATCGCCATCGTCAGGCCGGTCACGAAGATCGGCGAGTAGCGACCGAGCATCGCGTGCGTCGCGACGGTGTAGACCGCCCAGCTCAGCATCGCGATGAAGATGAGCCCGTCGCCGGTCAACGAAGACGTGCCCTGTCGCGCGCCGTGCCCGACGACGAAGTAGATGCCGGCAAGCGAGATGACAGTCCCCGTCCAGCGCAACCACCCGGGACGCTCGTGGCCGAGCCACGCGCTGATCAAGCTGACCGTGATTGGCGTGCAACCGAAGATCAGCGCGCTGTTGGCGACCGACGTGCGCGCGACGCCGCCGAGAAACAGGATCTGGTAGATGAAGTGGCCGAGGACAGCAAGGCCGGCGAGCCGCCACCAGTCGCCGCGCGTGACACGCCGGAGCGAGGCGCCGAGGCCCTCACGCCACGCGATGATTCCCAGAAAGAGCGCCGAGGCGATGGTCAAGCGGATCGCGTTGAAGGCCGGCCCGGGCAGCTCGCGAAGAGCAGCTTTCACGACGCTGAAGTTGCTGCCCCAGAAAAACGCCATGAGGAGCAGCCAGGCGTCGAGCCGTGTGACGCGGAATCGCATGGGCTGGCAGCCGCAGGGCTGAAGCCCTGCCCCACATAGAAAAAAAGACACCGCGACGGCCCGAAGGCCGCGCGGTGTCTGAACGAACGCGAACGATTGCTCGCTCGCCGGCAGGCCTGAAGGCCTGCGCTGCAAATCCCGCCGTGCTACTTCCCGAACGGGAAGAGGAACAGCAGGATCAGCGAGATGAGCAGGACGTAGATGACCAGCGACTCGATGAGCACGAGGCCGAGCAGCAGGCTTCCACGAATGTCGGTCGTCGCGCTGGGGTTGCGCGCGATGGCCTCGACCGCCGCCGCCACGGCCTTGCCCTGGCCGAGCGCGCCGAGCCCGGCGGCGATCCCGAGGGCGAAGCCCGCGGTCAGGATCGACCACTGGATGATCGTGGCCGAGTTCGACGCCGCAGGCGCAGCGCCCTGCGCGTAAACCGGCGACGCAACGATGCCCAGCGCCGTCAGGACGAGGGCAGTGGTGACGATAGACCGTGTGCTCACGTGAAACGCCTCCTCAAATCGACAGACCGAAGTTCCAGAGTTCCAGGGTTCCAGGTGTTCCGGAGCTCCTGAGTTTCAGAGTTGCTGAGTCCGAGCCTAGTGGTGCGCCTCTTCGTCGTGCTCCACCGCGACCGCGCCGCCGAGGTACACCATCGTGAGAATCACGAAAATGAGCGCCTGCAGCGTTCCGGTCAGCAGGCCGAGAAGCATCATCGGCAGCGGCACGATGAACGGCACGAGGCCGGCGAGGATCACGATGACGAGCTCCTCGCCGAAGATGTTGCCGAAGAGCCGCAGCGAGAGCGACATCACCCGCGCCAGATGCCCGATGAGCTCGATGGGCAGCATCAGCGGCGCGAGCGCGACGGGTGCTCCCGGCGGCACGGCGAAGTGCTTGAAGTACGCGACGACGCCCTGCTCGCGGATGCCTTCGATGTGGTAGAAGACCCAGACCGTCAGGGCGCAGCCGACGGTGACGTTGAGATTCGACGTCGGCGCCATGAAGCCCGGCACGAGACCCGCCAGGTTCGAAATCCAGATCAGCAGGAAGAGCGAGCCGACGATCGGCAGGTAGACGAGGCCCTTCGGTCCCACGAAGTCGGTCAGCAGCGTGTTGAATATGCCGACGAAGTCCTCGAGCAGCACCTGCAGCTTGCCCGGGTTCTCGACGCTCAGCCGCGACCGCACGAACAGCGCAAACGCGGTGAAACCCAGCGTGAAGACGATGAGCATCGCCAGGTAGTCCGGGATCACGTGCGAGGGATCCGGCACTGGCCGGCCAAAGAGGCGCAGAATCGCGACGGCCAAAGGGCCCAGCACCGCGTTGACGGCAGACGTGAGCCAGAGTTCGTGGTGCGGCATCGATCAGTGACGGGGATGTTCCTGGCGTCCCGCCGGGAAGAAACTCCGCGCGGCGGCCGCGGCGACGGCCACGACTGGCCACGACGCTCCCACGGCGAATCCCACCGGGCTGACGCGCAAGCGCGCCAGCATAACGTACGCGGCGACGGCCAGTATAGCGTACCTTGTGAAAAACTTCACCAGCGACCAGGAGCCCTGATTCCGGCCCAATAAGGCCCGGTCTACCCCCCGCCGGAGCCCCCAATAGGCATAGGCCGCGACGGCCGCCCCGCCGGCGACCGCGCCCGCGAATCGGAGGCCGGCCCACAGCAAGCCGCCGCCGAGCAGCAGCGCCACGACGACGACTGCGTCGCGCTCGAATCGCCGCGTCAGCGGATCGCTCACGGCAAGGCGTGATGGGAAGCCACGGTGGTCGAAATGGATGGAGGACGCGACGCCTAGCGGCGGCGCGACGCGGCGTTGGTCGCGCGCACCAGATTGCTCACGCCCGCCGCGAAGCCGAGACCGAGCCCGACAAACAGCAGCCAGGGAGACGTTCCCAGCCAGCGGTCCAGGAGCATCCCTCCTCCCAGGCCGAGGACGACGGAGAACGCGAAGGCCCACCCCGCCGACGCCATGACGCCGATCGAGCGCGCCTGCTCGGCGTCCTCGGGACGAAGGCTGAACGCCATCAGCGCGGCGCAGGGGCAGGCGTGCCCTTCGGCGTCTCGGCGCCGGTATCGCACGGCGCGGCCATCGTGAATTCGTCCTTGGGCTTCGGCTTGTCGCCGCAATCCGCGGCCGCCTGGCTGGCCTTGTGACGATACGCAAGCAGTCCGCCGACCAGCAGCAGGATGGCAACCAGGGCAACGAGCAGCACGCGGCGGTTCATGCGGCGATCTTACGACTACAAGTCCAGTATCTGCAATAGTTTCTGGGGACGGACGCGCTTGACCCCCTTTCGTCGCACCCCTATACTTCGAGAAAGCCGGTGTCGCTTCCCCCGCCCGCCTTCGCGGCTTCGCCGCTTCGGCGAGGCGAGGCGCCTGCCTGTTGGATCCCGGGAGACTCTGCATGCGAACGCGAAGTTTGCGCCTGGCCCTTGCCCTGGCCATCGCCGCGTCGTCGACGCTTCTGGCGCAGACGACCGAGCAGACGCTGTACGTGAGCGTGCTCGACAAGGCGAACCATCCGGTCACGGGGCTGGCCGTGTCCGATTTCGTCGTCACGGAAGACGGCGTTGCTCGCGAGGTCCTGCGGGCGGGCCGCACGGCCGACCCGATCGATCTGGCGGTTCTCGTCGACAACTCGCAGGCCATACAGCCGTACGTGAACGACGTGCGGAAGGCGGTGGGAAGCTTCATGACCCGCATGGCAAGCGAGCAGTCGGCCAGCGTGGCGCTCATCGGCATGGCCGATCGGCCCACTGGACTCCAGGATTACACCTCGAGTGTGGCAGTGCTGCAGAAGGCCAGCACGAAGATCTTCGCGCAACCGGGCGCCGGCACCGTCTTCCAGGACTCGATCATCGACGTCTTGAAGGGCTTCAAGGCGCGCCCCAACCCGCGGAAGGCGATTGTCGTCATAACCACTGAGGGAACGGATTTCAGCAACGTGCATTACCAGCGCACGCTCGAGAACCTGGCGGGAAGCGGGGTGGCTCTGCACGTGCTGGTGATCACCAACCGGTCCAACGAGGCCTTTCGCGACGAGCAGGCACGCGATCGCGCCTACGTGTTCGACCAGGGCACCAACCAGACTGGCGGGCGGCGCCAGGACCTGCTGTCGAGCATGGCGCTGGCGCCCGGGCTCGATCAGGTCGCCGAGGATCTGGCCTCGCAGTACAAGGTCGTGTACGCCCGCCCGGGCGAGTTGATTCCACCGAAAGCCGGGCCCGAGATCGCCGTGAAGCGTCCGGATACGAGGGCCCGTGGCACGCTGGTACGTCCCGTGACGCCGATCGCGTAGAAACACGAGGTGTTGATGGCTGCGTCGTTCTTCCGGGCCCGGCCCGCGCGGGCACTTGCCGTCGCGTCGTTCGCGATGGCGGTCTGCCTGACGCCGGTCTCGGCGCAGCAATCGCCGCAGCCGACCTTCAAGTCGGCCATCGACGTCGTGTCGCTCAACGTGACCGTGACCGATCCGAGCGGTCATTTCGTCACCGAGCTCCCGCAGGACGCGTTCACCGTGTACGAAGACGGCATGCCGCAGGAAATCCGGTTCTTCAACCGGTCGAACCTGCCGGTGGCGCTGTCGATCCTGCTCGACACCAGCGCGAGCATGGAAGACAAACTCGCCACCGCGCAGGAAGCCGCCATCGGGTTCGTGAAGCGGCTGCGGCAGCAGGATCTGGGACAGGTCATCGACTTCGACAGCCGGGTGCTGGTCTCGCAGTCGTTCACAAGCAACATCCCGGATCTCGAGGACGCCATCCACAAGACGACGGCCGGTGGGTCGACGTCGCTGCACAACGCGATCTACATCTCTCTGAAAGAGCTGAAGAAAATCCAGACGCGCAGCGCCGACGAGGTGCGTCGGCAGGCCATCGTCGTGCTCTCTGACGGCGAAGACACGTCGAGCCTCGTCAGCTTCGAAGAAGTGCTGGAGCTGGCGAAACGATCGGAGACGGCGATTTACGCCATCGGCCTGCGCGGCAAGGGCCCCGACCACCTGCGCGGGTCGTTCAACGAGGCGGACTACGTGCTGCGCGAGCTCGCGCAGCAGACCGGCGGCCGCGTGTTCTTCGCGCGCGCCGCGAGCGAGCTGGCCGGCATTTACGGGCAAATCTCCGACGAGCTCTCGAGCCAGTACATGGTCGGCTACTCGTCCCGCAATCCAAAGCGCGACGGCGCCTGGCGGCGGATCGTCGTGCGCACCAACCAGCCGAACACGACCGCGCGCACCAAGCAGGGATATTACGGTCCGACCGGGGGATCGTAGGAAGTGCCAAGTGCGAAGTGCTAAGTGAGGAGTGGAAGGCCTTCACTCCTCATTCCGCTTCCGTGCTCACTTCCCACTCTCCACTTCCCACTCCACTTAGCACTTTGCACTTCGCACTTCGCACTCGTATCATTTGCCCGTGGTTTACCTGATCGGCGCAGGGCCTGGAGATCCCGGGCTCATCACGGTGCGCGGGCTTGCGTGCCTTTCGATTTGCGACGTGGTGTTGTACGACCATCTCGTGCATCCGCGGCTGCTTGCGCACGCGCCGGCCGACGCTGAGCGCATCGACGTCGGCACCGCGGCGCCGCAGGCGATGGCGCAGGAAGCGATCTGCTACCTGCTTGCCGAGAAGGCGCGCGAGGGCAAGACGGTCGCGCGTCTGAAGTGGGGCGATCCGTTCGTCTTCGATCGTGGCGGCGAAGAAGCGATCTTCCTGCACGAACAGGGCGTGCCGTTCGAGGTCGTGCCAGGCATTCCAGCGGCGATTGGGATTCCGGGATACGCCGGCGTGCCGCTCACCTATCCCGGCGGCGGCGACACGGTGACGCTGGTGCGCGGGCACGAGGACGAGAGCCAGACGGCGCCGCAGATCGACTGGGCGAGCCTGGCGAAGCTGAAAGGCACGATCGTCTGTTATGCCGGCACTCGCCAGCTGCCGGCGATCCTCGAGTCGCTCGTCTCGCACGGACGGTCCAGGAACGATCCGGCCGCGGTGATCTACGAGGGCACGCTGCCGGGACAGCACACCGTGGACGGCACGCTTGGCGAGCTGATCGAGGGCACGAAGGCGGAACGCCCGCGCCGTCCGGCGATTCTCGTCGTCGGACGCGTCGCTGCGCTGCGCCAGCACCTGCGCTGGTTCGACAATCGCCCGCTGTCAGGACGTCGCGTCGTCGTGACGCGCCCGAAGGAAGACGCCCCGGATCTCTCCGACCGTCTCGCGGCAGCCGGCGCCGAGGCCATCGAGGCGCCGATGACCCGCATCTCGCCGCCCGAGAGCTGGGCGCTGCTCGACAAGGCCGTCGAGCAGATCGAGAGCTTCGGCTGGATCGTGTTCACGAGCGTGAACTCTGTCGATCACTTCATGCAGCGGCTCTATCGCACCGCCGATGTTCGGGCGCTCGGCGACGTCCGGGTCTGTGCCGTCGGGCCGTCCACGCGCGACCGCCTGTTGCGCTACGGCCTCAGAAGCGACCTCGTGCCAGGCGATTTCCGCGCGGAAGGCGTCGTCGCGGCGCTCGCGGCGGCGTCGCCGCTTCATGGAGTGCGCGTGCTGGTGCCGTGTGCCGATGTCGGACGCGAGCAACTGGTCGAGGCGCTGACGGAAGCGGGCGCCAACGTGACCGGGATTGTGGCCTATCGCACGCTGCCGCCGGAACCGGATCCCGATCACGATCCGGACGTCTACCGGATGCTGCTCGACCGCAAGGTCGACGCGGTCACATTCACGAGCGCCGCCAGCATCAGGAACTTCGCGGCGACTTTCGGCGCTGAGCAGGCGGCCGACTTGCTGCAACAGACGGTGGTCGCTGTATGCGGGCCCGTGACGGCGGAGGCTGCGGCCCGCCTCGGGATTCGCGTCACGCTGATGCCGAAGGAATACACGGTCGGCGCGCTCGTCCAGGCGCTGGCCGAGCACTACCGCGCGGCGCCGGCGCAGGCGTAACCGACAACCCTCAATCGATCGGCGGGGGCTGATCCAGGCGCACACGCAGGACCGTGCCCTGCGCCACTTCCGCTTCGCTGCCAGGAGTCGCCGCGGCAACGCCGCCGCCGCCGACCAGGATGCCGGCGATCGTGCCCTTCACGCCGCCCAGGATGCCGCCGATGATCCCGCCGACCGTGGCGCCTGCACCCAATTTGCCGACTTCCCCCTTCACCTCGCCCTCGAGCGCCTGCGTGACGGTGCCGTGCAGCTTGTACTGCCTGCCGTTGACGGTGATCTGATCGAACGCCAGCTGCAGGGCGCCCTTCCGGTCGATGTGGCCGGCCTTCTCGACGCCGCTCACGACGCCGCGCATCTCCGAACCCGCCGGGATTATCACGCGCCCGTTGAACTGCAGATCCACCATCGTGCTCGCGCGGAAGCGATCTTCGACCTGGTTGCGTCCCGAGCTGAGGGAATCGAGCAGCCGTACGTCGAGCTCGGTGCCGACGGGAATCTCGCTCGACGCAGCCCTCGGCGTCTCGGTTTTCGGCTGGCCCCCCTGCGCTTTCGCCCGCACGTCGTCGATTTTGTCGCGCAGGTCGAGGTACTCGGAGCGCGGGACCGAGCGTTCCTTCTTCAGACGGACGCTCAGGTACGTCACCTCGTCCGAGAGATCGTTCAGCTGGCTGGTGAGCGTCGCCGCCAGTTGGGCATCGCGGCCCTTGGCGCGATCGACGTCGCCGCGGGCATCGGAGATGGCGGTGCGCAGCCGCTGCAGATCCGTATCGGTCAGCGACGCCGTGGACGCCGCGCCCTGCCGGGCCGTGATGCTCGCCGGGGCGATGAGAAAACAGACCGCCAGAACGGCAGCCACACTGCTGGCAAATCGACGCATGTTCGCGATACCTCCCACGCCCGGAGTTGGACTCCGGTAATCCTACCGCCAGAACATCAGGTGTTCCACCCAGGGCAGGCGCGTGAGGTCGTTGTAGATGACCGTCACCATCAACAGCATCAGCAGGAAGAATCCCGCCAGGAGCATGCGCTCCTTGACCCGGGTGCTGAAGCTTCTACGGGCGAGGCCTTCGAGCAGGATGATCAGGATGTGTCCGCCGTCCAGGACGGGGATGGGCATCAGGTTGAGGAGGCCGAGATTCAGGCTGATCTGCGCCATCAGCCCGAGCAGCGGGACGATCCCGTTCTGGGCCGATTCGCCCGACAGCTGCGCGATGCCGACCGGACCCATCAGCTGCTTCGGCGAGGTGGCGCCCGTGAACAGGCCGCCGAGCGTCTTGAAGATCAGACCGGCGTTGGCCCAGTTCTCCATGACGCTCAACTTCACCGACTCGAGCAGGCCCGGCTCGATGCGCTTGACCTCGTCGCTGATGCCGATGCCGATCACGCCGAGCGATCCGCGCTGCCTCGGCGTGACGTGGATGTCCTGGGCACGACCGTCGCGCAGAATCCGGACGACGATCGGGTCGTTGGCGTGCTTGCCGATCTCCTCCGACAGCTGTCGCGCGTAGCTGATCGGCCGATCGTTCACCTGCACGACGACGTCATTGGCCTTGAAGCCGGCCTTGTCCGCCGGATCGCCGGGCGTCACCGAGCGTACTTTCGGGTGCGTCACCGGGAAGACGCCGATGTCGCCGACTTCGTACTTGTCTGCCGTCGGCACGACCTGGAACGTCTTCGACTGCCCCGCGCGTTCGACGAGCAGCGTGACCTCGCGCCGCGCCTTGCCGGCGATGTAGGCCTGCAGGTCTTCCCAGGTCGGCACCGCCTGGTCGTCCGCGCGCAGGATCGTGTCGCCGACCGCCAGGCCGCCCTGCTCTGCCGGCGAGCCCTTTTCGATCGCGCCGACGACCGGGGTCATCTCGCGATACGCGGGGACGTAAGCGCCCTGATAGAGCACGAACGCCAGCAGGACCACGGCGAGGACCAGGTTCATCACCGGGCCCATGATCAGGA
>JBKPSY010000106.1:0-11703 GCA_046735235.1 Acidobacteriota bacterium | reverse complement strand
GCCACGACGAGGCCTTCGATGCCGCCGCCTGGCGCGTCGGCCGTGCCAGTCTTCGCCAGCGCCTCGACGCCATGCGCCGCAAACGCGCCCGAGGTGCCGTAGACAGCAGATCCTCGCAATCCGTCGAGGACGACCTGCCGCGCCGCCGAGTCGAGCGGCACGACTGACGGATCGGTGACGAATCGTGCGAGCGCGCGCAGCATCGCGGCGGGTGTCGTCGGCGTGCCCTTGAGCCCAGTGGCAGCCAGCGGCATCGCCACCGCGCGAGGCGTCGGCGGCAGGCCCAGCGCAGTGAGCACGCCATCGAGCCTGGCACGCGGCAGGTGCTGCGCGATGGTCGCGAAGTACACGTTGCAGGAAACGGCCAGCGCCTCGGACGGCTTCAGCGCGTGCCGAAGCTTCGGGTGACTGCACCGGATGGGCACGCCGCCGACGGTTGTCTCACCGGGACAGGCGACACGCGTGTCGGGCGAAATCACGCCGGTCTTGAGCGCCGCGATGAGGGTCGGCAGCTTCATGAACGAGCCCGGCTGCACGGGCGTCTTGAGGCGCTGCGCCTGGCTGCTGTCGATCGTGGCGAGCGTCGTAAGATCGATCTGCTCCCAGGCGGTGCGCGACGCGCCTGGCTCGGGGGCTTGCGCGCGAAGCGTCGACGCCGCGACGAGCGCCAGCGCCACGGCACGCGCCATCCTCACGCGCCGGCTCCAATGAATCCTGCGACGTCCTCCCAAAGAGGCTCCATGTGCTGGAGCAACTGGTGGCCGTCATCCACCAGTCGAAGGGTGACGCCGGGGCGCCCGTCGGCCCACCGCTCGACCGACGCAGGCTTCACGACCTCGTCGCGCGTTCCCTGGTAGATCAACACGGGCCTGTCGAATTGGACACCGAAGGCGTCGTACTGGCGCGCGTCAGCCATGAACGCCCAACCCAGCGTGCGCATCTGGTTGTCGGCGTAGTGGAAGACCTCACGCCGATCGCGACCCTGCCAGTCGGCGAGCGCGGCGACGCCTAGCTCGGATTCGAGGCTCGGCACCAGATCGAGCGCCGGCGCGAGGAGCACCACGCGATCGATGTCGGGCCGTCGGCAAGCCCGTGTCCGTCGATCGGCCGCGAGCACCGCGACGAACGCGCCGAGGCTGCTGCCCACGAGCGCGACCGGGCCGTCGCCGATCGCCTCGAGCGACTCGTCGACGGCGTCGAGCATGCGTGTGACCGTCAGCGCGTGGAAGTCCGGCAGGTTCAAATCCGGCACGTCCACCCGAAAGCCGGCGGCCGCCGCGCGCGACGCGAAGAACTGCGCTTTCGACGATCGCGGCGACGATGCGAAGCCGTGCAGGTAGACGAGCGCGCGGCTCACAGCTTGTGCGTGCAGCCGGGCCGGCAGTGACACGGGATCTCGGCATCACCAGTGGTGTGGTAGTTGTAGCAGAGCTCTTCGCCCTTCCGAATCGTGCGCGCCGCGCGGATCCAGATGATGCCGTCCTTGATGTGCGCGTAGCAGTTCGGCTTGCACGCGTGGTTGATGAACCGCGCGATGTTGCCGCCGACGCCCGCGTCGATGACCCAGCGGGTGTTCAGCGTGAAGCACCAGATCTGGCCCTTCTTCAGGTACCGATCCTCCCGGTCCGCGCTTTCCTTGTGCGTGATTTTCTCGCCCTTGTAGTCGATGATGCGCTTGTTCTTCGGAATCCGCTCCGTCGCGTAGACGCCCCAGCCTGCAATGCCCGATCGCCGACGTTCAATCATCCGATAAAGATAGCATCGCCCCCGCGCCGGTGAGGCGGTCGGACCAGCTGACGGGCTGGCACTGTTATAGTGTTGGACCATGGCTGACGCCTCGACCCACACAAACCGAAAGGGCATGGACGGCATCTTCACGTCCTGGGGCCGCATCCTTCGAGGATACGCCCCGTCGCTGTCGATTGAGATCACGCGCGAATGTCCGCTGCGTTGCCCGGGGTGTTATGCCTACGGCGACGACCACCTCGGTGGCACCACGACGCTGCGTCAGGTGCGCGACTTCAAGGGACAGGCGCTGATCGACGGCGTGCACGCGCTGATCGATCACCACAAGCCCGTGCACGTGTCGATCGTCGGCGGGGAACCGCTGGTCCGCTATCGTGAGCTGAACGAGTTACTACCTCAGCTGTCGAAGCGCGGGCTCCACGTGCAGGTCGTCACGAGCGCCGTGCGGCCCATCCCGATCGAGTGGGCATCGATCCCGCACCTGTCGGTGGTCGTGTCGATCGACGGCTTGCCGGCGGAACACGACGTTCGCCGCGCGCCAGCTACCTATGACCGCATCCTGAAGCACATCGTCGGCCAGCGGGTCGTCGTGCACTGCACCGTGACACGGCAGCTCATCCAGCGCGACGGCTATCTCGAGGAGTTCGCGACGTTCTGGCAGAACCAGCCGCACTGCCGCAAGATCTGGTTCAGCCTCTACACGCCGCAGATCGGCGAGGTCTCGGAAGAGCGCCTCACGCCGGAGAACCGGCGCGACGTCGTCGCGACGCTGCTGGCGCTGCGCCAGCGCTACGACAAGCTGGAGCTGCCGAAGGGCATGATCGAGGTGTACGCGGAGCCGCCGCGCTCGCCCGCCGAGTGCATCTTCGCTCGCGTCACCCATTCGGTCTCGGCAGACTTGACCACGCGGATCACGCCGTGTCAGTTCGGCGGCAACCCGGATTGCACGAACTGCGGCTGCGTCGCCTCGGCCGGTCTCGCCGCGGTCGGACGCTACAAGGTCGGAGGCGTGATGCCCATCGATCACATCTTCGATGCGTCGATCCGCGTCGGCAAGGGCGTACGTGCCGTGCGCGAGCGGTTCTCGAAGCCGGCGCCGCCCATCGCGCCGGGCTCGCAAGCCGCGCCCGCCGAGGGGGCCGAAGCGGTCTGATATACTGGTTGGCTGAATGCCCGCACTGCCAGCTGTCAGCCGCAACTCTCGCGCTATCAAGCACTTCGTTCGTGGGCTGACGAATACCTCGCATCCGCTGCTCGTCCACATCATCCCGATCAGGCGCTGCAACATCGACTGCGGGTACTGCAACGAGTACGACAAGGTCAGCCAGCCGGTTCCCACCGACCAGATGCTGGCGCGCATCGACCACCTGGCGAGCCTCGGCACGTCGGTGACGTCGTTCAGCGGGGGCGAGCCCCTGCTCCACCCGGACCTCGACGCGCTGATCGCACGGATCCGTCAGCACGGCATGATGGCGGGCCTCATCACCAACGGCTACTTGTTGTCGCCGAAGCGTATCGAAGGGCTGAACCGCGCGGGCCTCGATTACCTGCAGATCAGCATCGACAACATCGAGCCGGACGAGGTCTCGAAGAAGAGCCTCCGGCTGCTCGACAAGAAGCTGCAGTGGCTCCGCGACTTTGCAGAGTTCGACGTCAACATCAATTCCGTGCTTGGCGGCGGCATCAAGAACCCGGAGGATGCCCGCACGATCACGCGCCGGGCGCGTGAACTCGGCTTCTCCACGTCGATCGGCATCATTCACGATGGCCGTGGCCATCTCAAACCGCTCGGTCCCCGCGAGCGCGAAGTATGGGACGACGTCACCGGCCAGGTGAACAAGGCCTGGCAGGTCTCGAAGAACCTGTACTCGGGAATCCGGTCGTTCGGGCAGAACCTCGCCGACGGAAAGCCGAACGAGTGGTATTGCCGCGCCGGCGCGCGCTATCTCTATATCTGCGAGAACGGCCTCGTGCACTACTGCTCGCAGCAGCGCGGCTACCCGGGCACGCCGCTCGAACAATACACAACCGAAGACATCCGGCGCGCGTTCATGACGCCGAAGTCATGCGCGCCGTTCTGCACGATCGGCTGCGTCCATCGCGTCTCGACGATGGACTACTGGCGCTCGCCGCAAGCGAGCGATCACTCCGGCCCGACGGTCGAGACGCCGTCCTCGGCCAGCTGATTTCACGTCCGTGCGCCAGCCACGCGAAGGTTACAGCCGGCGCACGTTCCTGGCGGCGGCGGCCGCGATCTTCGGGTATCCCTTCTCCCTCACGGCCAGCGAGCTCGTCGATCCCGAGATCACCCTTCCGACGCTGAAGGACTCGCTGAAGTTTGCCGTGATCGGCGACAGCGGCAGCGGCTCGTCGCGGCAGTACGAGACCGGGCGGCAGCTGATCGCGGCGCACGAGCACTTCCCCTTCGACTTCGTCCTGATGCTCGGCGACAACATCTACGGTGGCCAGTCGCCCAGCGACCTCAAGAAGAAGTTCGAGCTGCCGTACGCACCGTTGCTACAGGCCGATGTGCCGTTCTACGCGACGCTCGGGAACCACGACGACGCGAAAGTGCAGCTGGCCTACAAGCCTTTTCACCTGGACGGCCGGCGCTACCACACGTTCAAGAAGGGGCACGCGCAGTTCTTCGTGCTCGACAGCACCTATCTCGGCAAGGAACAGGTGCAGTGGTTCGAGGAGGAGCTGCTGAAGTCCGACGCGCAGTGGAAGATCGCCTACATGCATCACCCGATTTACTCCTCAGGCCGTACCCACGGGTCGGACATGCCGCTCAGAGCCGCACTCGAGCCGATTTTGATCGGCCAGGGCGTTGACGTGGTGCTGGCCGGCCACGAGCATTTCTACGAGCGTATCAAGCCGCAGCACGGAATCCAGTACTTCACCGCCGGATCGGCCGGCAAGCTGCGCGAGGGGAACATCTCGACGCGCTCGCTTCTCACCGCGGCCGGCTTCGACTCGGATCTCAGCTTCATGCTGATGGAAATTGCCGGCGACGAGCTGTCCTACCAGGTGATCTCGAGGCTCGGGAAGACGGTCGATCGCGGGTCGATGCTTCGCCGCGCGGCGCGGACGGATGGATCGTAGGGAAGGTCCATAGGTCCATGGGTCCATGGGTCCATGGGTCCATGGGTCCATGGGTCCATGGGTCTATAGGTCTATAGGTCCATGGGTCCATGGGATGGGCGGAATCACCCATGCACCCATGCACCCATGCACCCATCAACCCATGGCCCTTGCCTGTGGCATAGTTCCCCCGTGCCATTCACCGACAAGGTCGCCATCGTCACTGGCGGCACCAAGGGCATCGGCCGCGCCATCGTCGAGGCGTTCGCCGCCGCCGGCGGCCGCGTGGTCTTTTGCTCCAACGAGGACGAGGGCGGCGCCGAGCTGGCTGGGGCTGTCACGACGGCAGGCCCGGGACGCGCCCGGTTCGTCCGCTGTGACGTCGCGAGGCCGGCCGACCTCGAGCGGTTCGTGGCAGATGTCGGCGCCGCCGAGGGCCGCATCGACTGCCTGGTGAACAACGCCGGGTGGCACCCGCCGCACAAATCAATCGACGACTTCTCCGTCGACGACTTCCGCCTGCTGCTGGAGCTCAATCTCGTCAGCGTCTTCGTCGCGTCGCGGACGGCGCTGCCCTGGCTCCGCCAGACGCACGGTTCGATCGTCAACGTGGCGAGCCTGGTGGCGTCGATGGGCCAGCATCACGCGACGACGTATGTGGCGACGAAGGGCGCGGTGCTGGCCTTCACGAAGGCGCTGGCGATTGACGAGGCGCCGTACGGCGTGCGCGTCAACGCGATCTCGCCGGGCAACGTGTACACGCCGCTCTGGCAGGAAGCGATCGATCAGTCACCGGATCCGGCCCGGACGAGGGCCGATGGCGAGGCGGCGCAGCCCCTGGGACGGATGGGAACGCCGCACGAGGTCGCGCGGCTGTGCCTCTACCTGGCGGCGGAGGCGACGTTCACGACCGGCGCCGATCACCTGGTGACGGGCGGCGCCGAGCTCGGCTACGGCCGGAAGGTCCGGCCGTAGCCGATCGAACGTTAGAAGCGGAGCGTGATGCCGCCGCTGAAGTCGAGCTGGTTCGCGTACTGCGCGCTGCCCACGACGTAACAGCCCCAGAACGGGTCGCACCACCAGCCGGCCGCGTCGCTCTTGATGTAGGTCGGCACCCACCGCATTTCGGCCCTGAAGCCCACGACCTTGGTCGGGTAGACCTTCACGCCGGCGCCCCAGGTGGTTGAAAAGCGTGTCTGGCCGGGAATCGTGTGCTCGGTGAAGGCAGGATTGACGACGTTCTGCTGGGTGAAGTTCACGTCGCCGTACTTCGTGCTGCCCAGGCCGCCGTAGATGAAGGGCCTCACGACTGCCGACTGCCCCCCGAAGTTGTACGCGAAGTACACGTGGTAGCTGTCGATGTTCATGTCGCCGATTTCGAGCGTCCGCGTGCCCTTTGCCTGCAACTTGCTCTGCTGACGGCCGTACAGGAACCCGACTTCGAGCGCGGGGCTCGCGTGGAGCCCGAACGTGAAGTGGTATCCCATGGCGTCCTTGGCGTCGAGCTCGTCGTAGACGTTGCCATCCTGAGCCTTGACGGCCGAGCCGGTGACGCCGTCGCTGATGACCCAACCCACGTTGCCGCTGATCTCGACCTTGGACGCCTGTGCCATGGCCGGCGCCGCTGCCAAAAGCAGTGCGGCGGACGCCAGAGCTGCCGTGCGAATCATGCTGCCTCCCTTTTCCCGGTTTTCAGATGAGTGCGGGCAGACACGCCGGCCCGACCGCAGAAAAGCTTACACCGCTTCTCGACGCTTGGACGGAGCGGCGGTCCGGAATGATTCCGGACGTCATCCGTTCGGCGCGCCCTGATACGCATTCGTCGAGCAGACCGACCGCGTTGGGCAGCGTGGAAGTCATAGGAATACATGGTCTTAACCCTTTAACTCATCCATAAAGGCCTGCCCGGCGTCGGGTCTGGCAGTCGCCGCTGGATGGGCATCAAGGTGGTCTTACCGAAAGTCATGCGACTCGACGTCGATCGAGAGTCCTTCGAGTGCCTGCACGCGCTCTGCGCGCACCGCCGTCACCCCGTCATCCTGTTGTAACAAGCCCTCGACAATCACGAACGACGCTTCGACGATCGGCACTCGCTGCTCGTCGTACACATCAGGCCGGACGATGACGTTGCTGATGCCGGTTTCGTCTTCGAGCGTCAGGAAGACGAAGCCCTTCGCCGTGCCCGGCCGCTGCCGGGTGATCACGCAGCCAGCCACGCGCACGCGCCGGCCCGGACGGTGGCGCGGCAGATCGATCGCGCGAAGCACGCCGCCAAGCGCGAGGCGCGATCGATGGAACGTCATCGGATG
Organism: Acidobacteriota bacterium; assembly: GCA_046735235.1. GTDB lineage: Bacteria > Acidobacteriota > Vicinamibacteria > Vicinamibacterales > JAENWD01 > JAENWD01. The sequence goes on along the minus strand of JBKPSY010000106.1, from coordinate 4,564 downwards.
CGGGCCGATCGTGAGCCCCGTGCCCGCGAAGTCGGCCGCCATGCGCTCGACGGCGGTCATGGGTTTCAATGGAGAAGGGCTCGTCGCTCCCGGCTCGTCGCTCCAGTTCGTCTCCCGTCGCTCGTCGCTCGTTGCCTGGAACAACTCCCCTTCCGGGCGAACGGCCTTTTCGATTTGCCAGAGCGCCGTGCGGCGATCGCGTCCGTATGCGGCCAGCGCGCCGATGTCCGAGAGCACGGCGAGCTCGTCGCGCCGGATGCCGGTGCGACGGATCAGATCTTCGATGGCCGTGAACTTGCGTGCCTGCGCCAGAGGTTCCGTCCAGTCGTGCGCGCAGAGGTTACAGAAGCATGTCCACCGTGCCTCGTGCCGGGTGCCGGGTGCTTCGTGCGGTGCCGGGTGCGTGGTGCCTGGCGCGACGATCTCAAGCATCGACTTGTCGTCGCACCCGCACTTGGGACATCGGGATGGCGGGCACGGTGGCGCCACCACCGCGGCGGCGATGGCGCGGCCGACGGGCTCGCGCAGGCCGGCGACGTACCGCAGGCCGAGCCGGACTCTCCCGTCGATCTCGATCGTGCAATCCCAGTCGGATACCTCGACGTCGATGGACGCGAAGTGCACGCCACGCCGCTGCGCGTCTTTCACAAGCGTCGCCGGATGATAGAACCCCATCGGCTGGTTGTTGAGCAGCGCCGCGTAGAACACCGCCGGGTAGTGCGCTTTGAGGTACGCGCTCGCGTAGGCGATGTGCGCGAAGCTGGCCGCGTGCGATTCCGGGAACCCGTAGAGCGCGAACGACGCGATCGACGTGATGATCTGCTCGGCCGTTTCGCCCGTGATGCCGTTCCGCGCCATGCCTTCCCTGAGCTGCTTCTCGATCACCTTCATGCGCTTCTCCGATCGCTTGAACCCCATCGCGCGGCGCAGTTCTTCGGCCTGTCCACCGGTGAATCCCGCGGCGACCATCGCCATCCGCAGCAGCTGTTCCTGGAAGAGCGGCACGCCGAGCGTGCGCGCGAGAATCGGCTCGAGCGAGGGATGCGCGTACACGACCGGCTCGCGTCCCGCGCGCCGGTTCAGGTACGGGTGCACCATCTGCCCGACGATGGGGCCCGGCCGGATGATCGCGACCTGCACGACGAGGTCGTAGAAGCACGTCGGCTTGAGGCGCGGCAGCGTCGCCATCTGCGCGCGCGATTCGACCTGGAAGAGCCCGATCGTGTCGGCCTGCTGCAGCATCTTGTAGACGACCGGATCGTCTGGAGGCAGATGTGCCAGATCAAGAGTCCGTGCCTGGTGCTCGGTGCCGGGTGCCGGGTGCAGTGCCTCGTGCCCGGTGCCTGGTGCGCCGTTCACGAGCACGAGTGCATCCTGCAGCACCGCCATCATCCCGAGGCCGAGCAGATCGACCTTGATGAGCCCCATGTCGGCGCAGTCTTCCTTGTCCCACTGCACGACGACGCGATCGGGCATGCTGGCGTTTTCGAGCGGCACGATCGCGTCGAGGCGTCCCTGGCACATCACCATGCCGCCGCTGTGCTGGCCGAGATGCCGTGGCAGGTCCTGCATGCGCTGCCAGAGGTCGACGAAGTGCCGGACGCCGGGATCGCCCGGCGCGATGCCGACCTCGCGGAAGTGGCGCGACAGCGTCTCGGCGCCGTCGACGTACTCGAAGCGGTTCATCAGCTTCGCCAGCCGATCGATGAGCGCCTCGTCGAAGCCGAGCACCTTCCCCACTTCGCGGGTCGCGCTGCGGCTGCGATACGTGATCACATTGGCCGTCATCGCCGCGCCCAGCTTGCCGTAGCGCTGGTAGACGTACTGGATCGCCTGCTCGCGGCGGTCGCCGCTCGGCAGATCGAGATCGATGTCGGGCCACTCGCCACGCTCTTCCGAGAGAAACCGTTCGAAGAGCAGGTCCATGCCGACTGGATCGACGGCCGTGATCCCGAGGCTGTAGCAGACGGCGCTGTTGGCCGCGGACCCCCGGCCCTGCACGAGAATCCCGCGCTGGCGGCAGAAGTTGACGATGTCCCAGACGATCAGGAAGTAGCCGGCGAGATCGAGCTTCTCGATGAGATCCAGCTCGCGGGCAATCTGCGCGCGGGCGCGATCGTGATAGGGCCGATACCGCTCGCGGGCGCCGACCTCGGCAATCTTCCGGAGAAACGACGGCATGGTCTCGCCGGACGGCACCGGGTATTCGGGAAAGCGATAACCGAGATCGGCCATCGTGTACTCGAGCCGATCGGCCAGCGCACGCGAGGCGGCGATCGCCTCGGGCCGATCGCCGAAAAGCGCCGCCATCTGCTCTGGCGACTTCAGGTACCGCTCGGCATTGCCCACCAGCCGCCGGCCGGCCGACGCCAGCGTCGTCTTGTGGTAGAGGCACGTGAAGACGTCGTGCAGCGGCCGCTCGTCCGGCGCGGCGAAACGCACGCCGTTGGTGACGACGAGCGGCACGCGATAGGCCGCGGCCAGATCCGTCAGCGACTCGTTGTCGACCGCCTCGTCGCGATCGAAGTGCCGCTGCAGTTCGACGTAGACGTGGTCGCGGCCGAAGATCCCGATCAGCCGATCGAGCAGCCCGCCGACGCCGTGCTGCCGCGCGTGCAGCAGTTGCCGGCCCGCCAGCGCCACCAGGCCTTCCACGCGGCCGTCGAGCGCCTCGAGCGTGAGCGCGCCCTCGCCCTTCGGCGCGTTCAGCTTCATCGTCGAGATGAGCCGCGACAGGTTCTGGTAGCCGGTCCGCGACGCGACCAGGACCGGCAACACAAACGACGAGTGACGAGCGACGAGCGACGAGCTGGAACGACGAGCGGTGAGCGACGAGCTCACGACGTCGAGCGAGGAGCTCTCGCCGGCGACCATCGTCAGCTCGGCGCCGATGATGGGCTTCAGGCCTGCGGCGATGGCGGCCTTATGGAAGCGTGGAACGCCGCAGAGGCCGTCGCGATCGACCAGCGCGATGGCGCTGTATCCCAGCGCGGCGGCGCGTTCGACGAGGGCTTCTGGAGACGAGGCGCCCTGGAGAAATGAGAAGGCCGAAGCCATGTGGAGCTCAACGTACATGAAATGTTTCGCTTTTTGTTCGCCATCATACAGACGCCGATCCTAACGATCAAGACCGCAGATGTTGGGGGAGCGGGGGGATGGCCCCTAGCGATTGCGGACGGGCACGGCGAACCCGGCCACGGCAAGGCCGGCGTGTCCGAGTCCTGGCAGCTTCAGGCAGCCGTCGTCGGCTCGAGTCATGAGGCGAGTGAGCGGCCGGATCCCCGGCACGAACCGGAATAGCCGGTTCACGACGAGCACGTCGCTGTTCATGAGCACCGACGCGCCAAGGAAGCCGAACGTCGACCAGCTGCGCAGGTCCAATCCCGCGCCGGCCAGCGACGCACGCGTCGCGTCGAGCCGCAGCGGATGCTCGGTGTCGGCGTCCAGGGTCGGCGACAGGCGGTAAATCGCCGCGCGCAGCCACCGCCACAGCGCGAAGTCGTTCACGGGCTCGCGCCAGACGAAGCGACCGTCCGGCTTCAACACGCGCGCGATTTCGCCGAACAGCCGCGCGCGATCGTTGATGTGGTGGATCCCGCCGAGCACGACGACGGTGTCGAAGCGGCCAGACGCGAGCGGCAGTTCGGTCGCATCCGCCTGGACGAAACAGCGATTCGCGTTCGCCGACCGCTTCTGCGCCGACTCGAGCATCGCCGGCGAGATGTCCACGCCGACACCACGGCCGACGCGATCGCCGAGCAGGTCCAGCGCTTCGCCGGATCCGCAGCAGATCTCGGCCACCGTCTCGAGACCGGCGCCCTCGATCTGCTCGAGGAACTTGCGATCGAAATACGCCATGAACTCCTGCGTGTGCGGATACGCGAGGTTGTTCAGGTATGCGGTCGCGATGCGGTCGTAGTGCGCCTGCTGCACGCGGGCTGCGTCAGTCCGCGGCTGTTCGGCAAACAGTGGAATGCCAGTCGGCGTGCAGGGAAACTGCTGTCCGGATGCTGTGACCACTCCCCCGTCCACCCGCTGCAGCGCTTCGGCGCCGCCGGGGGAACGCAGCAGATCGAGAAAGCCGTCGAGCCTCTTCGCCGCCACTTCGCTCATCGCGATCGTTCACCTGGCGTCGAGGGCCCCGCGACCGCGCGCTCAGCCACCGGTCGACATACGACGCGGGACGGCGGACGCCCGGACGGTTTCGGGCGCGGCTCCCGGATCTGCCGGCGATGCCACGCGCTGAGCACCATCAGGCCCCAGAGCTCGAAGCCATACGAGCGGCGACCGTCCATGTGCGCCGCGACGGCGTGACGGACCGCCACTGCATCGAGCTCTGGAATCTCGCGGATCGCAGCGTCAGACAGCAGATCGTCGACGAGCGGCCGCGCCTCGACGCGGAGCCAGCGATGCACGGGAATGCTGAACCCCTGCTTCGGCGCGTCCGCGATCGCATTGCCGAAGGTGCGCCTGGCGAGCGCGCGCAGCAGCCGCTTGGGGCTCCCTCGCGTGCCGACTTTCCTCGCGTCGGGCAGCGCGAGCGCGAACTCGGCCAGGGACGGCT